>NZ_JAGPXK010000003.1:0-394846 GCF_018070675.1 Nocardiopsis sp. B62 | reverse complement strand
CCCAGAGGGTGTGGGGTCCGGGCCCGTTTCGGGCCCGGCACCGCGACGAGCGGTGCGTGTCCCGGTCAGTCCACGCCCGCGGCCTCCAGGGTCCGGGCGTCGGGCGCCTTGGTGAGCATGCTTCCGACGAACAGGGCGAGGACGGCGGCGGGCAGCGCGATGATCACGCCGTTGAATCCGCCCGGGGCTCCGGCCACCTCCCAGCCGATGGTGACGGCCGTGCCCGTGATCAGCGCGGCCACGGCACCGGTCGTGGTGGCGCGCTTCCAGAACAGGACCGCGAGCACGGCCGGGGTGATCGCCGCGCCGTAGACGGTGTACGAGTACATCTGGAGGTCGAGGACCGTGGGGAAGTACAGACCCAGGGCGACCGCGACCAGGGCGATGGCGACGACGGACAGGCGCTGCACGACCAGGGTTCCCCGGTCACTGATCTTGTCCCCGCCGAACCTGGCGAACAGGTCGAAGGCGATGTTGGAGGCGCCGGAGAGCATGAACGACGAGCCGGTGGTGACGACGAACGCGACGGCACCGGCCAGCAGCAGCCCGCCGATCAGCGTGGGCAGGTGGCCGTCGGTGGCCAGGCGCAGGACGGACTCGTCGCCGTTGATCCCGGGCATGAGCACGGCCGCCGAGGTGGCCAGCATGATCACCGGAACGAACACGAAGAAGCTGGCGATGAGCATGCCCAGCGTGGAGTTGCGGGCGGCGCGCTCGTCCTTGGCCGCGGCCAGCCGCTGGTAGAGGTTCTGGTCCGCCAGCAGCAGCAGGAACAGCGGGAGGAAGTAGCCGAGCAGCTGGAGCGGGCTGAGCCCACCGCTGGGCGTGCGGGCCGCCTCGGGCAGCCCCTCCCAGTAGAGCGGCAGGCCTCCGACCGCCACCAGGATCAGCGGCACGGCCACGATCAGCGCGCCGAAGACGAGGATGGCCGAGACGAAGTCGGTGTAGGCCACGGAGAACAGACCGCCGGTGACGGTCAGGATCGTCACGACGGCGGCGACCACCAGGGCGCCCTGGGTCGTGGTGAGCGGCGTGATGAGGGCGAGGACGTAGCCGCCGCCGACGAACTGCGAGGCGACCAGGCCGATGTAGGCGATGGTGGTGACCACCGCCGCCACTGTGCGCACCCCGGTGCCGAAGCGGGCTTCGAGCAGTTCGGGCACGGTGTGCCGGGCGGCCCTGCGGATGCGGCGCGCGGCCAGCAGCAGGACCAGGATGCCCAGGGGCGTACCGGCGAAGAAGATCATGCCGGCCATGGGGCCGTGGTTGTAGGCGAAGTTCGCTCCACCGATGATCGTTCCCGATCCGACCCACGTCACGATCAGGGTCGCGATCATGACGGGCGTGGACAGGCTCCGCCCGGCGAAGAGGAAGTCCTCGCCGGTGCGGACCTTGGAGGAACGGGAGTAGTACAGGCCGATCCCGATCATCACCAGCAGGTAGGCGGTGATGAGGACCAGGTGGGTCGTTTGCATGAGCTGCCTCAGGAGGGGACACGGTGGGGTGAACTGCGGGTGAAGCCCGATGTAACCAGCAACGATGTCAATTATGCAATGCTTGTTGCATCTGGTGTGTCTCAGATCACCTAGAAGAGCTCGGCCCGTCGCCAGAGTTCCTCGGCCCGCCTGACCGACTCCAGCGCCGCCTCTCCCCCGGCTCGCGCCAGTTCCGCCAGCACCGCGTGCACGACCGTCATCGCCGCGGTCAGGGACGGGAACATCCCCACCCCCTCACTGGGCACGGCCACGACGTGGTCGGCCAGCACGCCAAGAGGCGAGTCGCGCCGGTCCGTGATGAGGGCGATCGACACGGACTCCTCGGCGGCGATCTCCACCGCGCGACGCAGCGCGACCGGCAGCATCCACAGGTCGCAGACCACGAGCAGGTCACCCTCCCCCATCCTGGCCAGCGCGTTGGTCAGGGCGGTGCCCCCGGAGTCGAGCGAACGCACGTCGTAGCCCATGATCCCGGCGGCGTGGGAGAGCTGGACCCCGGGCGCGGCGAAGGTGCCCGAGCCCAGGACCAGGGTGCTCCGAGCACCGTGGATGGCCGCGGCGACGGCCCGCACCCGCTCGGGTTCGAGCGTCCGCTCCAGCAGCCTCAGGTTCTCCCGGTCCGAGCGCACCGCCGCCCGCACCGGGTCGGTGTCGGAGCCCGCGTGCTCGGCCAGCACCTCCCCCGCGCTGAGCGAGGCCAGGTAGCGCGAGCGCAGCTCCACCCGCAGGGCGGGCCATCCCGTGAACCCCAGCTGCTGGGCCGCGCGCACCACCGTGGCGACGTTGACCTCGGCCCTGGCCGCCACCTCGGCCGCGGTCGCGTAGGAGGCGAAACGGGGCTCGTCGCGCAGGACGTGCAGAACCCTCTCACTGGCCCTGCCCAGGCGCCCTCGCTCCAGGGTCTCCTCGATCCAGTCCGCCATCGGCCTTCCCTCCGTTCGAGCGGTCCGGAACACCCGGGTCGCGCCAACCCAGCGATACCACCCCCGTTCGACAACCGAGGCCAGATGCAACGTATATTGCATTGCATCGCTGCGGCTCGCCCCGCACCAGACCGCGCACCCGACCCCTGGAGGTTCCCCGTGTCCGACGGCCCCCGGCCCACCGCCTACACGAACACAGCCCTGCTCGACCCCGAGACCGGTTCCCGCACCCCCGGGTCCTGGCTGCTCGTCGAGGACGGCGTCATCGCGGCACGCGGCGCGGGCGAGGTACCGGTCTCCGTGACCGAACGGGCGGAGACCACCGACCTCGGCGGGGCCACCCTCATGCCCGGCCTCATCGACGCCCACGTGCACGTCACCGCGCTGAGCGCCGACCTCGGCGCGGTCGGCGACCACTCCCCCTCCTACGTCGCCGCCTTCGCGGCCAGATCGCTGTCCGACATGCTCGGCCGTGGCTTCACCACGGTGCGCGACGTCGGCGGGGCCGACTGGGGGCTCGCCGAGGCCGTGGACGACGGCCTCGTGGACGGCCCCCGCCTGGTCTTCGGCGGCAAGGCCCTCTCGCAGACCGGCGGGCACGGCGACTTCCGTCCGCGCGGCCGCCACGGCACGGACCAGCACGGGTGCTGCCCCGGTGCCGGTCTGGTCTGTGACGGTCCCGTCGAGTTCCGCAGGGCCGCCCGCGAACAGCTCCGCACCGGCGCGCACCACGTCAAGGTGATGCTCTCGGGCGGGGTGGCCTCACCCACGGACCGGATCGACTCCACCCAGTCGTCGGAGGACGAACTGCGCGCGGTCGTCGAGGAGGCCGAGGCCGCGAACCGCTACGTCACCGGGCACGCCTACACCGCACGCGCGGTCAACCGAGGGCTGCGCCTGGGTGTGCGCTGCATCGAACACGGCAACCTGATCGACGAGAGCAGTGTCGAGCTGTTCGTGGAACACGGGGCGTTCCTGGTGCCGACCCTGGTCACCTACCGCGAGCTGTCACGTCAGGGGGCACGCAACGGGCTGCCCGCCGAGAGCCAGGCCAAGGTGGACACGGTGCTGCACCGTGGGCTGGAGGCGCTGCGGATGGCGCACGAGGGCGGCGTGCGCCTGGTGTTCGGCACGGATCTGCTCGGGGGCATGCAGTCGCACCAGAGCGCCGAGTTCTCCATTCGCGGCGAGGTCCAGCCCGCGGCCGACGTGGTGCGTTCGGCCACCAGCGAGGCCGCGGCGCTGCTCGGTCTCGAGGGCGAGGTCGGCACGCTGCGCACGGGGGCGCGGGCCGACCTGATCGTCGTCGACGGGGACCCGCTCTCCGACCTCTCCCTGCTGGCCGAGCCCGAGCGGGGCGTGCGCACGGTGCTGCGTGACGGTGTGACACGGCGCACCAATTCGTAACGATCCCCGCCCCACCGGGGCTCGGACAGTGCGCTCGCGATCCCGTACGGGGTCGCGGGCGCACATCCTCGTGTCACGCCCGTTCGTGTCCACGCACGGGGCCTTCGTCCGCTTCTTCACACTGAAGTGAGGCCGCCCCCGGATCGATCCGCTCGCCTCCGACGGGGCCGACCGGTCCCGACTCGACTCACCGCCGAGGTGGCGCCCCCGCTCCCACATGCGAGTACGCTCTTCGGAGGCCACTTCCAGCTCTTCGGCCCCGTGGGGCTCGACCACTCCCGCACCGACCCTCGAAGGTCGGTACGCGAAGGTCGAACCACGAGCGGTACCCGGTCCGGAGCTGCGCGGAGGCCTCCTGAGTCAGTGCCCACCCGTGCTGTCGACCTCGCCGGGCGCCGACTCGGTCAGGGGCCGTCCCAGCCGTGGCGGCCACCGACACCCGCGTCGCGGACTCCTTCCGCGGCGCTGTTCTCGTTTCCCCGGGTTCCGTCACGCTCGCCTCGACGCCGATCGTCCCGCCGCTCCGTTCGGCACGAAGGGCGCCTGTCGCCATGTGCGCTCCGGGACGGTTCCCCGGATCCCGACCTTCCACAGACGAACAGGCGGTTCACTCCCGTGCGACGCTCACCCGACCCCAGAACGGTCGTACTCCGCTGCCCACCGCCGTGCGACGCCCCCCGCGTGTCCCCCGTGACCGCGGCGCGTATCGCCCGAAAGGTGTCGACACATGAATGACGCTCCGACCGGCCGAAGAACCGTCGGAGTGGTCTTCTGGGCCTCTCTGGCGATCTCCGCGCTGTTCGTGGTCTGGGGCGTGATCGCCCCGGAACACCAGATGAACACGATGAACTCCGCCCTGAACGCGATCACCTCCGGATTCGGCTGGGCGTACCTGCTCCTCCCCCTCCTGCTTCTCGCGCTGCTGGTCGGACTGGCCTTCAGCCGCTACGGACGCGTCCGGCTGGGCGCCGACGAGGACCGCCCCGAGTTCGCCACGCACACCTGGATCGCGATGATCCTCTGCGCGGTGATGGGCATCGGTCTGGTCTCCTACGGCATCGCCGAGCCGATCTCGCACTTCGCCGTCCCGCCGCACGACCTCGCCGAGCCGGGAACCCCCAAGGCCGCCGTGCTGGCGCTCCAGTACTCGTTCTACGACTGGGGCCTGCACGCCTGGGCGATCTTCGCCGTCTTCGGTCTGGCCCTTGGGTACTCGATGTACCGCAAGCAGCGCCCCGGCCTGGTCAGCGCGCTGTTCCGGCCTCTCCTGGGCCGGCACGCCGACGGCCCCGTCGGTAAGGCCATCGACGTCTTCACGGTGTTCGCGACCCTGTTCGGCACCACCACCTCGCTCGGCCTGGGCGCGCTCCAGATCGACAACGGTCTGAACCGCATCCTGGGCACGCCCACCGGTGCCACCACCCAGGTCGTTATCGTGGTCGTGGTGACGGTGCTGTTCAGCCTCTCGGCGGCCTCCGGGGTCAAGCGGGGGATCCGCTACACCAGCGAGATCAACCTGTCAGTCGCCTCGGTGCTCTTCCTCTTCGTGCTGTTCCTTGGCCCGACGGCGTTCCTGGTCTCCCTCTTCCTGGAGTCCCTGGGCCAGTACGGCAGCGAGTTCCTGCTGATGAGCCTGCGGGGTCCGGCCTTCGGTGACACCGAGTGGCTCCAGGGGTGGACCTACTTCATGATGGCCTGGTGGGTGTCCTGGGGCGCCTTCGTCGGCGTGTTCCTGGCCCGCATCTCGCGCGGCCGCACGATCCGCCAGTTCATCCTGGTCGTCCTCGGGATGCCCAGCCTGGCCTTCTTCGCCTGGTTCTCCGTGTTCGGCGGCTCGGCCATCGACCTGGACCTGAACGGGGGCACGGACATCGCGGGCGCCACCGCCGCGGACCTGAACAGCGCCTTCTTCGTGACGCTGGCGGAGTTCCCGCTGCCCATGGTGACGGCGACGCTGGTGGTGATCCTGGCGGTGCTCTTCTTCGTCTCCGGGGCCGACGCCAACACCTACGTGCTGGGCATGCTCACCACGCACGGGTCCATCCAGCCCCGGACGCCGATCCTGCTGCTGTGGGGGGCGGTGACCGGCGCCCTGGCGATCATCCTGTTGATCTCGGGGGGTCTCAACGCCCTGCAACAGACCGTGATCGTGGCCTCGGCGCCCTTCCTCGTGGTCATCGTGGGCGTGGTGGTCAGTTTCCTTCGCGACCTGCGCACCGAGCCCGCCGCGGCTCCCTGCCCGCACCATGACCACGGCGCGGCCCAGGAGGACGCACCGGTCCGCACGGGCTGACCTCCGGGCACCGGCACATCGCGACAACGCCCCGGCCGCCACGGGACCACCCGTGGCGCCGGGGCGCGCCCGTGTCCGCCTGCCCTTCTGGACGGCGGGGAGCCGCTCCGGTTCACTGTGATCGCCACGGGGAACCTCCCCGCGCTCCACGGCCGCCCGATCCGATCACTCCCCACCCCCCTGGGAGCCCCTATGAGCCCCTCCCCCTCCCCCGAACGCTCCCCCGGAGCCGCCCGGAAGCCCCGCCTCGACCGCCGCACGCTCCGATCCGACCTGCGCCACCTCCTCTTCGACACCACCGCCGCCCTGGCCGTCACCTTCGTGATGTTCGTGGTCCTGTACCTGCGCGTCGAGGGCGGAACCTCACAGACCTTGGAGGTGATGCCCCACCTCGCGGACGCCCAGCGGTACTGGCTGTACTGGGCCTGCCAGGCCTTTGGCTGGTCCGCGCTGCTGTGGGCGTGGATCACCGTCATGCTCGGCCTGCTGCGAGCGACCATGCCGATCCCGTCGTCCCCCGTGAGGCACTCCCGGCTGGAACGCTGGCACCGGGTCACCAGCGTCACCACCATCGCGCTGATGTTCGGCCACGCCCTCGCGTTCTTCCTCGAACTCCTCAGGCAGAACGACGACGGCCTCGGCACGCTGCCGCTGCTGTTCTCGGCGTTCGTCGACGTGTTCGTTCCCGGCGGGTACTCCTCGGGGACCGGCCAGGTCGCCATCCTGTTGGGGCTGATCGCCCTCTACCTGGCGATTCCGCTCAGCCTGTCGTTCTACGTGCGGGCCTGGACCGGGTCGCGGCTGTGGCGGGTCCTGCACCGGTTCGTCATCGTCGTCTACGTGCTGAGCGTGTGGCACACCCTGCTGTACGGCACCAACGTGTGGTTCGACGGCGCGTTCCGGACCTTCGTGTGGGCGCTCCAGCTCCCCGTGGCCCTGCTGTTCCTGGCCAGGCTGCTCACGCCCATTCGCCCCGAGGAGCGCCTGACCCGGTCCGACCTCCAAAGGGGGCCGGTGTTCCCGGCCCTGGCCCGGCTCTGCGGCCGCCTCCTCGCGGCCGCCGCCGTGGTCGTCCTGCTGCTCGTGACAGTGACCGGCCGCGACGGCGGGCGAACGCCCGGGCAACCGTCCGGGGACATGCTGGTCACACAGCCGATGGTGTGGGGCGGCCTCGCCGTCCTGCTCACCGTCATGGGCGCGGTCGGGCTGGCCGTCCGCGCCTCCGGCCAGGAGCCCGAGCGCGCCCGGCGCACCGGGGACTCCTAGCGGAAAGGGCCGCCGGGTCAAGTCCCGGCGTGCCCCCGTCACGGCGGTCGGGCCCCGCGAACCGATCCTCTGCCCCGCCGTCCCCCTCTCCCGCCGTCACCCCTTCACCGCGCCCCGGGTGATGCCGTTGACGAAACTGCGCTGGAAGGCCAGGTAGACGACCACGATGGGGGCGATCACGATCAGGCTGGCCGCCGAGAGCAGCGGGATGTCGGTGCCGTACTGGCCGACGAACAGCCCCAGGCCGGTGGGCGCGGTGCGCAGGGCCGGGGTCTGCATCATCACGAGGATGAGCAGGAACTGGTTCCACGACCACATGAACACCAGGACCGACAGTGTGGTGATCGCGGGCCAGGAGATCGGGAGCAGTACCCGGGCCAGTACCACTCTGTCGCGGGCACCGTCCACCCGTGCGGCCTCCACCAGTTCCTTGGGGACCCCGGCGAAGTGCGACTGCATCCAGTACACCCCGAAGGGCAGGAACAGGGCGACCTCGGCGAGGACCACCCCGGTGTAGGTGTTGGTCAGGCCCACCTCGCGCAGGTTGAGGTACAGGGCGATGACCAGCAGTTCGACCGGCAGGGTGAGGCCCAGGACGAAGGCGAGGGAGAGCACGCGGCCGCCCCACACGCCGAGGATCGAGAGCGCGTACCCGGCCAGGGTCGCGAAGCAGACCGTCAGCGGCACGACGAACGCGGCGATGACCAAGCCCGATTTGGTCAGCTGCTCGAAGCGTCCCGCCTCCCAGGCGAGCCGGAAGTTCTCCCACGACCACTGCTCCGGCACGCTCAGGCCCCCGACCTGGGTGCCGGTGGGATGCAGCGCGGCCAGGACGATCCCGAGGAAGGGGAACAGGACCAGCACGGCGATCAGGGTCAGCACACCGTGGCGCAGGACCGACAGCGGGACTCCTCGACGCATCACTTCTCCCTCGCGAGCAGTCGGATCACGCTGACCAGGGCGATGACCAGCAGGGTCAGGACCACGGCGAGCGCGCTGGCCGCTCCGATGTCGCCCTCGTTGAAGGCGAGCCGGTAGACGAGCAGGGCCGGGACGTTGGTCTGCCCGGCGGGGCCGCCGTTGGTGGTGACGTACACGAGGTCGAAGCTCGCCAGCGCGGCGATGGTGGTGATGACGCCCGCGATGCTGATCTCCTTGCGGAGCCCGGGCAGCGTGACGTGGAGGAACCGGCGCAGCCGTCCGGCCCCGTCCAGCGCGGCGGCCTCGTGCAGCGCCGGGTCGATCTTCTGGGCGCCGCTCATGAACAGGACCATGCACAGGCCGCTCATGCACCAGGTGCCGATCAGTCCGAGGGCGACCAGCGCGACGTGGTAGTCGGCGAGCCAGGAGCGGGCCAGCCCACCAAGCCCCACCGCACCCAGGAACTCGTTGACCGCACCGTCGCCGCTGTAGAGCCAGCGCCAGGTGGTGCCCACCGCCACCAGCGGCAGCACCTGCGGCAGGAAGTAGACCGTCCGGTAGAAGGTGGTACCCCGGCCGCCGCGGGCGGTCAGCAGCCCCGTCATCAGGAGCCCCACCGCGATGGGGACGATCGAGAAGAAGAGGATGAGCACGAGCCCGTTGCCGATCGCCCCGGCCAGGAGCGGGTCCGTGACGACCCGCGCGTAGTTCTCCAGCCCGGCCCAGGTCGGGGGTTGGACCCCGTCCCAGTCCAGGAAGGAGAAGGAGAACGTGCTCAGCGCGGGGTAGATCGCGAAGCCGCCGTAGACGGCCAGGGCCGGCAGCAGGTAGAGCCAGCTCTTGAGCCCGGCCCGGACCCGCCTCCTCCGACGCGGGCGCCCGCCCCCGGCGCCGTGGGTCGGCGCGGGGGCGGGCGTGGTGTGCGGTTGCGCTTGAGCGCCGTCACTCATGGTGGCTTTCCCATTCGGCCTGCAACGAGGCGAGGAACTCCTCCGGAGTGGCGCTACCGGAGATGAGTCCCTGGATTCCGGGTGTGAGCTGGTCGATCATGCCGGGCGTGGCGTAGTCCGGGAAGGGGACGATCCCCTCGTTGTCCGCGACCGTCGAGAAGCCGAAGTTGACCTCGTTCAACAGGCCGTAGCTCTCGATCGGCGCCTGGGTGTCCACGGGCATGAAGCCGGTGGCCAGCTGGATCTCGGCCGCCTCGACGCTGCTGAGGTAGTCGAGGAAGGCGGCTGCAACGTCCGGGTGCTCGGTGTGGGAGGACACGGCGTAGGCGACGCTGGCGCCGGAGGCGACCGGTGCCTGGTCCACGGTGGTGCCGGGCATGAGCAGGAAGCCGACATCGTCGCCCATCTCCGCCTCCAGCTCGAAGGCGGCCCAGTTGCCGGTCACGAGGAACATGCTCTCCCCGTCGACGAACTCGGCGCGGGCGTCGTTGTCCGAGGTGGCGTTGGCGCTCTCGGTGACGTACCCGGCCTCGACCCAGCGGTGGAAGGTCTCGGTGGCCTCGGCGGCCGCCTCGGTCTCGATCGTGGCGCCCTCGGCCCCGTACACCCAGTCCTTGTACTCGCTGTGGTCTCCGAGCCCGTTGAGCAGGGCGTTCCAGATCTGGAAGCCGCCCACTTCGAGGCCGCCCACGCTCATGGGGGCGATGTCGGCCTCGTGGGCGAGTTCGAGGGCGGCCTCGAAGTCATCCAGGGTCGCGGGCGGCTCGGGGACCCCGGCCTCCTCCAGGACCTCGGTGTTGTAGAAGACGCCCAGGACGGAGAGGGCTCCGGGGGCGGCGTAGAGACTGCCGGTGGCGAACTCGGAGGCCTCGTCGTTGGACTGGAGGGGTTCCAGGCTCGCCTCGGGGAAGGACTCGTCCCAGCCGTAGGCCTCGGCGTAGGGGTCGAGGTTGAGGATGTGGCCGCCCGGGATGAGCGACCGCATCGCCCCGGGGTTGTACTGCGCGATGTCGGGGGCGTCGTCCGAGGTCATCGACAGGCTGATGGTCTTGACGTAGTCCGTGAACTGGGTCTGCTGGAGCTCGATGTTCACGTTGGGGTACAGGGACGTGAAGCCCTCCACCAGTTCATGGGTGGGAGGGTCGTCCGCGAAGGCCAGGGTCAGGGTGGCCTCCACGTCGCTGATGTCGGTGGAGACGTTGTCGGGTGTGTTGTCCTGGGCGGAACCGCCGGAGAGGGCGGCGCAGGCCGTGAGTGTGAGCACGGCCGACGCGCTCGCCAGCGAGAACGCGGCGGGGCGCAGAACCTTTTCCTTGGGGGGCATCCTGAATCTCCGTGATCCTTTTTCGCGGGGGGCGCCGAACCTCCTGGGGAAACCGCCCGACCGAACCCCCGACACGCGAAAAAGGGGAACAGCGGCGGGGGGAGTTCGCAGGTCGGGGGGCATTTCACCACCACGCACCCGCCCCGGCACGATATGGCGAGGCCTGGCACCCCAAGGCTTGTCCGGCCTCAGATCAATTATGTACTGTACGTAACTGAATTCTCACGACGCAACTTGGATAACCTAAATGTCCGCTATTGCAACAAATCCTCCAATTTGGGATTCAGTGGTGACCGGCTTGGTCACCAGGATTCTCGGTCCCGCCCATCCGGAAGTCCACTTCAGATCGCTCGACGCGCGGAAACGGTCCTTCGAGTACCGCGCCGAGGCGGGCGTCCTCAAGGTCGCCGCCACCGACGCGCTCGCCGCCGCCGTGGGTCTGCACACCTATCTGCGGAGCGTCTGCGCGGTCGCGGTCGGCTGGGACACCCCCCGCCCCCTGCCGGTCACCGAGTTCCCGGACGCCCCGACCACCGAGGGGACCGCCGAGACCGACCACCTCTACTACCTGAACTTCTGCACTCAGGGGTACACGTCCGCCTACTGGGACTGGGACGACTGGGAGCGCGAGACCGACTGGATGGCGCTGCACGGCGTCACCATGCCCCTCACCCTGCTGGGCCACGAGGCGGTGCTGCTCGACGCGTACACCGGACTCGGGCTGGACGAGTCGACGCTCCTGCGGTTCCTCGGCGGCCCCGGCTACCTGCCCTGGCAGTACATGGGCAACCTGGACGGCTTCCCCGGCCCGATGCCCTCCTCGTGGATCGACGGCCACCTGGCCCTGGCCCGGCGGGTCCTCGAACGCCAGCGCTCCTTCGGCATGACCCCGGCACTCCCCGGCTTCACCGGGCACGTCCCCGCCGATCTGGCACCCGGCCGGACCCGAACCCGCACCTGGCAGGGCTTCCGGACCCACGTCCTGGACCCCGCCGACCCCCTGTACGCACGCGTGGCCGAGGAGATCGCGCGCAGCCAGACCCGTCTGCTGGGCACCGACCACCTGTACGCCATCGACCCCTTCATCGAGATGGTCCCGGTGAACGCCGACCCCGCCTTCCCCGGAGCGGTGGCACGGGCCACCCTGGACGGCCTGACCAGGGCCGACCCGGACGCGGTGTGGGCGCTCCAGGCCTGGCCCTTCTCCTACCAGCGCGACTTCTGGTCCGACTCCCGGGTGAATGCCTTCCTGGACGCGGTCCCCGACGAGCGCCTGCTGGTCCTCGACCTCTGGGCGGAGGAGGATCCCCAGTGGTCCCGCCTGGACTCGTTCGGCTCCAAGACGTGGGTCTGGTGCGCCCTCCTCAACTTCGGCGGACGCACCGACCCCATCGGCGACCTCCAGGGCGCCGTGGACGGGATCAACGCGGCCAAGGCCACCGGGAACCGCCCCGTGGGCCTGGGACTGGCCATGGAGGCCACCCGGAACAACCCGGCCTTCTTCGAGCTCGTGGCGGACCAGGTGTGGACCCGGACCGGGAACGTGTCCCGGGACTGGCTGCCCGGGTTCGTCCGGGGGCGCTACGGCGCGGACGCGGACCCGGCCCTCCTGGCGGCCTGGCGGGCGCTGAACGCCACCGTCTACGGCGCGTCGGAACTACGGATCTTCCCCGAGCAGTTCAACGGGGTCCTGACCGCGCGACCGGGCTACGCGGACCTCGGCTCCCCCGGCCGCGTCCGGTCGGAGGTCTCCGGGCTGGTCTGGTACGAGTGGGCGGATCTCGTCGGGGCCTGGGAGTCCCTGGTGGGCGCGGCCGAACGGAGCCCGGGACTCGCGGACGGTCCCCTCGGCGGCGACCTGGCCGACGTCGCCATGGCGGTCCTGGCCAGGGTCGCCGACCACCGCTACACGGACCTGGTGGAGGCTGCGGCCGGGCACGGCGAGGTCCCACCGGACGGCGTGGAGCGGTTCCTGCGCGTGTTCGACGACCTCGACGCGCTCCTGGCCACCCGACCCGAGTACCGGTACTCGACCTGGGAGGCTCGCGCGCGGACGTGGGCCACCGACGAGACCGAGCTCGGTGTCCTGCGGGACAACGCCCGCCGTATCCTCACCGTCTGGACCACGTCCGAGGACACCGTGCTCGACGACTACGCCGCACGTCTGTGGGCGGGTCTGGTCGGTGGTTACCACCGGCCCCGGTGGAAGGCGTGGGCGGAGGGCCTGCCCCTGGCCCTCTCCGACCGGTCGGCGGCCTCAGCGGAGCTCGACCGGAGGCTGACCGGGATCGCGGAGCGCTTCCTGGCCGAGGGGGCGCCCCAGGTGCCGGTCCCGGAGGAGGGGATCGTGGGTCGTTCCCGCCTGCTCCTGGACCGTTACGGCCCCTCCGACGCCCCGTGAGCGCGGCCCCGAGGTGACCTCCGCTTCCGTGTGCGAGCCGCCGGGGGCCGGCTCCAACGCAGGTACCGGCGCCGCGTCGGTCAATGGAGGACAGAACCTGGCCTCCACCTCTGCGAGGGTTCCCCCGGTACAAGAGGAAGCAGGGGAACAGACCATGCCCACCAGGAACGCGACCGTGCTGGACGACCGGGCGCTCAACCGCGCCACCCTCGCCCGGCAGGGGCTGCTCGAACCCTCCGGGCGGTCGGCGCTGGAGACCGTGTCCCACCTGGGCGGACTCCAGGCGCAGGAACCCCAGGAGCCGTTCGTCGGGCTCTGGACCCGGATGCGGTCCTTCGAGGCCTCGACGCTGTCCCACCTCCTGACCGAACGGCGGGTGGTGCGGGTCCACCTCATGCGGCGCACCGTGCACCTGGTCACCGCCGAGGACGCCCTCGCCTGGCGGTCCCGATTCGCCGCCATGCTGCGCCAGAAGGTCATGGGGGTCTACCGGGACGACCTGCGCGAGGTGCACCTGGACGAACTCGCGGAGGCGGGACGGGAGGTGATGTCCGACGGTCGGCCCCGTTCCATGACCGAGTTGGTCGCGGAGCTCTCCCACCGCTGGCCGGACCCGGGACGGCGCCCGCTGGGCGAGATGCTGATCTCGGCCCTGGTCCCGGTGGCGCAGGCCCCGCCGCGCGGACTGTGGCGGACCGGGGGCGGGGTGCGCAACGTGCTGTTGTCCTCCTGGCTCGGCCGGGAGGTCGACCCGCTGATCACGGACGGCTCCGACCCTGTCGGGCGGGCCCTGGTCCGTCGCTACCTCGCCGCCTACGGCCCCGCGACCTCCACCGACCTGCGCTCCTGGTGCGGGCTGGCCGGGTTGCCCTCAGCGGTGGCCGCGGTCCGTGACGAGCTGGTGTCCTTCCGGGACGAACGCGGCCGTGAGCTGCTGGACCTGCGCGACGCGCCGCGCCCGGACCCCGACACCACGGCCCCGGCCCGGTTCCTGCCCGCCTTCGACAACGCCGTCCTCGGCTACCAGTATCGGAACCGGATCATCGACGACCAGCACCGGGGGCTGTCTGTGGCGGGCGAACGCGTGGTGTTGGTGGACGGCCGGGTCTCCGCGACCTGGCGATCCGAGGACGGCACCGTGGCGGTCACCCCGCTGCGGCCCCTGACCGGAGCCGACCGCGACGAGGTCGCCGAGCAGGGTCGGCTGCTGGCCCTGTTCCTGTCCGACCAGGACAGCGACCGTGTGCGTGTGGGGGCGCCACCCACGTGAGCGCCGCGCCCGCCGGTTGACACCGCCCTGCCCGGGAACGGTCCGGGCAGGGCACCACGGGCAGCCCTCAGCCCTGCCGACCGTTCGCGGCGAGCCTGCGCAGGGTCTGCTCCGACGCGGTCGTCATCTCGTTCGGGACACCAAGGGAGTCGAGGAAGTCAGCGGTGGACCGCACCTCCTCGCTGCGTCGTCCGGCGTGCTTGACCGTGCCGCTGAGGAAGCGGTCGACCAGCTCCGCTCCTCCGGTGAGCTGGGAGGCGATCTGCTCGCGCACCCACTCCTCCGCCCCGGCGGCCCGGCCCGCGACCACGGCCTCGCACACCACCGACGCGAGGGGCTTCATCAGGGAGCTGCGCAGGAGCTTGCGCGCCGTGGCCTCGCCCGGTTCCCCGGGCAGGGCCTCGACGTCGGCACCCAGGGCCTGGCACACCCGCGCGACCTCGGGGGCACCCGGGCCGCTGGCGATCAGGTCGGTGGCGGCGCCCCCGATGGTCATCGGGCCGAGGATGGCCACGTCGGCGAACCGGGCCCCGGTGGCGTGAACCCTCTCGCTGAGCGACCTCATGACGTCGGGGGTGGCGGAGGTGAGGTCCGCGTAGACCGTGTCCGGGGTGAGCGCCCCGAGCACGCTGTCCGCGACGGCGGGGGCGACGGAGGCGGAGGTGAGCACCAGCACCATCTCGGCTCCGGCCACGGCCGCGTGGGCGGAGTCGGCGCGGCCGACACCCTCCGGGGTGGCCGCCGGGCCGGGGTCGAAGCCGGTGACCTCGTGGCCCGCCCCGGTGAGCGCGGTGGCGTAGATGTTTCCGGCCTCACCGAGACCGATGACTGTGATGCGCATGGTGACCTTTCGTCGTGTGGGAGCCGACGACGGTCCGGTGCGGCACACGGGTGCCCGCTCCGTCCGGTCGCCGCTCCGCCGTGGTCCGGCGGGCGGCGTTCCCGGTGAGGGGTCAGGCGCTGGGCCGGATCACGAGTGCGGGTGCCGCCCGCTGAGGGCGGAGGCTGCTCTTCGGAGTTCGGGGACGGCCTGGCGCAGGCGGTCCTGTGAGGTGTGTTCGGAGGGGCCGGACAGGGAGAGGGCGGCGAGCACCTCACCGCTCGGGCCGGTGACGGCCACCGCCGCGGCGGCGACGGCGACGTCGCGCTCACCGATGGTCAGGCTGTGGCCGTCCCTGTCGATGTCGTCCAGTTCCCTGCGCACGCGTTCGGGGTCGAGCGGCTCCCCGGAGGCGTTGACACACCCCTCCGACATCGCCACCACGGCCTCCCGCTCGTCCTTGGGCAGGTGGGCCGCGATGACCTTGCCGGATCCCACGTAGAGGGGGAACCAGCGGCCGATCGGAACCTGGTAGTGGAGTTGGGGACTGCCGTCGACCCGCACGGCGAGCACGCGCTCGAATCCGCTGCGCACGTACAGGGAGGAGGTCAGTCCGGTGACCGAGGTCAGGCTCTGCATGACGGGACGGGCCCGCTGGGTGAGCTGGTCGTTGACCAGGAACCCGTGGGCCATGCGCAGCACGGCCACACCCAGGCGGTAGGTCTGGTTCTCCGTGACCACGAGGCCCCTGCGCTGGAGTACCGCCAGCGACCGGAGCACGGTGGCCGGGTGGAGGTCCACCAGGCGGCACAGGTCCACCAGGCGCAGCGGGGTGTCGCTGCGTTCCAGGGCTTCCAGGACGTCCAGGGCACGCTCCACACTGCGCACCGTGGGCTGGCCCGACGACTCTGCGGCCACTGCGGAACCCCTCAGACTATGGAGCTGGATGTCCCGCAAATGCTACAGGGCGGCGATCCTGGCCCGGGCCTCCTCCTCGCTGGCCCGCTTGTTCTCGGCGGCGGCCACGATCTCCTCCAGGCGGTTCCTGGGGATGACGGTGACTCCGTCGTCGTCACCCACGATCACGTCGCCGGGGTTGACCACGACACGGCCCACGGAGACCGGGACCTGGAGCAGGCCGGGGCCGTTGCGGTAGGGACCGGCCGGGGTGACGGCGCGCGCCCAGGTGGGGAAGCCGATGGCGCCCAGGTCGTCGGCGTCACGGATGGCGCCGTCCACCACGAACCCGGCGAGACCGCGTGCCTTGGCGCGCCTGCCCATGAGGTCGCCGAGCAGGGCCCGGTGCGTGGCCGCCTGGCCGTCGATCACGAGGACGTCACCGGGCGCCGCGGCGTCGATGGCCTCGTGGATGTGCTTGTTGTCGCCCCCGGCGGTCATCACGGTGAAGGCCGGTCCCACCACCTTCGCGCCCTTCCAGACGGAGGAGATGGCGGACTCGGCCACGTACAGGCGGTCGAGCACGTCACCGACGTTGGCCGCGGGCAGCGAGCCCAGGCGTCGGTGGAGGTCTTCGGGGAGGGGTGTCGTCTGTCCCGTCATGGGGTTCCTTTCGAGGGCGCGTGCCGCCGTGTTCGCTCGGCGACACAGCCAACATTTCACCTAGCGAAGTAAGTTGTCAATGCATGAAATTGTCTGCGACGGCTGGTTCCACCTCGACGACGGACGGTAGCCGTTCGCTCAGGCCGCGGTCTCCTGGTCGTCCGTCTGGAGGTAGGAGGCCAGGAACGCGACGACACCGAAGGTGGAGGCCAGGGTCACCGAGGGGACCAGCAGGTACTCCGAAGCCGCGCTGACGAGCCCGGGCAGCGACAGGATGGTGCCCAGCAGCTGCCCCAGCACCATGAGGATCGCGACGAGGAAGAACCCGGCGAACGTCGCGACGAAGAGGACCCGGAGGATGCTCAGTGCGATGTGGCGCGCCGACTGTTTGCGTTCGGACATCAGGTGCCCCTTTCTGTTCGGGCGGGCGGCGCCGTGCCGCCCGCCCCGGACCGCGGTGGATCAGACGACGAAGATGGGCAGGATCCCCCAGCCCACGAAGCAGGCCAGGAGGATGATCGGCACGAGGTAGAACAGGATCAGCGGCACGAAGGTCTTCTCCGCCTTGACCTGCACGATCCCCGAGGCGATGAAGATCGGAGCGGAGGGCGGGGAGGATCCCTCGGTCGAGGCGGCCACCAGCGGCACGACCAGCGCGATCACCGGGTCCACACCGACGGCGACGAGGCTGAGGAAGGACACCTGGCCCACGGCGGTGAGGGCGGCGGTGGAGGTCAGCGGGATGGAGACGACCGCGACCAGGAAGACGGTCAGCGCCACCATGAGGACGGGCCCGGCGTTGAAGTAGCCCAGCACCTGCTCGACGTCCTCGGCCAAGCCGAGGTCCGCGAGCACACCGCTGGCGGCCATCGCGAAGATCAGCAGCGCGCCGATGGTGCCCAGGCGCGGCATCGCGGCGAGAACGAAGTCGTACCACTGGCGCGCGTTCCCCGGCAGCTCGCGGCGGCCGACGATGGCCGCGATGAGGATGATCAGGATCGGGATCCAGGTGATCAGGGAGATGTCGCCGAGAGCGTCCCCGAGCCGGTCCGGCGAGCCAAGGTAGTCCGAGAGCGGGCCGGTGGTCACCGCGATGGGAATGAGGGCGCCGAGGTAGATGAGGGTGGCGGGCCACCCTGTTCTCCACACCCGGCCGAGCGGCAGACGGGCCTCGTCCTCGGCGACCCGAACGCCGTCCACACGGACGAAGACGAAGGCCATCACGAGGCGGTGCAGGACCTGATAGAGGCCCGTGACCAGCAGAGCGAGGTAGATGTCCCCGGTCGAGACAGCGGCGCCAGCGAAGCCGAGCATGATCACCATGGAGGAGCTGGGCGGCAGGGCGGCGCCCATGCCGCCGTTGCCCGCCAGGATCGTGGCCGCGCGCGCACGGCTGAAGCCGTTGCGCACCATCCACGGACCGGTGACCGAACCGGTGGAGGCGACGTTGCCGGAGTTGGACCCCGAGAGCGCCCCCATCACGCCGGAGGCGACGACGTCCACGTAGGCGGGTCCGCCGCGCAGACGCCCCAGGGCCGCGTTGAGGATGTCGAGAATCTTGTTGATGAGGCCGGTGCGCTCGATCATGTAGGCCATGAACACGAAGGCCAGCGCGGCGTAGATGACCTCGTTCGAGGTGGTGTTCACGAGGCCGGAGACCATCGCTCCGAAGAAGTCCCTGCCCGCGAACAGGCAGGTGGCGATGAAGCCGAGGAACATGGCCTCGCCCATGTTCCTCTTGAAGACGGCGCTCCAGACGATGATGACCGCGATGAAGGCGGCCAGGGCCAAGAGTGCAGAGGGCATGGGAGACTCCCGGGCTCGGTGATCAGGGAACGGCGGCGCGGAGTACGCCGCGGGTGGCGCGTGACCGTTCGGTGGAGCCGAACGGTCGGCCCGGTGGGGAGGTCGTCCTCGCCCACATAGTCGACACTTTTCACCTGGACGAAACAACGTTTCAATCAGTGAAGTGTAAGTTCGCTGTGTGAAGTGTGTCCCAGGTTACGTCGGACGTCAACCGCTCACCAGAAATCTTCTGACCTGCAATGAAGCGGTCACACCGCGCACACGGCCGAGGGCTTGCCCAAGGCACGCGTGGCGGGCGCCCCGCGGCGCTCCGTTCGTCGGCGCGGGGTCGCTCGGGCCCTGAGGCGGGACGGGAAACCGCCCTCCCGCCTCAGGGAACGGGGGCCGGACCTCAGTCCGACCGTTCGGCGATGCTCTCGGCCAGGGCCAGCGTGCGCAGGGCCGCGGCCACCACCGGGGCGTCGATGAAGCGGCCGTCGGGCAGGGCGATCGCGCCGCCGCCCCGGACCGACTCCGCGGAAGCGCCCTCGGCCGCCTCCGCGATCTGGCGGGCGCGGGACACCTCCTCCTCGGAGGGGGTGAAGGCGCGCCGGATCACCGGGACCTGCCGCGGGTGGATCGCCGAGCGGCCGAAGAGTCCGCCGTCGCGCCCGCGCAGGCAGGAGCGGTACAGGCCCTCGGTGTCCTGGACGTCGATGTAGGCGGCCATCCCCGGAGCGGCCAGTCCGGCGGCGGCCGAGGCGACGACGATGCGGGTCCGCAGCCAGGAGAAGGCCTCGTCTCCGCGAAGACCCAGCTCGGCGGTCAGGTCCGCCTCGCCCAGGGCCAACGAGCGCACGGCGGGGTGCGCCGCGATCTCCGGGGCGTTCTCCACGCCCAGCGCCGACTCCAGGAGGCAGTCCACGGGCACGCCCTCGCCGACCGCGTCGACGACGTGGTCGACGTCCCGCGCCGACTCGATCTTGGGCACCCGCACCCCGTCCGCTCCCCCGGCCGCCACGGCGGCGGCGTCGAGCGCGGCCCACTCGCTGTGCGGGGCGTTGATCCGGACGTGCACCCGCACCCCGTCATCGGCGGCGGCCGCGCCGCGCTCCTCCAGGAAGGCCCGCACGTTGCGCCGGGCAGCCTCCTTCGCCGAGGGCAGGACCGCGTCCTCCAGGTCGAGGATGACGGCGTCCGCCCCGGAGGCGACCGCCTTGGCGAAGCGCTCGGGCCGGTCACCCGGTACGTAGAGCCACGTGACCAGTGGCGCCTGGGTGCCGCTCATCAGATGACCCCCGCTTCACGCAGCCCGGCCCGGGCCTCCTCGGAGTAGCCGAGCTCGGCCAGGACCTCGTCGGTGTGGCGGCCCTTGGGCGGTCCGACCCACCGGATCTCGCCGGGGCTCTCGGACAGACGGAAGGGCACGTTCTGGATCGCCACGCTCCCGAGTTCGTCGTCCGGGACGTGCACGATCGTCTCCAGGGCCTGGTACTGCGGGTCGGTGGCGATGTCGGACGCGTCGTAGATGGGCGCGATGGCCGCCTGGGCGCGGTCGAACTCCTCGATCACCTCGTCCGCGTCGCGCTCGGCGATCCACGAGCCGACGGCCTCGTCGAGTTCGTCGGCGTGCTCGTAGCGGGTGCGGCCGGACGCGAACCAGGGCTCGTCCACGAGGTCCTCCCGGCCGACCAGGCGCATCACGCGCTCGGCGATGGACTGGGCGCTGGTCGAGATCGCCAGCCAGCGGCCGTCCCGGGTGCGGTAGGTGTTGCGGGGGGCGTTGCTGGTGGACCGGTTGCCGGTCCGCTCCGGGATCGCCCCGGTCGCGTGGTAGGCCGTGAGCTGCGGGCCCAGGACCGTGAGGATCGGCTCGATGATGGCCAGGTCGATCACCTGGCCCCTGCCGGTCTCCTCGCGGTTGTGCACGGCGACCATGACGGCGTAGGCCACGGCGAGCGCCGCGATCCCGTCGGCCAGGGCCAGGGGCGGGAGCGTGGGCGGACCGTCCGGCTGCCCCGTCATGGAGGCGAAACCGCTCATGGCCTCGGCGAGCGTCCCGAACCCGGGGCGGTGGGCCATCGGCCCCTTCTGCCCGAATCCGGTGACGCGGGCGATGATGAGCCGGGGGTTGCGCTCGAGGAGCGTCTCGGGGGACAGGTTCCAGCGTTCGAGGGTGCCGGGCCGGAAGTTCTCGATGAGGACGTCGGCCTCGTCCAGCAGGCGGAGGGCGACCTCCTGCCCCTCCGGCTGGGAAAGGTCGAGGGTGGTCGTGCGCTTGTTGCGGGCCAGCATCTTCCACCAGAGCCCGACGCCGTCCTTGGTGGGCCCGTGCCCCCGGGCGGGATCGCCCCGCCGGGGGTGCTCGACCTTGACGACGTCGGCCCCGAAGTCGCCCAGGTAGGTCGCGGCCATCGGACCGGCGAAGAGCGTGGCCGCGTCGACGACCTTCAAGTTGCCCAGTGATCTCATAGCAAACAACTTATAAGATATATGAACACACGCAAGGGGGTGGGCGAGGAATCCCACCCCCCGAGACCCCGCCAGCCCCGGCGGGACAGCGGCACCGGACCTCTAAGCTTGGTTCCATGAACATCGTGTCGACGGGGAGGTCCGCTCTTGTCCGCCTCTGGTAGCGGGGAGACAGCGGGGCTCCCGCGTACCGGGCGTCCCCCGACGAGCAAGGCCGAGTACGTACACGAGACGCTGCGGCACGAGATCGTGAACGGGGTCCATCCCCCCGGCGCCTCCGTCAACCAGGACGAGGTCGCCACCCGCCTGGGGGTCTCCATCACCCCCGTGCGCGAGGCACTGCGCCGTCTGGAGAGCGACGGGCTGGTGACCTACCGCGCGCACCACGGCGCCACCGTCTCCGGGCTCGGTGTCGAGGCGGCCGAGGAACTCCGGCTCCTGCGCGCGTCGGTGGAGGGTCTGAGCGCGCGGCTCGCGGCCCAGCGGATCACCGCCGCCCAGCTCACCGAGCTGACCGAGGTCCACGACCGCATGGTCGCCGCACGCGACACGGCCGACTCGCAGGACCTGGCCCGGGACAGCCGCCTGTTCCACCAGATGGTCGCCGACGTCGGCGGCCCCGCCTTCCTGAGCGGTCACGTCCGCTCGCTCCGGCGCAACAACCCCATCCTGGAGACCGTCTCGCGCTGGAAGGACCCGCTCAAGGCCAGCCTGTACCTCGACGCGCACGCGCGCATGCTCAAGGCCTTCGCGCAGGGCGACGGGGCCGAGGCCGAACGCCTCATGGCCGAGCACATCCTGGCCTCCCCCGGAGAGGACGAGGCCCACTAGGGAGCGCTCTTCACAGGCTCGCGCCGGTGGCGGAGCCGCCGCCACGAGCACCTGGGTCGTCCCCGGCGGGACGAGGAGCAAGGGCACCCAAGGAACATGGTGCCCCGGCCCACCCGGCGCAACAGTGCCCCAGCCGTCGCGGTCCTCGCCGAACGAACGGGCGAGGGTCGCCCCCTACGAACACGCCCCCACTCAGGGCAACGGCGCTCGGACCGTCGCAGTACTCGCCGCACGACGAGCGAGTGGCCCGATGAAGCCACCACCGCCCCGCCCGTTCGGCGGAACGGAGCTCCGGGCCGTCGCCGTGCCCCCTAGCCGCACAATGAGCGAGTGAGGGCCAGCCCCGAGGAACTCGGTTCCCCCGGCCCACTCGTCGCAACAGTGCTCCAATCACCGCCGCCCCCGCCGGACGGCGAGCGAGGCCGACCCAACGAACACGGCTCCAGGCGCAGCAGTGCCCCAGCCGTCGCGGTCCCAACGGACGAACGAGGGAGATCGGCATGGAACACGCGGGGCACGCGACGACCACCCGATCGTGAACACTCCACCGTCCCGCCCGTTCGGCGGAACGGAGCTTCGGGCCGCGCGACCCTCCCATGGAGCGCGCACCTGCACCGGCACCCCTGATGCCCGCCCGGGTCGCCGTCTGACCAGTTCAGCACCCTCGGGCGGCCGAGGGATCCCTCATGTGAGACCCGTGCACACAGGTCAGCACCGCCCCGCTCACGGGCGTTGCGAGCCGGTACGCACTGGTGCCAGCCGACCCTGACTTGTGAATTCCTGTGCTCATGACGCATCATGTCTTCGTGATCACACATGTAATCGTTTCCATGCGGGTCGTCAGCCCCGGTGGCCACACCCCGGAACACAGCAGGGTCGGTGGTCCGGGGTGGTGAGCATCAAGGACGTCGCCGCCACGTCGGGGCTGTCCGTGGCCACCGTTTCCCGGGCCCTGAACGGGCACCCGTCCGTCAGCGACGGCGCCCGGCAGAAGGTCCTCGCGGCCGTCGACGCCCTGGGCTACCGGCCCAACGTCGTGGCGCGTTCCCTGCGCACCGACCGGACCGGCACCATCGGCCTGGTCATCAGCGACGTCCTCAACCCCTACTTCACCGAGCTCGCCCGGGCCGTGGAGGAGGAGGCCCGCGCCCTGGGGTACAGCGTGATCATCGGCAACGCCGACGAACGGGCCGACCTGGAGGACCACCACGTCCGGGGTCTGCTGGAGCGGCGCATCGACGGGCTGCTGGTCTCCCCCGCGGACGGCCACTCCCCCACCACGCTCGAAGCCGCCGCCGGTCCCACCCCCGTGGTCTTCGTGGACCGCTGGATCCCCGGTGCCGACGCCCCCGTGGTGCGCGCGGACGGCAGGAACGCCATCCGCGACCTGGTCGACCACCTGTTCGCACTGGGCCGCCGCAGGATCGCCGTCATCACGGGCCCGGCCGCCACCACCACCGGCCGCGAACGCCTCGACGCCTTCCGCGAGGCCCTGGCCGGGCACGGCCTCCCGCTCCCGGAGGCCTACGTGGGCCGGGGCGACTTCCAGGCCGAGAGCGGGCGCCTGGCCACCGAACGCTTCCTCGACCTGCCCGAACCCCCGGACGTCGTCTTCGCCACCGACAACCTCATGGCGCTGGGCGCCCTCGACGCGATCTCCGCGCGGGGCCTGCGCGTGCCGGACGACATCGGGCTGGCCGCCTTCGACGACATCCCGTGGTTCTCCCACACCGACCCGCCGATCACCACGATCTCCCAGCCCACCGCCGAACTGGGGCGGGTCGCGGTACGGGCCCTGGCCGCGCTCATCGCGGGCGAACCGGCCACCTCGACCGTCCTGCCCGCCCACCTGGTCGTCCGCCGCTCCTGCGGCGAGCCCGCCACTCCACCCCAGACAGGAGGAGCCGCACGTGAGTAGCCCGCACGAACTGCTGCGCATCGAGGGCGTACGCAAGGCCTTTCCGGGGGTGGTGGCCCTCGACGACGTCGGCTTCGACCTCCGCCGAGGCGAGGTCCACGCCCTGCTCGGCGAGAACGGAGCCGGGAAGAGCACCCTCATCAAGGTGCTCTCCGGTGCGCACCGACCCGACCGGGGCCGCCTTCTCGTGGACGGCGACGAGGTCGTCATCCGCGACGCCCAGGACGCCGCGCGCCTGGGTATCGCCACCATCTACCAGGAGTTCAACCTGGTCCCCGACGTCACGGTGGCCGAGAACATCTTCCTGGGGCGTCAGCCCCGCCGGTTCGGGCTCATCGACCACAGGCGGATGGAGGCCGAGGCGGCGCTGCTGCTGGACCGGGTGGGCGTGAACGTCTCCCCGCGCGCCAAGGTGCGCGGTCTGGGCATCGCCCAGCTCCAGATGGTGGAGATCGCCAAGGCGCTGAGCCTGGAGGCGCGGGTCCTCATCATGGACGAGCCCACCGCCGTGCTCACCACGGGGGAGGTCGAGCGGCTCTTCGAGATCGCCGGGCGCCTGCGCGACGAGGGCGTGGGAATCGTCTTCATCACGCACCACCTGGAGGAGATCGCCGCGCTCGCCGACCGCGTGACGGTCCTGCGCGACGGCCGTTCGGTGGCCCACGTGGGCGCCGACACCCCCGAGGACGAGCTGGTGCGCCTGATGGTGGGGCGCAGCATCGAGGAACAGTACCCGCGCGAGCGCCCCGAGCCCGGCGAGCCGCTGCTCCGGGTGCGCGGGCTGACCCGGAACGGTCACTTCCAGGACGTGGACCTCGACGTACACGCGGGCGAGGTCGTCGGGCTCGCCGGGCTCGTGGGCGCGGGCCGCACGGAGGTCGCGCGCTCGGTGTTCGGCGCCGACCCCTACGACGCGGGCGTGGTCGAGGTGCTCGGCCGCTCGCTGTCCGGCGGGGACGTCAACGCCGCCATGCGGGCCGGGCTCGGCCTGGTCCCCGAGGACCGCAAGGGTCAGGGCCTGGTTCTGGACGCCTCCGTGGAGGAGAACCTGGGCCTGGTCACCCTCGGTCCGACCAGTCGGGCGGGGTTCGTGGACCGCTCGGGGCAGCGGGCCTCCGCCCGACGGATCGCCGGTGAGCTCGGAGTCCGCATGTCCGGCATCGACCAGCACGTGCGCACCCTGTCCGGCGGCAACCAGCAGAAGGTCGTCATCGGCAAGTGGCTGCTGGCCGACTCCAAGGTGCTGATCCTCGACGAGCCCACACGCGGCGTGGACGCCGGCGCCAAGGTCGAGATCTACCGCCTGGTCAACGAACTGACCGCCTCCGGGCACGCGGTGCTGATGATCTCCAGTGACCTCCCCGAGGTGCTGGGCATGAGCGACCGCGTCCTTGTCATGGCCCAGGGCCGCATCACCGGGGAGCTGACCGCCGAGGACGCCACGCAGGACGCCGTGATGTCCCTGGCTCTGGCCGCCGCGCCCCGAACAGAAGAGAACGGAGTGGAGGGCCCCCATGGCCACTGACACAGAGAAGACCGGCGGCGTCTGGCCCGCCCTGCGGCGTTTCCTGTTGGAGAACGGCGCGCTGACCGCCCTGGCCGTCCTGGTCGTGGTCATGTCGCTGCTGTCCGGCGACTTCCTCACCGCGCAGAACCTGCTCAACGTGGGTGTCCAGGCGGCCGTGATCGCGGTCCTGGCCTTCGGCGTGACCTTCGTGATCATCGCGGGCGGGATCGACCTGTCCGTGGGTTCGGTCGCGGCGCTGTCCGCGACGGTGCTGGCGTTCCTGGCGACGGTCGAGGGGGTCCCGGTCTGGTTGGCACTGCCGTTGGCAGCCGCCACGGGTACCGCGTGCGGTCTGGTCAACGGTGCGTTGATCGCCTACGGCAAGCTCCCGCCGTTCATCGCCACCCTGGCGATGCTCTCCGTGGGGCGCGGTCTGTCCCTGGTGATCTCCGAGGGAAGCCCCATCGCACTGCCCGACTCCGTGGCCGCCCTGGGCGGTTCGATCGGTGGATGGCTGCCCGTGCCGGTGCTGATCATGGTCGTGATGGGCCTGGTCACCGCCGTCATCCTGCGCCGTACCTTCACGGGCCGCGCGATGTACGCGATCGGCGGCAACGAGGAGGCGGCGCGCCTGTCCGGTATCCGGGTCAAGCGCCAGAAGCTGGGCATCTACGCGCTCTCGGGCCTGTTCGCCGCGGTGGCCGGTGTCATCCTGGCCTCCCGTCTGGCCTCCGCGCAGCCGCAGGCCGCGCAGGGGTACGAGCTGGACGCCATCGCCGCCGTGGTCATCGGCGGTGCCAGCCTGGCCGGTGGCGTCGGGACGGCCTTCGGCACGCTGATCGGTGCGCTCATCCTCGCGGTGCTGCGCAACGGGCTGAACCTCCTGTCGGTCTCCGCGTTCTGGCAGCAGGTCGTGATCGGTGTGGTCATCGCCCTGGCGGTCCTGTTCGACACTCTGCGCCGCCGTTCCGGTGGTGCTGGCGGCGGCACCGGGGCCGGAGCTTCGGTGAGCAGGGGCCGACGCGGGATCCAGCTCGCGATCGCGGCCGCGGTCACCGCCGTGGTGGTGGGCGCGCTGTCCTTCCTGGTCCCCAACTCCTCCTCCGACGGTCCCCGCGTGGGCATGTCGGTGTCCACGCTCAACAACCCGTTCTTCATCCAGATGAGGGACGGCGCCCAGGCCGAGGCCGACGAGGCCGGAGTGAACCTGGTGGTCACTGACGCCCAGGACGACGCCTCCCAGCAGGCGGACCAGATCCAGAACTTCATCAGCACCGGTGTGGACGCCATGGTGGTCAACCCGGTGGACTCCGACGCCGCCGGTCCCCCGGTGGGAGGCGCCAACAACGCCGACATCCCCGTGATCGCGGCCGACCGTGGGGTGACCGACGCCGAGGTCGCGACCCTGGTGGCCTCCGACAACGTCGAGGGCGGGCGTTTGGCTGCGCAGGCCATGGCCGAGGCGCTCGGTGAGGAGGGCCGGATCGTGGTCCTCCAGGGCACCCCGGGCACCTCCGCCAGCCGTGAGCGCGGAGCCGGATTCGAGGAGGGCATCGCGGAGTTCCCGGACATCGAGGTGGTGGCGGAGCAGACCGCCGACTTCGACCGCTCCAAGGGACTCGACGTGATGACCAACATGTTGCAGGGCAACGGGGACATCGACGGTGTGTTCGCGGAGAACGACGAGATGGCCCTGGGCGCGGCTGCGGCGTTGTCCTCGCGCGGCGAGGAGGCCGTGGTGATCGGCTTCGACGGCACCCCCGAGGGTCTGGAAGCGGTGGCGGACGGCGTGCTGCACGCCTCGATCGCCCAGCAGCCCGCCGAGCTCGGCAGGACTGCGGTGCGCAACGCCATCGCCGCCGCCAACGGTGAGGCCCTGGAGGAGACCGTGATGGTCCCCGTCGAGGTGGTCACCGAGGAGAACGTCGAGGACTTCTCCTGACCAGGTGAGCACTGCTGCGTGACGGCATGAGGTGGGGCCCGGGGCATGCGCCCCGGGCCCTTTCACGTACCCAAGGCGTACCAGGAGAACCGCAGGCACAGCTTCACTCTGGACTGCGCTCAGCTGGAGATCGGCTCCTGGCCGCGCATCCCGGCGTACCTGGAGATCGAGGCGAGCAGCCGAGCCGAGGTGGTGCGGGTGGCGGCGGCCCTGCTCGGATACACGGAGGCGGACCTGAGGGGCGCGAACACCACCAAGGTCTACGGCCGTTATGGAATCGACCTAGCGGCAGTGACGGAGCCGCGCTTCGAGGAGGGGTGAACCCGGGCCGTGCTGCCTACCCCCTTGGGCCAGCAGCAAGGCCCGGGTTTCAGCCGAGGCGGGAGGTCTGGGCGGGAGCGGTCGCGCCGCTACGAGCGGGCGGTACCGAGGAAGGCGGACCACTCAACGGCGGGGAAGGGGAAGTGGCCCTTCTCGGGGTTCTTCGAATCCCGAACAGCGGCACCGCAGGGCAGCTCAGCCACCTCGACGCAGTTCTGATCTTGGCCGCTGTAGCTGCTCTTACGGAACACCAACTCGTGGATCATCATTCGCTCTCTAGGGATTGCATGAAGTTCGTGATGAACTTCGCCGACCGCGCCGTGCTGAGCGCTGACCCCTGCACATCGCTGAAGGTAACAGAGTGCTGCTCAACCTCAATGCCCTCCTCAAGGAAGAGGCCACCAGTCGCAGTTCCGATGAAGACGATCGGTAGATCGAGCGGCTCTGGGAACTCCAGGATGCTGAACGGAGCGATCAGCGCGTTGTGCGCACCTGCTGCAAACGGCAGGACTTGCAGGTCTACATTGGGTCCCCGACGCCCAGACCCTCGCCCGCCTCCTGCCCCCGGTCCTCGAACTCTGGTGACTCCGTCGGTCAAGCACGGTGGTGGCCGCCCCAGCCCGGGACGGCCACCACCGTGTCTCAGGCATCAGCGTCAGGCTGCGGAGGCGACCAGATTGGATTCTTCGTCCAGCCAGATCCGTTGGTGCTGGGCGGACACCGTGAGGCCGAACCGGGCGTGTCCGGGGCGACCCTCCCGTCGCCACCACCGGTAGGCGGACTCCAGCTCGGCGAACAGCTCCCGTGAACCGTGCTGACGGACCTCATAGCCGGTCCCCCGCTGTTCCGGGTCGATGTGCCAGGACGCCCAGGAGGCGGTGTCGGGGTCGACCAGGTAGACCGTGAACCGTCCATCCCCTGCCTCCGCGAACTCGACCCGGTTCAGCACGGTGGGCATGCGCAGCCCGATGGCGAACCTCGCGTCGAAGTCGTTGATCGGCTCGTACGGGTGCAGTTCCGTTCGGCTGGTCTCGAACCCCTGCTCCTCGGGGTGGACGTAGGTCTCGACGACGCTCCTCGGCACGCGCTGGTCACGCACCCACATGAACACCACGCCACCCCCGAAGCGCCCGTGCGCCGTGCCATGTGATCCCACCCGGAGTTCCGCGAGGACCCCGTTGTGGAAGGCGTTGCCCCAAGGGGTGAGTATCCTCCCGCCAGGACAGGTCTGGGCGACCCAGTGGTAGGGGACGCGTTGCACGGCGGCGGTACAGATCACCCGGTCATAGGGGGCGCGGGCAGGCCAGCCCTGGGTTCCGTCACCGGTGACCACCAGCGGGGTGAACCCGGCCGACATCAACCGGATCCGGGCCAGCTCGGCCAGCTCCGCGTCCACCTCGATGCTGGTCACCTCGCCGTCACCGAGCAGGTGCGACAGGAGGGCCGCGTTGTACCCCGTGCCGGTTCCGATCTCCAGGGCGCGCATACCCGGGAAGACGTCCAGGCGGCGAAGCATGTCGGCGACGATCGACGGTTGTGAAGCGGAGCTGGTCGGATACCCGGAGCCGCCCTCGGCGCCGTCGTCTGTCTGGGTGACGACCGGGATGTCGTCATAGGCCAGCTCGAACCACCGGGCCTCGTCCCGAAGCCGGTCCACGGTGGCGCCGTTCAGACTGGTGATCCGGTCCGGGAGGAAACGGTGTCGCTCGACTTTCTCGAACGCGGTGCGCCAGTGCGGGGACAGGTCGCCCGCCCGCACGAGGCGGGCGATCAGCTTTTCGTGTTCGGGAAGCACTACTTGTCGCCCCCCTCGTGCTTGCCGCAGCCAAAGCCCCCGTCATCGGGGGTGAGCGAAGGGATCGGCGGCTTGTGCCCATCGGAGGTGGGGTTGTCGTCGTGCTTGCCGCGCACGGCGGTGATGAACACGGGCTGCTCCAGATGTGGGGGGTTATCGCTTATGTCGGCAGAATCAGACTAGAGAGCAGCCGGAACGTGAGAAAGCGGAACGCGTGTACCGGCGGGAGAAACCGGCGCCCTGGGAGCGACAGTGAACGGAGGTGAATACGCCATCCTGTTATCCACTCAGGGAGTCGATCACGTGCCGGACCAGGGAGCATTGTGGTGGAGGCTTTCTGGCGTCGTGGACGTTGCGGACCGCTCCTCCCCACGGAGACCGTGACCGGCGCCACTGACATCGCGACCCACGTTGCCCCCGCGAGGAACCGCAGAACTTCCCGGGGAAGTGAGGTTCTGGGACACAAGGCTCATCGGGCCCCGGAAGGACCCGCCAGGGTTTGGCGTCCCTGATCCGCTTGGCGACGTCGGCGAGCCAGGCGTCATCGGCACCCGCGCGGGCTTCGCTGCTCCAGGAGGTCATGGGTTCGGTCTCCCCATCTCCCCAGCAGACGAGTCCGCCCGAGTTCAGCACGAGCGTGGACGGGTCGGGGCAGCACGTGAGCGGATGGCTCGAAACTGCTCGCGCCGCGGAGTAGAGGGGCTGGTGCGAGTGGTGTGAGGAGCCAACCGGCGCGGAGTCACCGCGACAGGTGCAGGGACGTACGGGAGACGTTGGCTGCTCCTGGAGAGCCGGTATCCGGGAGGCTGGCGCACCCGGTGGCGACCGCACATCTGCGCACTGCGATCGCCACCGGAACTCGCACGCGGCCCGGGTCAGGAGGTCGGGTGGGGAACCGCCGGGACGTGGAGCGGGCCGTTGATCAGCAGCGACGGTATCGGGGCCCGGTCCCGTCCCTGCTCCGTGAGGGCGAGCCCCGGCAGGGCCGTGAACAGCTCCTCCAGGGCGACCCGGGCCTCCATGCGGCCCAGGTGGGCGCCCACGCAGAAGTGCGCTCCGTGGCCGAAGGACAGGTGCACCTTGGACTCGCGGTCCGGGTCGAAGACCTCCGGGCGGTCCGGATTCAGCTCCGGGTCCCGGCCGGGGGCGCCGAAGGCGACCAGGATGGGTTCGCCCTTGCGGATCAGAACCCCTTCGACGTCGATGTCCTCCACCGCGTAGCGCAGCGGCACGTACTTGGCGGGCGGGTCCAAGCGCAACGATTCCTCCACCACCTCGTCGGCCGCCAGCGAGCCGTCGACCAGGCGGTCACGGTACTCGGGGTGCGCCAGCAGCGAGTGCACCGAGTTGGCGATGAGGTTGACGGTGGTCTCGTACCCGGCTCCGATCATGAGGAGGAGCGTGCCGATCAGGTCCGCGTGGGGCAGCGGCTCACCGACCTCCGGGGCGACCAGGTCCCCGGTGAGGTCCGCTGCGGGATGGGCGCGCTTGTGCTCGGCGAGCAGCTCCAGACAGGTCAACAGCTCCAACTGCTGGGCCAGGACGGCTTCAGGCTCGGCCGTGGTGTCGACGCCCGCGTCCATCGCCGTGCCGAGCCGATCCCGCAGCTCCTCGGGGACACCGAAGAGTTCGCTGATCACCCACATGGTGAGCGGGCGGGCCAGGGCCGCGCGCAGGTCCACCTCCTGGCCGGGTTCGGTGGCGGCGATGTCCGCGACCAACAAGCGGGCCCGATCGCGGACGGTGTCCTCCATCAGGCGGATACGGCCGGGGGTGAAGGCGGGGGTGACCTTACGGCGCAGCCTCCGGTGTTCCTCCCCGTAGCGGTTGATGAAGCTCTCCAGGAAGACCAGGGCGGCCAGTGGCCAGTCGTGTCCGACCTGGTCGTGGTCGGGCCAGTGCGCGCGGAAGTCCCGGGAGACCCTCGGATCGCTCAGCAGTTCCCGGAGGAGGTCGTGTCGGGTGATCGCCCAGGCGACCAGTTTCCGGGGAGCTCCACGCGAACGGCGGCCTCGCGTTGGCGGAGTTCGGCGACCTCTTCGTGGAAGGCGGTGCCGTCGGGGCGTAAACGGTACGGACAGCCGGATTCGGGGGGTGTGATGGCGGCCTCCTGCGGTGAAGGTGGCGGTCCGGCCGCTGGGCGCGGCCGGTCCCACACCCTCGTTCTACGTCGCCGGGGTCGCCCTGACAACAGTGGCCGGTTCCCAGGCCCGGTCCACCACGCGCACCAGCCCGCGGTCGGTGATCTTCACGCTCGGTGAAACCGCCAGGGTGAGGGTGGACAGGCTCATGAAGGCGTTGCGGTTGTCCCATCCCCAGGCGGCCAGCTCGGCGCGGAGCCTGCGGGAGGCCTCGGCCACCTCGTCCGCGGGCCGCTCCGACATGACCCCGCCGATGGGCAGGGGCAGACCGGCGCCCGGCCCGTCCTCGCGGACCAGCCGCATGCCTCCGCCCCAGGACACCACGTCGGCGGTGGCGGTGAGCAGGGCGTCCTCGGTGGTGGCGACCACGGTGAGGTTGTGGCTGTCGTGGGCGTAGGTCGTGGCGAACGCGCCCGCCCCGAGGTCCTGTCCGACGACCGGGGCGAAGGACACCCCGCCGTGCCCGGTGTGGCGTTCGAACACGGCCACCACGGCGGTGCGGCCCTGCCAGTCGACCACCCCGTCGCGGACCGGGAGCACCACCTCGTCGGGTTCGGTGTAGGTGTCCACGCCGTTCACCCGCATCGCGCGGAAGGCGTGTTCTCCGTCGGGCAGGTCGACCCTCCAGCGCGCGGTCTCGGCGCGAGGGGCGTCAATCCGGACGGTCGCACCGAACCCGTGCTCCGGTGCGGGGCCGGGGCCGTCGACCGGGGCGCCGTCGCGACCCACCACCTCCCCTCCCGCGATGGTCACGACGGGGGTGAGTTCGGTGAGCGAGCGCAGCAGCACGAGGTCGGCGCGCTTGCCGGGGGTGACGGTCCCCCGGTCGTCCAGGCCGAGCCTGCGGGCGGGCTGGAGGGTGAGCGCGCGCAGCACCGCCAGCGGGGGCAGACCGCGTTCCAGCGCCACCGAACCCACCCGGTCCAGGTGGCCGGTGGTCACGATGGCGTCCACGACGATGTCGTCGGTGACCAGGCAGAAGTCAGGCAGGTGGGGCAGGTCCAGGAGGGCGCGGACCACCTCAGGGGTCAGGCACTTCTCCTGGAGCATGAGCAGCATGCCCAGGCGGGCCTTCTCCACGGCGACCTCGGCGGTGTTCTTGCAGTGGTCGGAGTCGATCCCGGCCCACAGGTACTCCCCCAGTTCCGCGCCGGAGAGGTTGGGGCAGTGCCCGTCCAGGCGCACACCCCGGCGCCGGGCCGCGTCGATGATGGCGTGCATGCGAGCGTCGCCGTTGACCACCGCCCGGTAGTCCATCACCTCGCCGAGCGTGGTGACGCCCTCCCACTCCAGCATCTGCGCGATGTCGGTGTGGTCGAGCCGCGCTCCGGCGGTCTCGAACCCGTCCAGCGCGGGCACGCACGAGGGCACCGCCCAGCGCATGGACTGCGCCGTGTCGCCGCCCTGTTCGATCATCCAGGCCTGCCCGTCGCGTCCGGCGACGTTGACGATCTCGTGGGCGTCGGCGAGCACGGTCGTGGTGCCGCGCGCCAGCGTGACCCGGGCGAACTCGGCCGGTGCCAGCAGCGAGCTCTCGATGTGCATGTGGGCGTCCACGTAGCCGGGCGCGACGACGAGCCCGGTGGCGTCGAGGGTCCGTTCGGCCCGCACCGGCGTCCCCGGGGGCAGCACCGCGCGAACGCGATCACCGCTCACGGCGACGTCGGCCCGCCACACCTGGCCGGTGTGCACGGAGACGACCTCCCCGCCTTGGATGAGCAGGTCTGCGCTGAGCTGGGCGTGGGACATCGGTGTCGGGTTCCCTTCGAGTGGGCGGGTGCCTGGTTCAGGGGGCTGGTGCGTGCCCGGTTCAGGCGGTGGGGCGCGTGCGGTGGCGGGCGATGCCCTCGGTGAGCAGGGCGGAGAACGCGTCGGCGTCGACGGTACGGCCCACGCGTACGTTGCGAGTTCGGTCGGGTGTGCGCACGTCGGCGACGAGGGCTCCCCGGGTGAGTTCACCGGAGCACTCCACGGACGCGCTGCCCTCCTCCCAGCCGATGAGGTCGGGATGGCTGACGGCCGCGACGGCCAGGGCGTCGTGCACGGGGACGGCCGGGACACCGAACCGTTCCAGGTAGCGCACGGCGTAGGCGCGCAGGAGTTCTCCGGCGATCCCGGCGGTGCCGGGCAGGGTGGCCAGGTGTTCGGCCTCGGAGAGCGGGTACAGCGCGGCGCGGGTGACGTCCAGCCCCACGATCCGCACCGGCAGGCCGGACTCAAGGACGTAGCGGGCCGCCTCGGGGTCGGCGTGGAAGTTGAACTCCGCCGCCGGGGTGACGTTGCCCTGGGCGAAGGCGGCCCCGCCCATGATGACGATCTCCCTGAACGCCGGACCGGCCTCGGGGTGGCGGGCGAGCATGGCCGCGACGTTGGACAACGGGCCGATCGCCACGAGGGTCAGTTCGCCCGGGGACTCCAGGGCGCGTTCCGCGAGCCAGTCCACGGCGTGGCCGGGGGTCAGGGGCCGGGGCGGGGAGTCCGGCACCAGTCCGCCCAGTCCCCCGGCTCCGTGCATGGGTTCGTCCCGGATCCGTGAGGTGCGGGCGATCGGCCCGGCCAGCCCGGAGACCAGCGGGAGTTCGGTCGGTGCCCCGGCGAGGTCGAGCACGTGGGCGGCGTTGCGGTTCACATCGGCGAGCGAGACGTTGCCCGCGACGGTGGTCACCCCGCGCACGTCCAGGAGCGGTGAGGCCAGGGCCAGCAGCAGGGCGACGGCGTCGTCGACCCCGGGGTCGCAGTCGATCACGACGGGTGCGGGCACCGGTCCTCCTCCGTTGACGGGGTCGTCGCTCACTTGGCGACCTCCTCGGTGAAGCGGTCCAGCCAGGCGGAGCGCTCGTTCGCGAGCAGTTCGAGGTCGCCCTGGTGGTAGCCGCTGGCGACCGGGTCCAAGGCCGCCTCCCGGGAGACCTGTTCCATGAGCGGGGTGGGTTCGGCCCCCAGCGCCACGGGCTTGTCGTAGAGGGCCTCGGCCATGCCCTCCTGGATCTCGGGACGCAGCAGGAAGTCGGTGAAGGCCAGTGCCCCGGCCGGGTTGGGGGCTCCCTCCACCACCTGCACGGTGTTGGCGGTCATCACCCTTCCCTCTTCGGGGGCGGCGAAGCCGACGGGCTGGCCGGCCTCCACCGAACCCATGGCGAAGTTGTCGAGGCCGGGCGCCATGGCGATCTCGCCGCGTTCCAGCAGGCTGGTGAGCTCGGTGGAGCCGGTGTAGAACTGGAGCGCGTCGGGGCCGATCTCGGCCAGCGCCTCGAACCCGGCATCGGCGTCGGAGGGCCCGGACCCGAAGTGCTCCCCTGCGGCCAGGACGAACATCGGGCCCGCCGACACGGAGATGTCGGGCAGCGCGTAGCCGCCCTCGGGCTCCGCCCAGAGGTCGTCCCAGGACTCGGGCGCCTCGTCCACCATGTCGGTCCGGTACATGAGGCCGAGGAGCTGGAAGGTGTAGGCGGGCCCGTACCCGTCGGGGTCCACGGCCCAGGGCTGGACGGCGTCGAGGTTGGGCACGTCCTCGCTGCTGACCGGGGCGAACAGCCCCATGTCCTTGCCGATCTGCGCGTAGTAGTCGGAGATCAGGACGACGTCGGTGTCGGGCCGCTCGGAGTTGATCCTCAGTTTGGTGAGCCGCCCGGCGTTGTTCCCGGTGTCCAGGACCACCCGGATACCGGTCTCGGCTTCGAAGGGCTCGGCGACGACCTGGGTGAACTCCTCGGTGGCGAAGGCGAAGGTGCTCACCACCAGGGTGCCGGGGTCGTCCTCGCGGACGGGTGCGCAGGAAGCGGTCACGGTGGCCAGGGCCAGCGCCCCGGCGAGGACGGCGGTCATCCGCGCCCTGCGTGCGGGTCGGTTCATCCGGTCGTCACCTCACGGGCGGGCAGCTCCACCAGGTGGCGGTGGGGCAGGGCGATGCGGACGGGGTCACCGGGGCGCAGGTCGTCGCTGGGGTGCAGGACGCGCAGCACCGAACCCGGGCCCTCGGCCCCGTTGATGGCCGCCTCGACCAGGCAGTTGCTGCCCTGGAAGGTGACCTCGCCGACGGTGCCGTCCAGGCCGGTCTCGCCGGACTCCTCGCGAGCGTCGCCGGAGAGCAGCCGCACGTGTTCGGGCCGGACGGTGACCGGCCCGTGCCCCGGCACCTCGGGGAAGTTGTCGTATCCCAGGAACTCGGCGACGAACCGGTTGGCGGGACGCGGGAAGACGTCCCGGGGCGAGCCCTGCTGTTCCAGGCGGCCCTCGTTGAGGATGACCATCGTGTCGGACAGTTCCAGCGCCTCGTCCTGGTCGTGGGTGACCAGGACGGCGGTGAGGCCGGTCTCGCGCTGCACGCGCAGGAGTTCGCGCCGCATCTGCACCCGGAGCTGGGCGTCGAGGTTGGACAGGGGTTCGTCCAGGAGCAGCACGGAGGGGCGGATGGCCACGGCGCGGGCCAGGGCCACGCGCTGCTGCTGGCCGCCGGAGAGTTCGGCGGGCTTGCGGTCGGCCAGGTGGGCGAGACCGACCAGGTCGAGCGCCTCCTCCGCGCGCCGCCTGACCTCGTCCGAGGCCACCTTGCGGGTGCGCAGGCCGTAGCCGACGTTGTCGCGCAGCGTCATGTGTGGGAAGAGCGCGTAGGACTGGAAGACCATGCCGATGTTGCGCTTCTCCGGCGGTGTGCGGGTGGCGTCCACGCCCTCCAGGAGAATGCGCCCGGAGCTGGGCTGGAGGAACCCGGCGATCATCCGCAGGGTGGTGGTCTTGCCGCAGCCGCTCGGGCCGAGCAGGGTGGTGAACTCCCCCTGGCGCACGGTCAGGTCCAGGTCGGCGACGGCGGTGGTGCCGCCCTTGCCGCCCCGGGCACCGAAGATGTGGCTGACGCGGTCGAGTTCGACGACGGGTGTCATCTGTGTGTCTCCTTCTTCCCGGCGGGCGGGCTTCCCGGTCATCGGCCGAAGACCTTCGTGAAACCGACCAGGCGTTCGGTGGCGAGGGCGACCGCGACGCTGAGCGCCAGGAGCAGCACGCTGACCGCAGCGACGACGGGGTCGAACGAGGACTGGACGTAGTTGAGCATCTCCACCGGCAGGGTGGCCACGCCGGGGCCGGTGAGCAGCAGGGACAGCGGAACGTTGTTCAGGGAGGTGATGAAGGCGAGGATGGTGGCCGAGAGGATGCCCGGAGCCATCACCGGAAGGGTCACCGTGAGGAAGGTGCGCACCGGTCCGGCGCCGAGCCCCCGGGCCGCCTCCTCCAGCCGGGCGTCGGCCAGGGCCAGCGAGGCCCCGACCACCCGGACGGTGTACGGGAGCAGCAGGACGGTGTGGCCGACGATCAGCGCGCCGATCGCGGTCACCCGCATACCGACCATGAGCTGCTGGAACAGGGCCAGGCCCAGGACCAGCTCGGGGACCACGATCGGGGCGAAGAACAGGTTCTCCATGATCCTGCGCCCGCGCGGGTTGCCCCGGTGCAGCGCCAGGGTCGCGGGCACGCCCAGGGCCAGCGCGATCACCGTCGAGACCGCCGCGACCAGCATGCTGGTGCCGAAGGAGTCGATGAACGGGCCATAGGCCAGGGCGGCGGAGAACCAGCGCAGGGACAGGCCCTCCGGTGGGAAGGCGAGCGTGCTTCCGGCGGTGAAGGCGACCCCCACCAGGATCACCACGGGGCCGAGCATCAGCACGAAGGCGGCCGCCGCGAGCAGTGAGAGGAACGGGCGTCTCAGGATCATGAGGTGGTGCTCCCGATCTTGCCGAGCCGACCGGACAGCGCGCCGACCACCAGCACCAGGGCGGTCATCACCAGGGCGATGGCGCTGGCCGAGGGCCAGTCGAGGCTGACGTTGACCCGGCTGTAGAGCAGGGTGGACAGGAGCCGCTCGCGGGGCCCGCCGAGCAGCTGGGGCGTGGTGAAGGCGGTGACCGCTCCGGCGAAGACCAGGGTGCATCCCACCAGGGCGCCGGGCAGGGCCAGCGGGAAGACGACGTCGCGGAACGCGCGGCCGGGCGAGGCGCCGAGTCCGCGAGCCGCCTCCTCCAGGCGGTGGTCCTGCTGGGAGAGGCTGGAGTAGGCCGACAGGATCATCAGGGGCAGGAAGAGCTGGACCAGGCCGAGCACGATCGCCGTCTCGGTGTAGAGCAGCTGGACCCGGCCCAGGCCCAGGGCCTCGCTGACCTTGCTGATCAGCCCGTTGCCGCCGAGCACCACGATCCAGCCGTAGGTCCGCACGACGGTGTTGAGCAGGAGCGGGAAGATCGCCAGGGCCAGGAGGCGGCCGGGCCAGGGACCCGGTGCCCGCGAGATGAGGTAGGCCACCGGGAAGCCCATGAGCAGGCAGAGGGCGGTGGTCAGGACGGCGACGCGGACGGTGCGCGCGATCACCGGGAGCAGGTAGGGGTCGGTGAGGAGGCTCCCCGTCTCCCGCGCGACCGTGGCGGGGTCGCCGTCGGGCGGCCAGGCCAGGGTGGCCACGACCGGGTAGCAGAAGGCGAAGAGCATCACGGCGAGCCCGGGGACGAGCAGCACCGTGACGGGTGGGCGTGGGAGGAGACGGCGGCGCGAAGCGACTCGGGCGGCCTCTGCGGTGGGTGACGGGCGGGACAATTCCACTCCCGGTCGCTGTCGGCGGGTGTTCGGAGTTTGTGTGGTGTCTCATCTGCGGTGACACCTGCAAGCGCTTCTGCAAGCGCTTGCAACACCGTAACCTTCAGGTGGGCACCGAGCCAAGCCCACGGCCGCGAATGTGACCGGGGGCACCGTGACCTGCGAGGAGTCGGAATGGCGAGCTTGGACGACGTGGCCAGGGAGGCTGGCGTCTCGGCGTCCACCGTGTCGCGGGCGATGTCACGGCCGACCATGGTCGCCGAGTCCACCCTGCTGCGGGTGCGTGCCGCCGCCGAGCGGCTGGGCTTTCGCGCCAACCCGGCCGCCCGGGCCCTGACCACCGGGCGCAGCGGCTTCTTCGCCATGCTCGTCCCCGACCTGGACAACCCCTTCTACTCCACCACCGCCACCGCCGCACAGGACCTGGCGGGCGAGACCGGCCGCCGCGTGATCATCGCCGTCACCGGCGGCGACCCCGCACGCGAGGCGGCGGCGCTGCACGATCTGGAGGACCAGGTGGACGGGTTCGCCGTGCAGTCCCCGGTGAGTTCGGCGGCCGAACTGAAGGAGGCGCACGCGCGCAAGCCGGTGGTGGCGATCAACCGCCGGGTTCCAGGGCTGACCTCGTTCACCGTGGACACCCCCGGTGGCCTGGGCGAGGTCTACGACCGCCTCGTGGAACTCGGGCACCGCGAGGTCGCCTACCTCGCGGGGCCGCCGAGTTCGTGGATGGACCGGCACCGGCGCGCGGAACTGGTCGAGCACGCCGCTCGGACCGGGCTACGGGTGCGGGTCCACGGCCCGGTTCGCCCGGCGTTCGCCGAGGGGGTGGCCGCGGCCCGCAGGATCGTCGACTCCGGCTGCACGGCGGTGCTGGTCTACAACAGCCTGCTGCTGTTGGGGGTGATGTTCGAGTTCGGCCGTCTCGGTGTGCGGGTACCCGAGGACATCAGTGTCGCCGCCGCCGACGACATCGCCCTGGCCAACCTGCCGGGACCACCGATCACCGCCGTACGCACCCCTGCCGACGAACTGGGGCGCGCGGCGGTGACCGCCCTGTCCGCGATGGTGGACGGGGACCGGGACGACCGGCCGCGGGGGCGGCGGCTGCCCACGACCGTGCGGCTCACCGACTCGCTGGCGCCGCCGCGTACAGCGTGACCGTTGCGACCCCGACGACCTGGCCGAAACCCGGGACCGTCCCGCGGTTCTTCGCTTCCCTATGTGGAGAACTCCTGACATTCTCCCCCAGGAATGGCCCCGACCCCCGAGGAGTTCGGCGAATTCACTTGCCATTCTGATTTCCCGTGGCGCACTCTGTTGGATACCAACGAGCCGGGACGACGACCCGCAGGACGGTGCCCTCACCAGCGATGACACCCGACCGTCGGACCACAGTAAAGGGCCGGGATTTCCCTCCCCGACCAACACCCCTTCGCGCTTCGACCCGAAAGGCATTCCATGAGAACGCACAGATTCCCCTCCGCCGCCGTTGGCGGCACCTCCCTCTCCTGAGAACGCCCCGGCTCCCGTAACCTCGCGCCAGGCCGGGAGCCGGGGTCGGGCGGCGGCGATAGGGTTGCCCTTGCCGCGCACTCCCGTGAGGTGTCCGGGGGTCGACGAGGCACCGCCGGGGCTGCGCGTGACCCTGCCGTCTCCCCCGCCCGAGAGGAAGTGTCGTGCCGAGGCCGCTGCTCGCCGACGAGGTCGCCCGGAACCTCCTGGACCGCATCGTCGACGGTGATCTGCCCTCCGGGGGCAGGCTGCCCTCCGAGAACGAGTTGGGCCAGGAGTTCGACGTCAGCCGCCTGACCGTGCGCGAGGCGATCCGGACGCTCCAGGCCCAGAACGTGGTCGAGGTGGTGCGGGGGCGGGGCACCCTGGTGCGCCCCGTGGACGAGTGGACCGGCCTGGAAGCGGTGCTGCGCGCCACGGTGCGCGGCGGTGACGACCTCACGGCATCGCTCCAGCTCATCCAGGTGCGGAGGATGATCGAGACGGGGGCGGCCGCGCTGGCCGCCGAGCACCGGGACGAGTCCGACCTCGCCGCCCTGGAGGGGGACCTCCAGGGGATGCGCGACGCCCACGAGCGGGGCGATCTCGCGGCGTTCGTGGAGCACGACATCCACTTCCACGACGTGATCCTGTCGGCCACCGGGAACGTGTTCGTCGCCGTGCTGTTCGAGCCGCTGTCGCGGGTGATGCGCGAGAAGCGCCGGCAGACCTCCTCGATCCCCGCCATCCAGGCCCACGCGATCGACGAGCACGGCCGGGTGCTGGAGGCGATCCGCTCGGGCAACTCCGAGGCGGCCCGGCTCGCCATGGAGAGCCACATGGCGCAGACCTCACGCGACCTGCGCGAGCACGTCTTCGGCCTGCCCGGCTGACCGGCCGCCCACCGGCCTCACACCACCCACGGACAGCCCACAACACCCGCCCTCACCGCGACTCAGCCCGAGTGCCCCAGGTGCGCGCTCGGGCTCCTGACTGCCCCCGCCTGGTAATCCCTGTGACACGGACCTTGACGACCACGCCGTTTAACATAAGATGTCTGATGTCTTACAAGGGAGGTTCCATGGTCGATCCCCAAGAAGTCCTCACGCGTGCCGGGACACCGAGCCCCGTCACCGCGTCCGCCGTGGCGCGGGAGGCCACCGCCGCCGGATCCGTCATCGTCGTCCTCGACGACGACCCGACCGGCACCCAGTCGGTGCACGGCCTGCCCGTGCTCACCCGCTGGTCCGTCGACGACCTGCGGTGGGCCTTCGAGCAGGGCACGCTCGCCGTCTACGTCCTCACCAACACCCGCAGCCTCGACCCGTCCGAGGCCGAGGCACGCAACGCCGAGGTGGTGCGCAACGCCCGCGCCGCCGCCGGGGACCGACCGCTGGTCTTCGCCAGCCGGGGAGACTCCACCCTGCGCGGGCACTACCCGCTCGAACCCCGGGTCCTCGACGCCACCCTCCAGGAACTGGGTGACCCCGGCGTCGACGGGATCGTCATCGTCCCCGCCTTCCCCGACGCGGGACGCGTCACCGTCGGCGGCGTCCACTACATGCGCACCGGCACGGATTTCACCCCCGTCGCGGAGACCGAGTTCGCCCGCGACGCCACCTTCGGCTACCGCAACTCCGACCTCCGGGCCTGGGTCGAGGAGAAGACCGAGGGACAGGTCCCCGCGAGCGCCGTCGCCCTCATCGACCTCACCCTGCTGCGCGGAGGCGGCACCGACGCCGTCACCGCCCGACTGCTGGAACTCCATGACGCGGCTCCGGTCGTGGTGGACGCCGAGTCCGAGGCGGACCTGCGCGTGCTCTCGTTGGCCCTCATCGCCGCCGAGCGCCAGGGCCGCCGGTTCGTCTACCGGGTGGGCCCGCCGTTCGTACGCGCCCGCATCGGGCTGGAGGCCCACGCGCCCCTGGACGGTGACCAGATCAGGACCGGCACGGACGCCCCCGGTGGCCTCGTGGTGGTCGGCTCCCACGTCGCGCTCACCACCCGCCAGCTCCGGGCCCTGGTGGACCGGCACTCCGGCGCCCGCGTGATCGAGCTCGATGTGGACGAGGTCCTCGACCCGTCCACTCGCGACGCCGCCGTCGCCCGGACTGTGGACACGATCGTCGGGGGTCTGGCCGACCACGACGTCGTCCTGCACACCTCGCGCCTGCTGCGCCTGAGCGACGACCCCGCCACCAGCCTGGCCATCGCCCGGGAGGTCTCCGCCGCCCTGGTCCGCTGCGTGTCCGACACCCTCGGCCGCCGCGCGCCGCGCTTCGTGGTCGCCAAGGGAGGGATCACCTCCAGCGACGTCGCCTCCCTGGGCCTGGGCATCCACCGCGCCCTGGTGCGCGGTCCGATGCTGCCCGGCCTGGTCTCCCTGTGGGAACCGGTCGGCGGTCCGGCCACCGGCATCCCCTACGTCGTCTTCCCTGGCAACGTCGGCGCCGACGACTCGCTCGCCGAGGTCGTCGACCGCCTGAGTTCACTGACCACCCGCCCCGGCGACGGCGAGCCCGTCACCGGCGCACCGAACGCAGGAGTCCACCCATGACCGCCAGCCCCGTCTCGAGCGTCGCCGTCATCGGCCTGGGCGCCATGGGCCTGCCGATGGCCACCCGCCTGGCCGGGACCATGACCGTCCACGGCTGTGACATCGCCGCCGCTCGCCGCGACCTCGCCGCCGAGGCCGGTGTGGTGCCCTTCGAGCACGCCGCCGACGCCGTCGCCGGGGTCGACTCCGTGGTGCTGGTGGTGCGCGACGGCGCCCAGCTGCGCGACGTGCTCTTCGGCGAACACGGCATCGTCGAGTCCCTGGCTCCGGGCACCGTCCTGGTCCTGACCAGTACGGTCGGCGTGGAGACGGTCACCGCGACCGCCGAGGAACTGGCCCCGCTCGGGCTGCTCCTGGTGGACGCCCCACTCAGCGGGGGTCCGGTCCGTGCCGGGGAGGGTGACCTGCTGATCGTGGTCGGCGCCACCCCGGAGGCGCGGGAGGCCGCCGATCCGGTGCTGCGGCGGCTCGCCTCCACCCTGAGCGTCATCGGTGACCGTCCCGGCGACGGCCAGGCGTTCAAGACCGTCAACCAGCTGCTGTGCGGGGTGCACATCGCGGCGGCCGCCGAGGCGCTGGCCCTGGCCCGGTCGCTGGGACTGGACCCCGAGACCACCCTGGAGACGCTGGGCGCGGGCGCGGCCGGCTCGTTCATGCTGGGCAACCGCGGGCCGCGCATGCTCCAGGCCTACGAGGAGGAGGGCGCCGAGGTGCTCAGCCGACTCGACATCTTCGTCAAGGACATGGGCATCGTGACCTCCGCGGGCCGCTCCGCCGGACTGGCGACACCGTTGGCTGCCACCGCAGAGCAGCTGTATCTGCTTGGGCAGGGGCAGGGTCTGGGCTCCGCCGACGACTCCGCCGTGATCCGTGTCGTGGCACCCGAACCCACCGGCAAGGAGTAGTCACATGGGCGCCCTCACCCTTCTGGGCATCGCGGCGGGCGGCATCGCCCTGCTGCTGGTGCTGATCATCCGCTTCAAGGTCCACGCCTTCGTGGCCCTGCTCCTGGTGAGCATCCTCGTCGGCCTGGTCTCGGGCATGCCGCTGGTCACCGTTGCGGCCACCGACGACGCACCCGAACAGCTCGGTATCATCGCCACGATCACCGCCGGTATGGGCGGGACCCTGGGGTCGGTGGCGCTGCTCGTCGCCCTGGGCGCGATGCTAGGCCGCATGATCGAGGTGTCCGGTGGCGCCGAGAGCCTGGCCGGGCGCTTCACCGGCTGGCTGGGACCCAAGCGGGTCTCGGCGGCTCTCACCGGGGCCGCGCTGATCCTCGCCGTCCCCGTGTTCTTCGACGTCGGCTTCATCATCCTCGTGCCGATCATCTACGGGTTCGCGAAGGCCGCCGGGGTCGATCCGGTGAGGTTCGGCCTACCGGTGGCCGGGATCATGCTGGCGGTGCACGTCTCCGTGCCGCCCCACCCGGGCATCGTCGGCGGGGCCGCGCTCCTTGACGGCGACATCGGTTGGATCCTGATCCTGGGCCTGATCGTGTGCGCGCCGCTGGCCGTGATCGCGCACCACGCGTCCAAGCGGCTCACCCGCCGTGAGATCCCCATGCTGGCCGCGACCCGCGCGCAGTTCGAGGCGTTCGGCGGCGCGGGAGAGGGCGGCTCGGGACCGGAGGGCTCCGACGGCACCGGGGGTGGCGCGTCCGGCGGTTCCACCGGCACGTTGGACCGGACCGAGACACCGCCCAGCGTGTGGACCATCCTCGGACTCATCCTCACCCCGCTGGCGTTCATCATGATCGGCACGACCTCGGCGACGGTCCTTCCCGAGGACCATCCGCTGCTGCCCGTGCTGTCGTTCATGGGCGCCCCCGTCTTCGCGCTGCTCGTCGCGCTGGTGCTCGCCTACTTCCTGCTCGGGGTACGGCGCGGGTGGTCGACCTCCCACATCGGTGAGGTCATGGAGGCCGCGCTGCCTCCCGTGGCCATCGTCGTCCTGGTCACCGGGGCGGGCGGGGTGTTCGCCAGTGTGCTCACAGAGAGCGGTGTGGGCGATGCGCTCGCCGACACCCTCGCTGGGACCGGCCTGCCCATCCTGCTGCTCGGTTTCGTGCTCTCGCTGGCGCTGCGCGCCTCACAGGGGTCGGCGACGGTCGCGATCCTGACCACCTCGGGCCTGCTCGCCGACATGACGTCGGGCGGGGACTTCTCCTCGATCCAGGTGGCGCTCATCGCGCTGGCCATCGCCTTCGGCGCGCTCGGGCTGTCGCACGTCAACGACTCCGGTTTCTGGGTGGTGACCCGCTACCTGGGGTTGTCGGTCTCCGACGGTCTGCGGACGTGGACCGTCCTGACCACGGTGTTGGGCGTGTCGGGCTTCCTGTTCGTCAGTCTGCTGTGGCTGGTGCTCGGCTGACCCCGGCGCCCGGCCAAGGCGGTGAGGGCCGACCCTGACGACACACCCCGGACGGGGCGGACCAGGTCCGCCCCGTCCTTCTAGTGTGGGTCCCATGCGCATCGATCTGTCTGGGAGTACCGCACTGGTCACCGGGTCGACCCAGGGGATCGGGATGGCCGTCGCCGCCGCGCTCGCGGACGCGGGGGCCCGCGTGGCGATCAACGGTCGCCGCCCGGAGAGGGTGGCCGAGGCGATCGGCTCCCTGAGGGACCGCGTTCCGGAGCGGGAACTGGTCGCCGCCCCGGGCGACGTCACCACCGAGCGCGGCGCGGCGGCCGTGCTCTCCGCCGCCGCCGAGGTGGACGTCCTGGTCAACAGCCTGGGCCTGTTCGGAAGCGCCCCGGCGTTGGAGATCAGCGACGAGGAGTGGCGGCGCTACTTCGACACCAACGTGCTCTCCGCCGTACGGCTGATCCGCGCCACCCTGCCCGACATGATCCGTCGCGGTTGGGGGCGCGTGCTCAACATCGCCAGTGACTCGGCGCTGGCGATCCCCGCCGAGATGATCCACTACGGCGCCTCGAAGACCGCGCTGCTCGCCGTCACACGGGGTTTCGCCAAGGAGGCGGCCGGGACCGGGGTGACCGTCAACTCCGTGGTCGCCGGACCCACCCACACCCGCGGCGTGGAGGACTTCGTGTACGAACTGGTCGACCGCGACCTGCCGTGGGACGAGGCCCAGCACGAGTTCATGATCCGGCACCGACCGATGTCGCTGCTCCAACGCCTGATCGAGCCCGAGGAGATCGCCAACATGGTGGCCTACCTGAGCTCCCCGCTGGCCTCGGCGACGACCGGTGCCGCCGTCCGGGTGGACGGCGGCTACATCGACTCCATAGTTCCCTGAACCGGGTGGGGTCCGGCCCCGCTCACTCCCCCGTGAAGACCGGACGCGTGCGGTCGAGGGACGCGGTGATCCCGACCGCGTTGTCCTTGGTCTCGAGCAGCCTGGTCTGCTCGATGATCTCCCGTTCCAGGGCGGAGGGGAGTTCGCTGAGCAGGCCCGCGCGGAGGGTGGCCTTCATGGAGCGCACCGCGAGCGGGGCGGACTCGGCGATCCGTCGCGCCTGGCGCACGGCCTCCTCGCGCAGGTGCTCCTCGTCCACGAGGTGGTCGGCCAGGCCGATGGCGTGGGCCTCGGTACCGGTGATCCGGCGTGCCGTGTAGAGCATGTCGGCGGCCTTCTGCCGACCCACGATGCGGGGCAGGGAGACGCTCAGGCCGAACCCCTGGTGCAGGCCCAACAGGCCGAAGTTGGCGTGGAACCGGGAGGAGGCCGCGGCCACCCGGAAGTCGGCCGCGCACGCCAGACCGAGCCCGCCGCCCACAGCTGCGCCCTGGACGGCGGCGATCACGGGGACCGGAAGTGAGTACAGGCGCAGCCCCTGACCGTAGATGGCGCTGAGCGTGCGCACCGGGGAGTCGCCGACCCCGCCGGAGGCGAAGTCCACCCCGGCGCAGAAGTTCCTGCCCTCCGAGCAGAGCACGAGCGCCCGGCATCCCCCGGCGGCCAGCTCCTCCGCGGCGTCGGCCAGCGCGGTGAGGACGTCGAGGTCGAAGTGGTTGTTCGGTGGGCGGTGGATCTCCAGGACACCGACGTGACCGTCGACGCCTACGGACAGCTCCTCGCTCATGGAGTGCCTTCCAGGTAGTGCGGGCCCGGGCTTCGGGTCCGTTGTTCGGGGCGACCGGCGACGAGGGTATCGGGCGTGCCCGTCACCGGTGCCCACCGGGCGGGCAGGCCGACCGGTGTCCCCGTCTCCGGAGTGGGTCGTGGCCGCGCGTTGTTCACCGACCTGGAGGGTTCCAGTGGTTAGCGTGACGACATGAGCAACGAGATCGACCCGACCGCGCCGCCCAGCGGCACCGGCTGCCAGGAGTGTCTCGCCGGGGGTGGCTGGTGGGTGCACCTGCGCCGGTGCGCGGCCTGCGGACACGTGGGCTGCTGCGACAGCTCTCCGGCCCAGCACGGCACGCGTCACTTCGAGGCCACCGGCCACCCGATCATGCAGAGCTTCGAGCCGGGTGAGGAGTGGTTCTACGACTTCCGCACCCAGCAGGTCAGCGAGGGCCCGGAGCTGACGGCGCCGACCTCGCACCCCCTGGACCAGACGGTCCCCGGCCCGGCCGACCGCTTGCCGTCCGACTGGCAGAGGCACGTCAACTAGCGGGGCTCGCGACCACGGGCGACCGGGCTCGGTCCGTCCCACGGCGGTGAGGGGACCGTGGCGGTCATGCCGAGGGGCCGACCCCGGTGCCCGGTGTCCGTGCGGACCGACCGCCATCGTCCCCGACCTGGCCGTTCCGAACCCGGACCCGGTCGTCACGGCGGCGTTCGAGGATGGCCAGAGTGGCGGCGCCCCAACGCAGGTTCTCCTGTTCGTGGGAGCGTCCGCGCTGGAGGGTGAGGTAGGGGCCGACCCGCTCGGCCTCGCGCAGGAAGCGCTCCTCGTCGAGACCGTCGAGCATGCGGGCCGCGATGCGGTCGTAGCGTTCGAGCTTGGCGCGGCTGAGCTCCATGCGCTCCTCGACGGCGCCGATCACCGCGTCCACGTCGGTCTCGTCCACGGCCTGGAGCCGCACGAGCAGGTCGTCACGGATGGCGGTCGGCCGGGTCGGCCGTTGGCTGAAGGAGCGCAGCGCCCCGCGTCCGGCCTCGGTGACGGTGAACAGCCGCTTGTCGGGTCTGCGGTCCTGCCGCACGACCCGGGCACTGAGCAGGCCCTCCCCCTCCAGGCGTTCGAGTTCGCGGTAGAGCTGCTGCGGGGTGGCCGACCAGAAGTTCGCGACCCCCGCGTCGAACCGTTTGGCCAGGTCGTAGCCGGAGGCTTCCCCCTCCAGCAGCGCCGCCAGAACCGCCTCTCCCAATGCCATTGGGACAAATTAGCACCCTGACCCCAAAACCGACGCGAAGGCGGCGGCACGGCCGGGTCCCCACCAACGCGATATCTCATTCGGGCGCGCCCCAAGCCCGGCACGGACAACCGAATCTCCCCGCTTCGGATGCGTTTCGGACATCAGAAAAGCGGACCTATCTCTCCTTTCGCCTGGAAATCGGGTCTCGGCCAGGTCAGGGGGTGGATTCGTACCGGAACCCCTACCTACTGTGAGGATTCCTCTGGCCTCCGCCACCGCTGGGAGCGTGATCACTTGTCCAACGCACACGGCATCCCCGACCTCCTCTCCCCCACGTTCGCCGACGACCCCTACAGCGCCTACTCCCTGCTGCGTGATCACGATCCCCTGCTGTGGCACGAACCCACCTCCAGCTACGTCCTCTCCCGGTACGAGGACGTGCGGCGGGTCTTCCAGGATCGCGAGGGCGCCTTCTCCACGGACAACTACGGCTGGCAGCTGGAGCCGGTGCACGGGCGTACCATCCTCCAGCTGGACGGGCGCGAACACGCGACCCGTCGTGCCCTGGTCGCGCCCGCGTTCCGGGGGCGAGAACTCCAGGACCGCTTCCTGCCGGTGATCAAGCGCAACAGCCGCGCCCTCATCGACGCGTTCCGGGACGAGGGCCGGGTCGACCTCGTCTCCCAGTACGCGACCCGGTTCCCGATCAACGTCATCGTGGACATGCTCGGTCTGGACCAGGGCCACCACGACCGCTTCCACGACTGGTACTCGGCGATCATCGCCTTCCTCGGCAACCTCGCCCAGGACCCACGGGTCACCGAGGACGGGCTCCGCACGAGGGACGAGTTCGCGGAGTACATGCTCCCGATCATCGCCGAACGCCGGGAGCGGCCCGGCGACGACCTGCTCTCCCGCCTGTGCCAGGCCGAGGTCGGCGGCACCCGGATGACCGACGAGGAGGTCAAGGCCTTCTGCAGCCTCCTGCTGGCAGCGGGCGGGGAGACCACGGACAAGGCGCTGGCCAGCCTGTTCGCCAACCTGATCACCCATCCGGAGCAACTGGAGGCGGTCCGCGCGGACCGTTCCCTGATCCCCCGTGCCTTCGCGGAGTCGCTGCGCCTCACCCCGCCCGTGCAGATGATCATGCGCCAGGCCAGCCGTGACGTGGAGCTCGGTGGTGGAACGGTGCCCGCGGGAGCCACGGTCACCTGCCTGATCGGGGCGGCCAACCGCGACCCCGACCGGTACGCCGACCCGGACCGCTTCGACATCTCCCGTGCGGAGCTGTCCGGGGCCACGTCCTTCTCGGCCGCCGCCGAGCACCTGGCCTTCGCCCTCGGCCGCCACTTCTGCGTGGGAGCGCTGCTGGCCGAGGCCGAGGTGCGGGTGGCGGTCAACGACCTGCTCGACGCCATGCCGAACGTGCGACTGGCCGAGGGCGCCACCCTGGTGGAAGAGGGCCTGTTCACCAGGGGGCTGGGCGAGCTGCCCCTGGTGTTCTCACCGGTTCCCGGGCCCCGGACCGTCCTCTGACCGACGACCCGCGCACGAGCGGCCGCAGCCGGTGTCGACCGCCGTCAACCGGCGGGCTACACCACCTGGCGTCGACACCGGCCGACGATCGGGCTGTACCGCGCGGGGAGTTCGTAGAGCCCGCGCATCCACACCGAGGGCCGCCACCGCAACTGGTCCGGTGAGACGCCCATCCGCACGTCCGGCAGCCGGTCCAGAAGGGTCTCCACGGCGGCGCGGGCGATCACCTCCGCCACCTCGGGCGCGGGGAACGGGCAGCCGTGTTCCCCGTGCCCGAACGACATCTGCGCCCGGTTGCTACCGAAGATTCCCAGGTCACCGGTGTTGAGCCGGGGGTCGGCGTTGGCCGCGGCCATCCCCAGCACCAGGAGGTCGCCGCGCCTGATCCGGCGCCCGCCCAGTTCACAGGCCTGCACCGCCCACCGCCCGATGAAGTTCTGCGTGGGGGTGTTCTTCCACAGCACCTCGTTGAGCGCCTCACCGGAACTGCTGCGGCCGCCCTGGAGCGTGAGCGAGAAGTGGTCGTCCAGCAGCATGAGCCGCAGCGTGTTCCCGATCCAGTTGCCGGTGGGTGCCTGGGCCGCCGACATGATCACCAACAGGTCGATGACCACCTCGTCGTCGGTGAGACCCGCCGGGTGCAGGAGCAGCCGCGAGGGGATGTCGTCGCGCGGGTGGGCCCTGCGTTCGCTGACGATCCGCCGCATGCGCTCCTGGACCCGGTGGTGGGCCTGCCCCGCGTCGGCGGTGACGTCGAGGGAGACGAGGATGTCGCGCACCAGGTCGGGTACCTCCTGCTTGGGCAGGCCGTACAGCCGGGCGATCACCCCCGCCGGGATGTGGTGGGCGTACTGGCTGACGAGGTCGGCCTCGCCGTCCCCGGCGAAATGGTCGATCAGGTCGTCCGAGACCTGCTCGCACAGGGTGCGCAGGTCGGCGCGGTCCGTGGCGTCCAGGGCGTCGCCGATCGCCCCCGCGCGCCGCTGGTGCTCGGCGCCCTCGGCGAACATCACCGAGGGGGTCCACATCACGTACGGCATCAGCGGCCAGGCGTCGTCGATGTGGTCCCACATGTTCCACCGGCGGCAGTCCCGGGCGAACCACTCGGGTCGGTCGGAGACGTGGTGCAGTTCCCGGTAGCCGAGGACGAACCACGCGGGGATGTCACCGTCCAGGAGGATGGGGGCGACGGGGCCGTAGTGGCGGCGCATCTCCTCGTAGAGGGCCACCGGGTCACAGGCGATGTCGGGCCCGTAGAAGCGCATGGCGTGCTCGTGGTCGGGCGACAGGGGTGCGGGCCCCCTCGGGACGACAGCTCCCGGGGCTCCGACGTTGTTGTTCACGATGACCTCTCCGGTGCGGACTCGGGCGGGCGGTACCGGGACAGATGGCGGACGAGGGTGATCAGGACGTCGCGACTGGACTCGCGGCTGCGGGCGTCGCACTCCAGCAGGGGGACGTCGTTGGACAGGTCCAGGGCGTTGCGCACGTCGTGCAGGCTCGGCCCCGGGGCGAACCGGTTGACCGCGACGACGAACGGGGTGTGGTGGTGTTCGAGCCGGTCGATGGCGTACCAGGAGTCCTCCACCCGGGCGGTGTCGACGAGGACGACCGCGCCGAGGCTGCCGGTGAAGATCTGCTCCCAGAGGAACCAGAAGCGCTTCTGGCCCGGGGCTCCGAAGAGGTACAGGACCCGGGTGGCGTCGATGGTGATCCGGCCGAAGTCGAAGGCGGCCGTGGTGGTGCGCTTGTCTCGGACCCCGCTGAGATCGTCGACCCCGTCGCTGGCCTGGGTCATGACCTCCTCGGTGCTCAGGGGACGCATCTCGCTCACCGATCCGACCAGGGTCGTCTTCCCCACGCCGAAGCCGCCGACGATGACGATCTTCAGCGCCTGGCTCGCGGTGCTGGCCAGCGGGGGGCGTCCCGGGGCCGGCGCGGTGGTCGCCTCCACTGGCGCCAGGGGTGTGGTGACCGTCGGTACGTGTGCGTCAGAGTCGTTGAAGGGCAATGAGCACCTGCTTCAGGGTCTCGGGATCGTGCCGGGGTCCTCCTCGCGCGGGGAAGGACCGAACGGGCACGGGGTGCCGGGCCGCCACCGCGCCCGTGTCGAGCAGGTCGGTGAGCAGCACCTTGACGACGCTCACCGGGGCCCTGAGTTCCGCGGAGAGCTCCACCACGGCGGTGGGCCGGGCGCACAGCCGGAGGATGCTGGCGTGTTCTGACTGCATGTCGGGCGCGGGGCCGGACTCCGCGACGACGAGGGTGACGGCGTCCATGGCGGGATCGTCGGCGTCACCGCGCCCCGAGGTGACCGTGTAGAACCGGTCCGGCACCTCGGATCCGGAGGGGGCGCCCTGGGCGGCGGTACCGCGACGGGGGTCCGTGTTCATCGGGACGGGTCCACCTCGTGGGGCCTGCGGCGGGGTCCGGCCGTGAGGTGCCCGCCGATCCGGTCGACGAGCTGGTTCATGTGGCGGGCGACCACCCCCACCTTCGCCTCGAACCCCGCGATGACGGCCAGGTGGGCGCCCTCGCCCGCGCCCATGATGAGCAGGAGCCCTCCTCCGTACTCCAGCATGGCCTGGCCCGACCCGGTGCCGTCGCCGAACTCGGCCGAGGCGCTCAGGGACAGGCTCTGGACGCCGGCGGAGATGGCGGCGAGCTGGTCGGCGCGGTCCACGTCCAGTTCCCGGGTGTGGCACATCTTGAGGCCGTCCCTGGACAGCACCAGGACGTGGCGGATGCCCGGTGTCCTGTGTCGCAGGTCCTCCAGCAGCCAGTCGAGACTGGCGTCCGTGGTCGTCATGGGGGTAGTGGGGCGGTCGCCCGGCCGCGGCGCCGGGTGCCCCTCCCTCCGTTCCTCTTCATCGGGTGTGTCGTGGTGCGGGGCGGAGGCGGTGGTCACCGACCGTCCTCCCAGAGGGTGCCCGGTCCGTTCACCTGGTCGTCGTCCTCGTCGTCGCGGAAGGCGGCCAGTCGGCTGGGGAGCTCCCTGCGCGTGTCGGGGTCGAAGTCCCGGCGCATGGAGGGAAAGAGCTGTTCCGGGTTCTCCCGCACCGCCTGGGCCAGGGTGAGGCCCCGGAACCGCTGCGGCAGGTCGAAGACCGGCTCGGGCTTGGCGTCCTTGTCGGACCGGGTGGCGGGCCCGGTGCCCCGCACGGTCCCGGTGGCGGGCTCGTCGGCGAGGGGGTCGACCGCGGCGCGGCGGCCGCCGTCCCGCCGGGCCAGCGGCGGGCGGGAGGGGGTGGGTTCGGCCCGGGTCCATGGTCCGGAGGAGGCGGAGGGCGCACCGGCCACCGGGATTCCGGACGAGGGAGTGCAGGCCTCCGGGATCCCAGGCGAGGGAGTGCCGGTGGCGGGGGTGTCCCCGGCCAGGACGTCGACGCCCGGGTCACCCGGGACGGGGTCCCCGGTGGTGAACGCGGGCGGTGCCGGAGGTCGGGGCTCCTGGTCGAGTACGGACGCGTCGACGGCAGGGGCGCCGGTGCCGGGCGTCCGGATCGCGGCGGCCCGCACCGCCTGCTCTGCCTCCCTCGCGAGCTCCGCCTCCCTCGCGAGCTCGTCGTCCCTCTCTTTCTGGAGTCGGGGAGGCAGCGGCATCTCGTACGCGGTGATGAGGTGGGGCGGGATGAGCACGACCACCCCGGTACCGCCCCGCGCGGAGGGCCGGAAGCTCACCTGGAGGTCGTACTTGTCCGCCAGGGCGCCCACCACGGCCAGCCCCATGCGCAGGCCCGGGAGCGTGGCCAGAGTGCGGGGTTCGTCGATGTAGTTCTCCGCCGCCCGGCGCTCCCGCTGGCGCAGGCCCCTGCCGCTGTCCTCGACGGTGACGGTGACCCCGCTGTCCTCCTCCTGGGCGTAGACGTTGACGTCGGTGCCGTTCGCGGAGAAGTTGGCCGCGTTGTCCATGAGTTCGGCGAGCACCTGGATGACCCCCTCCGCCGCGTATCCGACCACCGCCGAACGGTGGGTGTAGTGCAGGCGGACCCGGCGGTAGGCGGTGATGCGGCCCTGGGCGCCGCGCAGGATGCTCTCCATGCCGATGGGGCGGTTCCAGCGACGCCCGGAGCGGCCTCGGGCGAGGGTGACGAACGCGTCCGCGAGGCGGCCGGTACGGGAGACGTTGTGGTCGACCAGCAGGAGGTCGTTGAAGACGTCCGAGCGGTCGCCGTAGCGGAACTCCAGGTCGCGGAGCTGGGCGAGCAGGGTGGTGAGGTGCGCCTGGACGCGCCCGCCGATGTTGGCCGCCGAGATCAGCGCGGTGGCGCTGCGGCGCTCGGCGGTCACCAGCTCCTCGATCACCCGGGTGCGCAGGTGGGCCACGGTCGGGTGGACCTCCCGGAGCTCCTGGGCGAGGACCTCCTCGGCGATGGTGCGGTCCTGGCGGACGCGGTGCAGGATGAACGGCAGGGAGGTGTCGGCCAGGTCGGTGACCTCGTTCTCGATCTCCGTGCGCTCCGTGCGGGCCTCGGTGGCCCGGCGCTCGGCCTCGGCGAGCTGGGTCGTGAGGGCGTGCGCGAGCCGGTCGACCGTCGGGTGGGTGGGCCGGGGGTGGTCGGCGAGCACGCGCTGGAGGGGCCGACCCTCGCGGGCGGCGTGGGAGAGGGCGGGCAGGAGGGCGTCGACGACCCACCCCGTCTCCTCCTCCAGGGTGCGCGCCCCGGCGCTGACCCTGGTGCCGTGGGCTCGGGTGATGCGCGCGACGGCCGCGTGATGGACGGCGGTGGCCACGGCGGCGCACAGCAGCAGTGCGACCACGCCACCGAGGAGGGCGATGACCGGTCGGGCCGGTTCGGGGCTCTCGATCACCGCCCACGACCATGCCGGAGCGGCCGCGGCGGAGGCAACCAGGAGGGCGACGAGTGCCTGTTGGCCGGGGCGCGGGTGCGGGCGTTTCCGGTCGGACAGGTGTACTGCCATGTATGGGTTCCTCGTGGCTTTCCGTGCGGGTGGCGGATTCGTTGCCGTTGCACCCGCCCGTGTCACGTGCGTTCTGGATTGCACCCCGAAGGACCCGAAGCGGGGGCTCGGGGGCGGATGGATTTCACGTTAGACCACCCCCCGGGGAGTGCGGGGAGTTTTCCACAAGCGGGACCCCTGGCAGGGATAAGACCGGCGGAGCACCCGCCGGACAATGGCACTTTGATGGACATTTCGGCATTGCCGGGGTTATCCGGGAAGGGGGCTTTTACGGCTTTTCTCGATTCCTCGTCTCGGAAACCCAGAAGGGCGACCGCCGAAGGAGGGTCCTGGCCCCTCAGAGGGTCAGGAAGAGGACCAGGGCGACGGTCAGGCCCACGGCGAGCAGGGCCCCGATCCAGCGCCCACGACCTTCGCCGCCCTCCGACTTCCAGGGCAGGACCCGCCAGCGGGCCGCTCCCGCGCCCAGGGCCGTCGCGGTCAGGACGGCGTTGACCCACCACAGGGCGGCCGGGACGTACAGCCATCCCACGGCGAGCAGGGTGTACGCCGTGGCCAGGACCACGAACGCGGACCGCCGGACCACGGTCCAGCGGTCAGGGAAGGCGTGACCGCCCTCCCGGCTTCGCGCGGACCGCACCATCTCCCAGGTCAGGGTGGTGGCGCAGACCGTCAGCACCGCCCACACGGTGAGATTGACCAGGGTGTCGTTCACGCCTTCTCCAGCAACAGGTCGAGGGCGACGGAGTCCACGGCGACGGCGCTGTCCGCCAGCACGAGCACGGCTCGCCCGCCCTCGCGGTCCAGGGCGACCATGGCCGCGAATCCACCGGTCATGCCGTTGTGCCAGGTCACCTCGGTGCCGTCGTGGTCGGTGACGAACCAGCCCAGGCCGATCCCGCTCCCCCGTCCGTCGTCCCAGCGCGGCTCCAGGGCCTCCACGCCGGGCGCCTCCCCCTCCAGCAGGGCGCGGACGAGGAGTGCCATGTCGGCACCGGTGGAGTGCACCCCGCCCATGGGCGCCCACGCTGCGTTGGCCGAGGGCGAGGAGGGTCGGCCGTTGGTGCCGTACCCCACGGCCGCCTCGGTGGGCACCTCGTCGGGAGCGGCTGGGACGACCGTGCTCCCCATCCCGAGCGGGTCGAGGACGCGCTGGTCAAGGAGGGTCTCGTAGTCGGTTCCCGCGGACGCCGCCAGGGCCTGGCCCAGCAGGGCGGCTCCGAGGTTGGAGTAGGCGAACTCACCCCGGTCCGTGAGGTCGGCCCTGGCGGCGCTGTCGAGCAGGGTGTCGAGGTCACCGGTGTAGGGGTCGCGGTTGCGCAGGTTGTCCAGCAGCATCGTGACCGAGTTCGCCGCGCCCGGCGGGTTCCTGGGGAGCCCGGACCGGTGGGAGGAGAGCTCCGCGAGTGTGACCGTCGAGGCGGGGGCGCCCTCCAGGTCGAGCAGGGCACCGAGTTCGGTGTCCTCGTCCACCTCGCCGCGCTTGATCGCCTCCGCCAGCAGGAGCCCGGTCAGGGACTTGGAAACGGAGCCGATCTCGTAGAGGGTCGTCTCGTCCGCGCCGAAGTGGGCCTCCCGGACGCTGTCGCCGTCGACCTCCACGACGGCCGCCGTGGCACGGGAGCCGTCCTCCAGCAGGGGGAGGGCACGTTCGGCCAGGTCGGTGTCGCCGGTGATCTCCGACGACAGGTCCGGGGGCGTGGGTCGCACGACGAACCCGGTGGCCAGGACGGCGACGGCCACGAGCACCGCCGTCGCCCCGGCCCGTGTGTTGCCCCGCATGCCTGCCCCCTCGTTACTCGTCTCGTTCCTCAGCCCCGTGCGGCGGTGAGGATCACCATCAGCGGGACCAGTCGCTCCGGCGGGATGACGTAACGGCCTCGTTTGCGGGTGACCAGCCAGCCCGCCGCGACCAGCAGGTTGACGTGGTGGTAGATCTGGCCGCTGGTGCCGAACTCCGCGCGTTCCTTGAGCTCGGCGACGGTGGAGACTCCGGAGTGGACGGCGTGCAGGATGCTGAGCCGGACCGGGTGACCGAGAGCGTCCAGGTTTCCTGCCAGGGCGGACCAGTCGAGGTTCTCGATGTCCTCGACGGAGCCGCCGTACTGCCACTGGACCGGCTCCGGTGCGCCCTCGACCGGGACGACGCCCGCGAAGACGACCGAGCCTTCGTCGGGGGCACGCTCCTTGAGGGCCTCCAGGACGAAGAAGTGTCCGGCGTAGGCGGTCTCGGCCGGTCCGGCCCCAGCTGGGGCCGGTCGCTCCAGCTCGGCGACCCGGGCCTCCAGGTCGGCGAGGCGTTGCTCCGTGCTGGCGTGGGACGCGGGTCCTGCGGTTGGTTCTGCCACGTGCCCACGCTACACGATACTACGTTGTTACGTAAAAGCGGAATCCACGCGGAAGCGTCGAGGACCCGGCGAGGACCCATCGCCCGGCTTTGCCCGATCCGGGGGAACAGGTTCCGTGCCGCTTACGCACCGTCGTCGATGATGAGGGTGCGGAGTCGGTATCCGCCTGCTCGTGACACCAGAGAGGTCGCCCCCGTCAGTACTCCTGGGCGACCGACAGAGGAGCACCCATGCGGACACAGGCCAACGGTTGGCAGTACTTCGTCGCCACGCTGCTCATCGTCACCGGAGTCATCAACGTGATCCAGGGCCTCGCGGCGATCTTCACCCCGGGCTTCTTCGTCGCCACGGAGACCCAGATGCTCATCCTGGAGTACGGCGCGTGGGGCGTCCTGCTCGGCCTCTGGGGTGTGGTGCTGGTGGCCGCCGGTCTGGCGGTCCTGTCCGGCAGCGCCTGGGCGCGGGTCCTCGCCATCGTCCTGTCCGCGCTGAACGCCGTCGCCCAACTGGCCTTCCTGATCGCGATGCCGCTGTGGTCGGTGGTGGTCATCGCCATCGACATCCTGGTCATCTACGGTCTGACCGCCGGGTGGCCCATCACGGTCGGCGACGACGACTCCGAGCGTTCCCGCGAGGCCAGCTACCAGGCCGGCTACCGGGCGGCCCACGATCGGCCGCGCGCCGCGCCCCGGCCGACCTCGTCCCCGGAACACGGCCACCAGCAGTCGAACAACTGAGTCTGTGACCCCTTCCGCCGCCCCCGCCCCGTACGTTCGGGGCGGGGGCACGTGTGTCACCGGGCCGCGGCGCGCACGGCGTCCGCGATCCGGTCCCGGGTCGCCGCGAAGTCCGGATGCGCGCTCGGCTCCTCGGCCCGGGGAAGATCCGACGCCTCGTCGAGCACGATCCGCCCCGGCCGCGCGCTCAGCACCACGATCCGCGTGCCCAGACGGACCGCCTCACCCACGTCGTGGGTGATGGACAGCAGCGTCTTTCCGGTCAGCCGCCACAGGGAGCGCACCTCCTCCTGCATGCGCTCGCGGGTCAGGGCGTCCAGGGCTCCGAACGGCTCGTCCATGAGCACGATGCCGGGGTCCGGGGCCAGGGCGCGGGCGATGGCCACCCGCTGCCGCATGCCGCCGGACAGCTCGTAGCTGCGCAGGTGCGCGGCGTCGGCCAGCCCCACCAGGGCGAGCTGGCGTTCGGCGAGGGCCCGCCGCCGCACTCTGCCCGTTCCCGCCATGCGCAGCCCGAACTCGACGTTTCCGCGCACGGTCATCCATGGGAACAGGGTGGGCCGCTGGAAGACCACGCCGCGGTCGGGTCCGGGGCCCCGCACCGGCCGCCCGTTGACGGTGACCGTGCCCCGGGTGGGCGCGTGGAACCCGGCGACCAGCCGCAACAGGGTGCTCTTGCCTGAGCCGGAGGGTCCCACGACCACCAGGTGCTCACCCGCGGCCAGGGTCAGGTCGACGCCGTCCAGTGCGGGCACGGTACCGCCGCGCCCCCGGTGTCCGTCCCGCCGGTAGTCGTGTCCCACCCCGAGCAGCTCCAGGGCGGCCGGGTGCTCGGGGGCGTGCCGGGGTTCAGGGGCGTGCGGCATGTTCGGCTCCGGCGGGGGCCAGCGCGTTCTCGAAGTCCGCGGTGTCGGGTGCGGTGTCGATCTCCCCCTGTTCCGCCAGGAACTCGGCGGTGAGCCGCAGGTACCCGGCCAGGGCGCCGGGGTCGTCGCCGGTCCCCAGGTAGTCGGCGGAGGCCTGCTCCTGCGCGCTCAGGAAGACGAGCTGGTCGACCTGCAGGGCGGCCTCCCCGGGCTCCAGGTTGAGTTCGGCCGCAATGGCCTCCACGGCACTCTCGCGGTCCTCCCGGAGGAGGGAGACGGCGCGGTCCTGCTGCTCCACCCAGGTCGCCAGGGCGTCGGGGTGGTCCTCGGCGAAACCGGTGCCGACCACGGCGAGGTCGGCGGTGACCCAGCCGCGCTCGGCCAGTTCCCCGCTGGTCACCAGAGGTCGGGCGCCCTGCTCGTAGAGCTGGCCGAGGACCGGATACCAGACGAAGGCCGCGTCGAGGTCCCCGCGCTGCCAGGCGGCCTGGATGTCCTGGGGTTCGAGGTCGAGCAGTTCGACGTCGTCGGTGCCCAGACCGGCCTCGTCCAGGGCGGCGATCAGGTGGTAGTGCGTGGTGCTCGCGAAGGGAACAGCGACGGTGCGCCCCTCCAGGTCGGAGACCTCGTCGATCCCGTCAACCGCGGCCAGGGCCTCGTTGTCGCCGATGACGTCGTGGATCCACGGCACCTGGTAGTCGATGTCGAGGGGCCGGGACAGGCCCCGGGTGACGGGGGCGCTGCCCGCGAGGGCGATGTCGAGTTCCCCGGCCAGGAAGGCGGTGTTGACGTCGCCCCCGGAGTCGAACCGGTTCCAGACGATCTCGGTGTCGGGCAGGGCCTCCTCCAGCCAACCGTTGTGCTTGACGACGAGGTCGCCGTTGGGGATCGACTGGTAGCCGATGCGCAACTGGCCCGGAACCCCGTCGGCCGGGTCCTCGGCCGCGCCGGAGCAGCCGGCGAGGATCAGGGCCAGGGCCGCCGCGGCCGAGGCGGTTCGGGCGGTGTCTCTCGGGGTCATGGGTGCTCCGTGGGAGATGTGATGGGGGTTCGGGGACCGGTGGCGGGGACTCACTCCCTGCCCCGCCAGGGTGCGACGGTGCGGTCCAGGGTCTGGAGGAGCCAGTCGAGGAGGAGTCCGGACAGGCCGATGACGACCAGGCCGAGGATCACCACGTCGGTCTGGTTGTAGCGCTGGGCCTCGCGGATCATCCCGCCGATCCCGGGGACCCCGTTGACCGTCTCGGCCGCCACGACCGAGGTGTAGGCGACGCCCACCGCGATCCGCACGCCGGTCATGATCTCCGGCAGCGAGTGGGGCAGGACCACCCACACCGGCAGGTGCCAGGGGCGGGCGCCCAGCGACCGGGCGGCGTTCAGATAGTCCGGCGCCACCCCGCGCACGGCGTCCGCGGTGGCCACGGCGACCGGAGGCAGGGAGGCGATGACGAGGAGCCAGATCTTGGGTTCCTCGCCGATCCCGAACCAGATGACGAGCAGGCTGAGGTAGGCCAGTGGCGGCAGGGTGCGCACGAACGTGACGAAGGGGCCGAGCACGGCGCGGGCCACCGGGACCAGCCCGATGAACAGTCCGAGGAGGACCCCGCCGACCGTTCCGAGGGCGCTGCCCACGAGGATGCGGCGCAGGCTCACCCCGAGGTGTTCCTGGAGGGTGTGTCCGCTGTAGCCCTGGGTGCTGGTGGCCACGGCCTGGTCCCAGACCGCTCCGGGCCCGGGCAGGATGACCGGCGGCCAGATCCCGGCCCGGGCGACGGCCCACCACACCAGCAGGAAGCCGCCCACTGAGAGCGCCCGGAGCCCGAACGAGCGCACCAGCGGGGGAAGACCCCGACGCTCCGGAGCGGGCGTCTCGCGTGCCTGACGGTCCGGTGCGAGGACGCTCATTCGGGGACCCCCGGTCGGCCCGGCACCGTTCGGGCGCGGGCGGCGGAGGGGCCGAGGTCCGGGGGCGGGGGCTGGTGGAGGCACATGTGGGGGCGTCTTTCGCGGGCGGACCGAAGAACAAACCTGACTATACAGGTAGGAAATTAGAAGTTAAGGCCCGAGGGCCCCCGACCCACCCCCGTTCGAAGACACGAGCAGGCACGGAACGACTCGCCCGTCGACCGGGAGGCCTGTGGACAACCGGGTTCCCGGGCTTTCGGAACCTAGGATGGAAGGCATGCACACCCCCCGTCCGCGTCTCCCGCGCATCCGTGTGTCCGCCTCCGTGATGTCCCATCCCCGCCGAGCCGAGTCCGCGAGGAGGGTCGCCGAACACACCGGCCTGCCCCTCACCGGACTGGCCCTGGATCCCGATCCGGACGGCCCGCCCACGGCCCTGCGCAGCGCCACGGTGGCCTTCGGCGCCGCCGAGCGGTACGACACCACCCACCACCTGGTTCTCCAGGACGACGTGCGGCTCGCGGAGGGCTTCGCGGGAACCGTGGAACGGTACCTGGACGCGCACCCGGGGGCCGCGGTCTCGTTCTTCGTCGAGTGGGGGTCGCGCACCGCGACCCTGGCCCGGTGGGCGGTGTTCACCGGAGCCGGAGCGGTTCCCGTGGTCAACCCCTACGTGCCCACGGTCGCCCTGGCACTCCCCTCAGGGCTCTCCGCCGACCTGGCCGGGTTCCTGGCGGCCGAGGGCAGGGAGGAGGAGCCCGACGACCGGGAGGTGCTGCGGTTCGTCCGGCGCACCGGGACCCGCGCGCTGGTCGCGGTACCGACCCCGGTGGAACACGAGGAGCTGCCCAGCCTGGTCGGCAACTCCGGCCACGGGGCGCGGCGTTCAGTGTGCTTCGCAGCGGTGCCCGTGACGGACCCCGAAACCTCGGTCCTGGAACCCCCGCGCCCGCTCCCCCACCTGAACTGGACCACCGGGGAGGCCGCACTCGTGGACCTCGACCACGACGTACCGGAGTCCCACGTGCCGCTCGCCGGTGCCCTGGCCGCCTGGGGAGCCGACGGGGCACGAATGTCGGCCGCACTCGCCGCCAGCACGGGGGTCGGTCCGGTGGCCGAACTGGTTCCCCCTCCGTATCTGGGGGCGGTCTGGCACACGGCGGTGGCCAACGGCGCCGTGTTGGAGGGCCGCTGGCCGGGGGTGGTCGGCGGGCTACGTGACCGGCGCGGGGAGACGGCGGTGGAAGGCGCGCTGGCCACGCTGGTACCGGGAGCCCTGCGCACCGTGGTCGACGTCGACGTCCTGGAGGAGCGCCGGTCAGCGGTGGTCTCGCTGACCCTGGACGCCCTGGAGTTCGGCGCCGAGTACTGTCCCGCCCCCAGGGAGGCCCTGTGACCGACGACGTGCGCGTCTCCTGCGCGGTGATGACGCACCCGCGCCGAGCCGGGGCCGCCCGCGCGCTGGCACGGGCCCTGCCCGAGCTCGCGCCCACCGTGGTCATGGATCCCACACCCGAGGGGCCGCCGTCCACTCTGCGCACCTCACTCGCGGCCTGGTCCGCCATGCCCGGCTGGGCCACCCACCACCTGGTTCTCCAGGACGACGCCGAACCCCGGCCGGGCCTGATCGCGGCGCTGTCCGCGCTGGTCGCTGCCCACCCGGAGCGGCCGCTGAGCCTGTTCTGCGAATGGGGGTCGGCGAGCGCCACCATGGTCCGCTGGGCGGCCCTCGGCGGCCACGGTCTGGCGGAATGCGTGGACCAGTACGTGCCCACGGTGGGGTTCCTGCTACCAGCGACCGCGGCCCGTGAACTGGTGGACACCGTCGACCCACGGGGACGGGAGGACGAACCCGACGACGAGGCGCTGGCCCGCTTCCTGGAGCGCACCGGACGAACGGCCCTGGTCACCGTGCCCAACCTGGTGGAACACGACGGCGACCTCAGTCTGGTCGGCAACGGCCACCGGATGGGGGTGCGCCGGTCGGTCCTGCTCAGGGTGGCCGCGGATCCGGCACCCGACACACGGATCCTCCGGGCACCGGCACTGGTGCCCTTCGTGAGCTGGCGCAGGGCTCGCGCGTCGGCTGCCTGTTGGGGCACCGAGCGGCGAAGACATTCTGGGCATCGTGGTCACCTGCGCACGGCCCTGTCCGACCGGGGCCCGTCCCACGCTGACCTGGTCCGGGAGCTGGACGCCTGGCTGGACACGGAGCCCGGGCGGCGTCTGGAGGGGAAGCTGGGCTTCGGTCTGGCGCACGAGGTGTGGTTGGCCGCCACGGCCATGGCCGTGTGGGCCCCGCTGCCCGAGCGGATCCTCGCCGAGCCCGTTGACCGGGCTCGTGGGGCACTGGCCACCCTGGCCCCCGGAGGGCTGCGCACGGTGGTGCCCGAGGTGCTCACCGACACGGAGGTACGCGACGACCTGTCCGCTCTGGTACTGGCCGCCTTCGCCTTCGGTGTCCGCTCACGCGCCACCGGTGCCGCTCACTGAGAGGGGCGCCCGACCTCCAGACCCCAGGCGGGCTGCCACCCCGGCACCTGTGGCGGACGGGCGCCTGCACGGTCCAGGGCAGGGCCCAGGGGCCCGGGCCTCCTTGTGGGGCTTGGGGGACCACATCGGTTCCCACGCCGGGGGCGTGCTCCCGGCGTGGGAACGGACGCGTGCCCTAGCGCTCCTTGGGGTGCAGCTGGCTGGTCACCGCGAGCCTGTTGTAGAGGTTGATCATCGCGATGGCGGACATCAGGGCCGCGAGTTCGGTCTCGTCGAAGAACTCGGCCGCCGACTCGTAGGCGTCGTCGGACACCCCGGTGCCGCCGAGCTCGGTCATCTCGTCGGTGAGGGCGAGGGCGGCGCGCTCGCGCTCGGTGAACCGCTCACCGGCCTCGTACCAGGTGGAGACCAGGAAGAGCCGCTGCTGGGACTCGCCCTCCTTGAGCGCCTTCTGGGTATGAAGGTCCACGCAGAAGGCGCAGCCGTTGAGGACGGAGGCCCGGAGTTTGATCAGTTCGAGCAGTTTCACGTCCAGGTGGTCGGCGATGACCACGTCGATCTCGTCGAGCTTCTTGTAGACCTCCGGCAGCTTCTTGGCCCACACCACGCGCTTCTCGGCCATGAGAACCGTCCTCTCTCGTCGAAGACCCTGTCGAGCCAGATGCTACGGCCCCCGGCCCTGTAGGAAACGCCCAACCCCCCGAGGAGTCATCCCCGAGCATGTCAACACGCACCGACCGGACCCCCGTGTCCGAACCCCCGTCCGCCGCCGAGCTGCCCGAGCGCTCGCGGGTGATCGCCTGGAGGATCGCGGGCAAGGCCCTGCCGCTCTACCTCTCGATGCTGTCCACCCTCATCGGGAGCGCGGTCACCGCGGCGGTCCTGGGCAACACCGGCACCGTGCAGCTGGCCGCGTACGCGCTGGTGATCGCCGTGTTCAACCCGATGATCATGGTCGTGCACGGCACTCTGCGCGGTTCCCTGCCCTTCTTCACCGAGAACGAGGGGTCACCCCGTGCGCTCGCACCGGTCCTGCGTGACGGACTGTGGCTCGGCCTGTTCCTGGGGATCGTTGGCGGGCTGATGATCCTCGCCGTTCCCCTGGGTGCCCGCTGGATCGGGGTGGCCGAACCCACGGTGGCCGCCCTCGGGTTCTACCCCCTGCTCATGGCCGGGTACGTGGTGCTGGCGGCGGTCAAGAACGCGACCACCGTGCTGCTGGTCGGGTTGGGCCACACCAGGGCGGTGCTGGCGTTGTCCCTGGCCGCCGTGGCCTTCTCTCTGGTGTCGACCCCGGCCCTGGTGCTCGGGCTCGGCCCGTTCCCGGCCCTGGGGCTGCTCGGCGCGGGGTTGTCCATGCTCGCGATGAACGTGGTCACCGTGGGCCTGAACTTCGCGGTGGTCCGACGCGGGACGATCCTGCGCGGGCACCGGATCGGGTTCGGCGCGCCACGGTGGGCGGGGATCGGCCGGATGGCGAAGGTGGGTCTGCCCACGGGTTCCACGCTGTTGATCAAGTCGGGGTCGTTGAGCGTCCTGGCCGTGGTGGTGGCCCGGATCGGTCCGGAGGAGGCCGCCATGCACCAGGTCGCCGTGGTGCTCGTGGGGATGGCCTTCATCTCCTTCGTCGGCGTGGGGCAGGCCACCGTGCCGTTCACCGTGCGCGCGGCCCTGGTCCGGGACCGGGCGCTGGTGGTGCGCACGGTGGTGGCGAGCTACCTGGTGTCGATCCCGGTGGTGCTGGTCAGCGGAGCGCTGTTGTGGTGGGCGGCGGGGCCGGTGGTGGGGCTGTTCACCGACGATCCCCGGGTGCACGCGGGGGTCGTCGCGCTCGTTCCGCTGCTGTGCCTGGTGGGCGCGTTCGACGCCCTCCAGTCGGCGCCCAACTCGGGGTTGCTCGGGCTCAAGGACACCCGGCCCGCCCTGTACGCGTTCGCCCTCGGATACGGAGTCCTCGTGCTGTCCTCGGTTCCGCTCATGGAACGGGGCGGGTTGACCGCCCTGTGGTCCGCCTACGCCGCCGCCACGGCGTTCCTCGTGGTGGCGCAGTGGTTCTCGTTCCTCCGGATGTCCCGCCGCGTCGTGCGGGAGACGCCCCCGGAGCTCTCCGCCTGAGGGTCAGGGGGCACCGGTCCACTCGGCGAGGATCTGGCGGACCTGACCGGAGGCGGGGTGCTCGCCACTCCAGGCGACGTACCCGTCGGGCCGGACGAGAAGCACGTCCGCTCCCTCGGGGAGGTCGCCCCGCACACGCAGGGCCAGGACACGGTCCGCCCAGGGCTGTGCGACCTCGGCAACGCTCCCCTGCGCGGTGGCGTCGAGCAGGGTGAACCGGGCGGGGTCCACCAGCTCGTACAGCCGGGTCGGCTCCCCCGCGTGGACCAACGGAAGATCGTCCACCCGTCGGCCCACCGACGGGGAGTCCTCCACCTCGTGGGGCCGGTCGTAGCGCACACCCAGACCGGAGATCAGCCTGCGCATCGCAGCGGTGAACCTGCGGACGCGGAGGAGCCTCGGGACCACGTGGGGCCGGATGGCGCGGACCGGGGCGGGGGCCACCGCCATGCGCTGGACGAAGTCGGTGACGCGCAGGGCCTGGCGGCCCACCGGGTGGCGTTCCCCCTCGTAGGTGTCGAGCAGCCAGGACGGAGCCCAGCCCCGTTCCTGCGCGACCAGCTTCCAGGCCAGGTTGGCGGCGTCCTGGATACCGGTGTTCATGCCCATGGCGCCCATCGGGGAGTGCACGTGGGCGGCGTCACCGGCGAGCAGGACCCGCCCGACCCGGTAGCGGTCGGCTTGGCGGCGTTCGCTGAGGAAGCGGGTGGACCAGCTCATCTCGGCGACGCTGATCCGTCCGCCGGTGATCCGCCGCAGGGAGTCGTTGAGCTCGTCCAGACTGACCGGGTGGTCGAGGGGTACGTCCTGTCGGCTGCGGTCCCAGACGATGGCGCGGAACCAGCCGTCCCCGTAGGGCGGCAGCAGGGCGACACCGTCCGCGCCCATGTACGGGTTGATCGCGGGAGGCAGCTCCTGGTCCGGGCGGACGTCGGCGAGGATGATGTGGGTGTCGTAGCTGCGTCCGCTGAACCCCACTCCCAGCAACCTGCGGACGACGCTGTGCGCCCCGTCCGCACCCACCACGTAGGACGCGTGTTCGGTGTGCGATCCGTCCCGGGTTCGGACGCTGAGGGTGACCCCGTCACCGTCCTGTTCGAGCCCCACCACCTCGGCTCCCCTGCGGATCCGCACGCCCAGGTCCTCGGCCCGGCGTTGGAGGAGGGCCTCGGTGCGCGCCTGCGCGACGGTCAGCACGTACTTGAACCGGCTCTCGGGGTGGTCCAGGTCCAGGGCCGTCTCCCCACCTCCCAGGTCCACGCGGACCCCGGACACCTCGAAGCCCTGGTCGACGATCTCGTCGGCGATGCCGCGCATGTCGAAGAGTTCGAGGGTGCGGGCGTGCAGGGCGAAGGCGCGGGTCAGGTTGGACTCCTCGGCCCGCTTCTCCAGGAGGGTGACGTCCGTCCCGGCCTCCGCGAGGTCTCCCGCGAGCATGAGGCCGGTGGGCCCGGCCCCGACGATGATGACGCTCATGCCGGTTCTCCTTACGGCGATTCAACGGTACTCTCAATACCGGAACTCCTAGTACCGATACTACGGGTACCAGAATTGCAGTCAAGGACTCCGGGAGAGGTAATGCGCAAGGGACGCGGTGGCCGCCGACCCGACCCCGCCGTGGACGAGGCCATTCGACGGGCGACGGTGGAGCTGCTCCAGGAACGCGGGTTCGAGCTGACCTTCGACGAGGTCGCCGAGCGCGCAGGGGTCGGCCGGACCAGCGTCTTCCGCCGATACGCCACCAAGGAGGACCTCCTCCTGGCCGCCGCGGAGCAGATCACAATCGACCGGATCGAGGTCCCCGACACCGGTTCCCTCATCGGCGACCTGACCACCGCCGTCCACACCGTGTACCGGGTGTTCGAGGAGCAGGCCACGCAGACGCTGGCCAGGCACGCCCTCGTGGCGGCGCTGCGGGAACAACCGGGCGCGGTGATCATCCGCGGGCTCCTCGACCGACGGCTGGAACTGGTCACCACGCTGTTGGAGCGCGCGGTGGATCGCGGCGAGGTCCCAGGGACGGAGCGGGCCCGGCTCGTCGCCGACCTGCTCTCCGGTGTGATCATGGCGCGTCTGGCCACCGACCTTCCGCTGCCCGGCGAGGAGGAGTCCGCCGCCCTGGCCGCCGCGATGGCCACCGCCGCCGCTGCCTGACGCCGAGTCGCATCCACGGCGCCGCCCCGTCGGGAACTTCGCGTGCGACCGGCGGTGGTGGGCCCGGGCCGGGACCACCAGCGTCATGCGTGGATCCACACGAAGACCGGACCCACTACGGTCGAACCCGATTCCGGGGCTCTCAACTCCCGAACGCCGGAACCATCGCGGCGACCGGTATCGGGGCCCTCAACCCCGGGTCACCACCAACCCACCAGTGGGCGGCGCCAACCGGGCACGAGCAGGCGCACCGGCCGCCCAGCCCAACGGAACCAGCGGCTCCCCGAACCTTCGCCGCTCAGGCCTCGAAGTCCCGAGCGTCATGGGTGAGCAGGGCCAACTGGATGCGACCGGACAGGTCCAGCTTGGTCAGCGCACTGGACACGTGCGCCTTGACCGTGCCCATGGACATGAACAGGCGATCCGCGATCTCGGCGTTGGAGAGCCCCTCGGTCACCGCCTCGGCCACGTCCCGCTCCCTGTCGGTGAGCAGCGCCAGCCGGGCCCGGGCCCGATCGCGGCGTGTGGGGGCCTCGGAACGCTCCACCGGGTCGACCCCGGCCGCCCGGTCCATCAGCGCGCGGGCCACGCTCGGCGACAGCACCGGCTCGCCGAGCGCGGCGCGGCGCACGGCCTCGACGATCCGCGCCGGGTCGGTGTGCTTGAGCAGGTATCCGGCGGCACCCGCCCGCAGGGCCCGCACCACGGTGGCGTCGGCGTCGAAGGTGGTCAGCACCAGCACCTGGGGGCCCGGGACACGGTGAGTTCCGTCCGACAGCCCCGTTCTCAGCTGCTCGGTGGCGGCGATGCCGTCGACCCCCGGCATGCGCACGTCCATGAGGACCACGTCCGGTCGGTGCTCGGCCACGGCGGCCACCACCTGCGAGCCGTCGTCGGCCTCGCCCACGACCTCGATGTCTCCGCCTCCGGAGAGCATCAGGCGCAGACCGGCGCGTACCAGTGCGTCATCGTCCACGAGCAGGACCCGGACCGGAGCTTTCACGGCCTCCACTATGACACCTTCCGACCGTGGTCCCCAGAGGGCCCGGTGGGCTGGGCGACCTGCCAGGGCAACACGGCGGTCAACCGGAACCGGCCCCGGGCGGGGCCGTGCCTCAGCCGTCCTCCGTCCAGGTGCACCCGTTCGGCCAGTCCGACCAGCCCCGCCCCGGCGCCGGGGATCTCGCTCTCCGCCCTGCCGATCGGCAGCACGTTGCTGACCACGATCACCAGCTCACGGCCCGGGGCGCCGGTCACCGTGACCGAGACCTTCGCCCCCGGGGCGTGTTTACGGGTGTTGGTCAGCCCCTCCTGCACCACCCGGTAGGCGGTGCGCCGTATCTGGTCCCGGGGTTCGACGCCCTCGGGCAGGTCAGAGGTGTAGGAGACCTTCTCCCCCGCGTCGACGGCCTCCGCCACCAACCGGGCGACGTCGGTGAGCCGGGGCTGGTGGGTGCCCTCGTCCTCTCCGGACAGGTCGCCCGAGCGCAGCACGGTGAGGATGTCGCCGAGTTCGTCCAGGACCCGGTGCGCGTTGTCACGGATGACCCGGACCGCCGAGCCCACCTCCGCGGCCTTGAGCGGCTCGGCCTCCCCGGACTCCGCCCGCTCGGTGCGGTAGGCCAGCGCCCCCGCGTGCACGGACAGCAGGGACATGCGGTGGGCGACCACATCGTGCATCTCGCGGGCGATCCTGCGACGTTCGTCCACCCGCGCGGCTGCCAACCTCTCCTCCCTCAGCTCGCGTTCGCGGCGCACGTCCTCCCTCAGGCGTTCGACCAGGCGTCTGCGGGAGCGGATGGCCGCTCCCCAGGCAACGTAGGCGCTCATCAGAACCAGGATGAGGAATCCGGTGACGATGGAGTCGCCGGTGGAGTCGGGCACCAGTGCGACCCAGGGCAGCCCCAGCACCACGGCCAGGGCCGCTCCCAGGGCCGCTTGCGGCAGGGGCCGGTAGACGGCCAACCCGATGACGGCCACCGTGAGCGCCCCGATCACCGAGGTGGAGAACGAGGAGAGCAGGACGATGACCAGCGCCACGGCCAGCGGGCGGTCCCGCCGCCACCACAGGGCCAGGCAGCCCAGCGGGAGGCAGGCCAGGTCCAGCCAGAGGACCCACGCTGGTACACGGTCGGTCGGGTGCAGGTCCGCCGCGTAGCCCGCGTAGGACACCAGCCCGAACACGCTCGCGAACACCACGAGGAGGATGTCCACCACGAGGTCGCGGCGGCTGCGGCGACTCGGCTCCATGCACCCCTCCTCCACTGTCACGACCTGGCCGGATTCCAGCCTAGAACGACGTCTCCGTTGGGCACCTCGGTCACCAGGCCAGGTGTGGCGTGCTCATGCTGGCCACTCGGCCAGAGGGTCTGTCCGGTTGACCGATGCGAACCGGACGGCGTTCCCGGAGTATGGGCACCATGACTAGCGACGACGTTCCAGCCCTCGAACTGGACGGACTCACCAAGACCTTCAACGAGACGCGGGCCGCTGACGACGTGAGCCTCGCCGTCCCGCGCGGCGCCACGCTGGGCCTGGTCGGCCCCAACGGCGCGGGCAAGACCACCTCGTTGTCGATGGCCGTGGGTCTGCTGCGCCCGGACTCCGGCACTGCCCGGGTCCTCGGCGTGGACGTGTGGCGGGACCCTGTCGAGGCCAAGCGGCGGATGGGCGTGCTTCCGGACGGCCTCTCCCTGCCGGAACGGCTCACCGGGGGCGAACTGCTCGACTACTGGGGGCGGCTGCGCGGTCTGCCCCGCGACGTGACCCGGACCCGTGCGGGGGAACTGCTCCATGTCCTCGAACTGGACGGCGCGGAGCGCGACGGCGTGCTGGTCGCTGAGTTCTCCACCGGTATGCGTAAGAAGATCGGGCTGGCCACGGCGTTGCTGCACGCACCGGACGTGCTGGTCCTGGACGAGCCGTACGAGGCGGTGGACCCGGTCTCGGCGCGGGTGCTGACAGCGATCCTGCGCCGATTCACCGACGGTGGCGGCACCGTGGTGATCTCCAGCCACGTGATGGCCCTGGTCGAACAGCTCACCGACCGGGTGGCGATCATCGCCGAGGGGCGAGTGCTGGCGGACGGCACGCTCGGTGAGGTCCGAGGCGTGGACGCGACCCTGGAGGACACCTTCGTCCGTCTGGTCGGGGCCCGCGAGGTCGGGGAGGGGGATCTGGCGTGGTTGAACTCCTGATTCGCCTCAAGATCACCCTGGGACGGCACAGTTCCGTCGGCACGAGGATCCTCTCCCTGGTGATGATCGCCCTGGGGGTCGCGCTGACCTGGTACCTGGCGGTGGCGGCCACCTCCGACCAGGTCCGATCGGGCCTGCTCATGCTGGCCCTCGCGGTCTGGGCCGGCGGGTGGCTGCTGGGGCCCACGATCACCAACGGGGTGGGGGTGCTGCGGGCGCAGTACTTCACCCTCCTTCCCCTGGACCGGGACCGGGTGGGTGCCGGGCTGCTGGTGACGGCGTTCGTCGGCACGGGCCCGCTGCTCACCCTGGTGGCCACGGCGACGGTCGCCTGGCACGCGTGGGCCTCGGATCCGGCCACGCTGTTCCTGGGACTGCTCGGCATGCTGGCGCTGCTGGTGCTCATGGTGTCGCTGTCGCGCCTGGTGTTCCGGGCGTTGGGCGCGGCCATGCACAGCCGGATCGGGATGGAGATCGCCTCCCTGCAATGGGGCCTGATCCTGGCCGGAATCTTCTTCGGGTGGATGGTGGTCCAGCCAGCGTTCTCGGCCGTGTCGAGCCTGTCCCGGGAGGGGCTCCAGGGCACGGTCCTGACCATGCTGTCCGTGGTGCCGACCTCCTGGCCGGTGCTGGCGGTGGACGCGGCCGCCGCGGGGTCGTGGGGGGCGGCCTTCGGCTGGCTGGGCGCGCTCGGCGCGCTGACCCTGGTGACAGTGCTGGTCACCGTGCGCCTGCTGGCTCCGAGCGTGGCCCCCCGTGGTGTGCGGAGACGGTCGCGGCCGCTGGGTTCGCGGGTACTGCTCGGCGGTCGTTCGTTCCTGCCGGACACCCCACTGGGCGCGGTGGTCGGCAAGGAGCTGCGTCAGTGGTGGCGGGACCCGTGGCGCGGCCTGGAACTGCGCGCAGCCCTGTGGACGGGTCTGATCATCGGGGTGTTCGGGCTGATCGGTCACCTGCCACAGATCGCTCCCTTCGCTGGTGTGATGGCCCTCCTCGTGATCGGCATGGGAGGCGCCAACATGTACGGGCACGACGGCACCGCACTGTGGCTGACCGTGGTCGGCCAGGGACGCGACACCCTGCGCGCCGACGTGCGGGGCAGACAGATCGCGTTCGCCCTGCTCGCGGGCCCGTCATCGGCGGCGCTGAGCCTGGTGGCCGTGGTCGCCGCCGGAGCGTACTGGGCAGTTCCGTACGTGGTGTCGAGCCTGGTGGTGTTCCTGGGGGTGACCGCCGGGCTGACGATCCTGCTGTCGGTGGTGGCCGTCACCCCGGGAGTGGACCCACACCTGCGGGTGGACGCCAACGACGCCGGTGACAACCAGATCCAGGTGTGGATCACCCTGGTCGCCCTGCCGTTACTGTCGGCCCCCGCCATCGGAACCCTCGTGTGGGCGGGTGTCCAGGGCGTGCCCTGGCTGGCCGTTCCGGTGGCGCTGGCCAACGGGTCGCTGGCCGCGTGGCTGCTGGGCAGAGCCGCCCACCAACGTCTGGAGAAGCGGCTGCCCGAGACCTTCACCCGCATCCGCTACGGCAAGGCCGTCGCGGCTCAGGCCGCTGCCCGGTCCGGCGGAGGCCTGCTGGACCAACTGGAGCGCGGGGCGCTGTCCACCAACGTGGAGACCAAGCCCACCGGCTCCTGACAGACCACTCATGGAAGAGCGGCGCCGGTGGTGGCCCCAGGGCCACCACCGGCGTACTTCCCTCCCCGGCCCCGCTCCAGCGCACGCGCCCATCCAGGTTTGCGGGCCCTGCCCCGTATCCACCGCCAGAGCCGTTCCCACGTCCACCGCACCGTCCGCGCACCCCGCACTCCGCACTGTCCGCCACACCCCGCACCCCGGACCGAACCCTCACCCTCGATCCTCCGGGAGCCGGTGATCCGCCACAAGCCCCGGGTCCGTACCTGTGGACAACTCCGGCACCGGCGGCCTCGCCCGGTTGTCCCCGGAACCGCAAGCGCACCGGGCAGGGCTCCTCCCGGACTCGGTTTCCAAGCGCGTCGGGTGGCGGCCCGGCGCGGGTGTCGGCGCGTGAGATTTGACCTGGAGTGCGCTCCAGGTCCTAGCGTGAGCCGCATGACCACGAAACAGAGCAGGATCGGCTCCGGCTTCGGCATGCGCAGCACGGCGGCCGACGTCCTCGACGGCATCGACCTCACCGGACGGGTCGCCCTGGTGACCGGCGGCTACTCGGGAATCGGCCTGGAGACCACGCGGGCCCTCGCTGGGGCGGGCGCCCGCGTGGTCGTCCCGGCCCGCAGGCCCGAACTCTCCCAGGAGGCGCTGTCGGCGATCCCCGGCGCCGAGACCGCCGCGCTGGACCTGGCCGACCTGGACAGCGTGCGGGCCTTCGCCGACTCCTTCCCGTACGACCGCATCGACCTGATGATCAACAGCGCCGGGATCATGGCCAGCCCGCACACCGTGGTCGGGCCCGGTTGGGAGGCCCAGTTCGCCGTCAACCACCTGGGACACTTCGCCCTGGTCAACCGCCTGTGGGACCGGCTCAACGACGGAGCCCGGGTGGTCTCGGTGTCCTCCGCCGCACACCACGCCTCCGGCATCCGCTGGGACGATCCGTGGTTCGAGCGGGGCTACGACCGCTGGCTCGCCTATGGGCAGGCCAAGACCGCCAACGCCCTCTTCGCCGTGCACCTCGACCGACTCGGCGGTGCACGCGGGGTGCGGGCCTTCTCCCTGCACCCGGGCGCCATCCTCACGCCGCTGCAGCGGCACATGACCACCCAGGAACAGGTCGACCGCGGGTGGATCGACGAACAGGGCAACATCATCGACTCCGTCTTCAAGTCTCCCGAGCAGGGAGCCGCCACCCAGGTGTGGGCGGCCACCTCCCCGCAGCTCGCTGACCTGGGCGGGGTGTACTGCGAGAACTGCGACATCGCCGAAGCCCCCGAGTCCGCCGACCCCGAGCAGGGAGCGGCCGGGGTGGCCGCCCACGCCCGCGACCCCGAGCAGGCCGAACGACTGTGGGCGTGGTCGGCCGAGCTCACCGGTGTGGACGCCTTCGCCCGATCCTGAACCCCGCGAACCCGCGCGGGGCGCCCCGTCCGACGAGGGCGCCCCGCAAGCGGCGTTGGCCACCCCGCCGCCTGTGCCAGAGTTGGATCCGGGAGGACCAGCAGGAGGTACAGATGGCTCGGAAGGCCGACCCCGCAAGGCGACGCGAGGTCCTAGACGCCGTGATCGAACAGCTCGCGGACACCGGGATCAGCGGATTCACGCTGCGCGGCCTCGCCCAGGGACTGGGGCAGAGCACCCGCGTGTTCACCCATCACTTCGCCGACCGCGAGGACCTGCTCTCCGCGGTCCTGGCCCGTCTGGACGAGCGCCAGCACCGGTCGCTGCTGTCCACCAAGGGGTGGGAGGACCCGGCGGTCCCGGTCAGTGACATCGTCCGCGACTCCTGGGAGCGCAACCTCGGCCCGGAGCTCCCCATGACCCGGCTCATCCGCGAGATCGAGGGGCTGGCCTCGGCGGGACGCTTACCCGCGTCCAGCGCCGGGTTCCTGCGCGGGCGGGCGGAGTTCGTGGCCTCCTGTCTGACCCTGCGCGGCGCCTCGCCAGACCGCGCCCTCAGCCTCGCCACGCTGCTCAACGCGGCCTTCTCCGGCTTGGAGGCGGACTACCTGTCCACCGGCGACCTGGGCCGCGCCGAGGCCGGACTGGACCTCCTGTGCGAGTGGATCGACACCACCGCACCACCTCGCTGAGCCGCGTCTACTCCCCGGTCCGCACGCGGACCCTCTCGTAGACCGGGACCAGACCGTCGAGGAAGGCCGTCAACGCCAGCTCGAAGCTGTCCTCGTCGATCTCGGCCGCGACCTCCGCCAGCCGGTGGGCCTGCGACAGGTTCGGGTAACGGTCCTGGTAGACCCACACATCGTCGTCGAACCCGCCCGCGAAGGAGTGGGTCGCCGCACCGACCACCAGGTACTTGGTGGAGGCTCCGATCATGGTCGCGTACCGGGGCGGCCAGCCCGCGCCCACGAGCCCGCCGTGCACGGCGTCGGCCCGGCGCAGCGCCTCCTCACGGCGACCCGGACCGGCGGCGATCACCGGCAGCAGGTTGGGGTGCTCGGCCAGGGCCGCACGGTAGGAGCGCGCCCACACGGCCAGGCCCCGGCGCCAGTCGCGGTTTCCGAAGGCCGAGACGTCGATGTGTCTGGTGGCCTCCTCCGCGACCTCGCTGAGCAGCTCCTCCTTGGTCCGGTAGTGGCTGTACAGCGAGGCGGCCTGCACGGCGAGCTCCTGGGCGAGCTTGCGCATGGAGAGCTTCTCCAGCCCGTCCCGGTCGATGAGCGCGAGCGCGGCCTCACGGATGGCCGGTTTGCTCAGGATCGGTGTCTTGGGTCGGGCCACGGCGGGGCTCCCCTTCCGCGCTGCTCTTACGTGCCGGGCCGTCCGGCGTCCGCGCTGATCATCGCACGGTGGCGCCCCGACTCCCGTCGAACTCCCCTGGATCGGTCGCGTCCCCGACCGTGGGGCCGACCCCTTGCGTGAGTTGACGGGCGCGACGTACTCTCAAATAACCGAACAGCGTTAGGTTAATTGGGAGCAGCCGTGATTGATTTCTCACTGAGCGAAGAGCAGCGCGCCATCCAGAGCTGGGTGCGGACCTTCGTCGAGCGGGAGCTCATGCCTCTGGAGAACGAAGCGCTGCGCCGCGAACGCGAGGGCCACCCGCCCGGACTGACCCACGAGGAGAGGACCCGGCTGCGTGCGCTGGCACGCAGGTCCGACTTCTGGGGTGTGGGCACGCCGGAGGAGTACGGCGGCATGGGCCTGGACGCCGTCACCGAGGCCCTCATCGAGACCGAACTCGGCCGCACCTTCCTCACGTTCAAGTTCGGCGGCGAGGCCGACAACATCCTGTTCCATGCCAACGAGGAGCAGAAGCGCGCCTACCTGCTCCCCACCATCGAGGGCGAGCGCAGGTCCTGCTTCGCCATCACCGAACCCGGAGCCGGGTCCGACGCCAAGGCCATCCGCACACGGGCCGTCCGCGACGGTGACGAGTGGGTGATCAACGGCGAGAAGACCTTCATCACCGGCGGCGAGGAGGCCGACTTCGCCATGGTCTTCGCGGTCACCGACCCCCAGAGGGGCGCCGACGGCGGTGTGACCTGCTTCCTCGTCGACCGCGACATGGGCTGGACCTCCGAGCCCATCGACACCATGGGCGAGCGCCGCCCCGCGTCCCTGGTCTTCCAGGACGTGCGCGTCCCCCACGAGAACATCCTCGGTGAGGAGGGAAGGGGCTTCGCCCTGGCCATGAAGTGGATCGGCCGGGGCCGCTATCTCCTGCCCGCCCGCGCCCTCGGAGGCTGCGAACGCCTGCTCGACATGGGCATCGAGTACGCGAAGACCCGGGAGACCTTCGGGGCGCCCATCGCGGACCGGCAGGCCATCCAGTGGATGATCGCCGACTCCCAGACCGAGATCGAGGCTCTGCGGCTGCTCGTACTGCACGCGGCCTGGCAGGTCTCGCAGGGCGTGGACTCACGGCACGCGCAGTCGATCGCCAAGCTGTTCGGCGGTGTGAAGGCCAACGAGATCGTCGACCGCGTCATGCAGATCCACGGTGGCATGGGCTACACGCGGGAACTGCCCGTCGAGCGCTTCTACCGCGACCTGCGGCTCCTGCGCATCTTCGAGGGCACCGACGAGATCCAGCGCCGCACCATCGCCCGCGACCTGCTCAAGGGCCATGTGAAGGTGGGCGCGACCCTCAGGTAGGGCCCGGCACCGCAACGGGCCCGCTCCGCGCACGAGGTGGGCCTCGCAACCGAACCGGGGCCCGCTCAGCGCTCGATGACGCGGCACGGGCCCCGGTTCGTCCGCCCACCGCTCGGCCTCGGGGGACCCCCGGCCGAGCGGCGGGGCGAAAGGGCCTAGTTGACGTCGACCAGGTCGACGACGAACACCAGGGTCTCCCCCGGCTTGATGAGGCCACCGGCGCCGCGGTCGCCGTAGGCGAGGTTCGGCGGGATGACCAGCTGACGGCGGCCGCCGACGCGCATGCCCAGGACACCCTGGTCCCAGCCGGGGATGACCTGACGGGCGCCCAGCTTGAAACGCAGGGGCTCGCCGCGGTTCCAGCTGGCGTCGAACTCCTCACCGGTGGAGTGGGAGACGCCGACGTACTGCACGCTGACGGTGCTGCCGTGCCCGGCCTGGTCGCCCTCGCCGACGGTGATGTCGGTGATCTGGAGGTCCGCGGGCGGCGGGCCGTCGATGAAGTCGATCTCGGGACGCTCAAGCGCCATGGTGGGTCCCCTCGGTTGAAGACGTGAACAGAAGAGGCCCAGGCTATCGGTGGTGACCGATGGTGCCGGACAGAGTTCGCGAAAGGGGCCCGGAAGGCGGGGTTCGGGGGCCTCGGCGGTTCGGCTCCGGGGACCTCAGGCCTCGGATGCCGCGCGATCGGACTCGCTGCGCAGCACACAGAACTCGTTGCCCTCGGGGTCGGCGAGGACCACCCAGCCGGAACCGTCGGCGTTGCGATGGTCACCGACGAACGTGGCGCCGATCCCCAACAGCCGCTCCACCTCCTGTTCCCGCGAGGTCTCGGGAGTCAGACACAGGTGCAGGCGGTTCTTGGCAGCCTTCGCGTCGGGCACCTGGTTGAAGTGCAGCACCGGCCCCTCCGCCAGCAACACCTCGGTCTCCGTGTCTCCCGGAACGGACTCCGGATGCACGGGGTACCCGGTCACCCCACTCCAGAACCGGGCCAGTCCGTAGGCGTCCGCACAGTCGATCGCGATGTTGCGCACCATGGAGAACATGGGTGCCAGTCTGGTCGACCCTGGCCCGCCACACCACCGGGTCACTCCCGCTCGTGGTCCCCGACCGTGGCGGCGATGACGTGGCCGTGGCCCTCGACCTTGATCGGGCCGCTGTCGGCCTGGACGAACACGGACTCGCCCCGGCCCAGGGTGACCCCCTCGCCGACCTCGGCGACCAGGTCCACGGTCCCGTGCAGCGCCAGGACCACCGTGGGACCGTCGCCCGGCAGATGGGCGGTGATCCGGCCCGGCCCGATCTCGTGGAGCGCGAACTCCGGCGCGGCGGGGCGGAACTCACGGCGACCGTCGAGGAATCCCGGCTGGGCGTACGGGATGGGCAGCACCGAGAAGTCCACCACGTCGAGGAGTTCGGGCGCGTCCACGTGCTTGGCGGTCAGACCAGCCCGGAGCACGTTGTCGGAGCTGGCCATCACCTCCACGGCGGTGCCCTGGAGGTAGGCGTGCATGTTGCCCGCCGGGAGGAAGAGGGCCTGGCCCGGCCAGAGCGTGACCCTGTTGAGCAGCAGGGCGGCGACGGCGCCCGGGTCCCCGGGGTAACGGGCGGCCAGGTCGGTGACGATCTCCGCGTGGGGGCCGCGTCCGCCACCACCCGACCACTCCCGGACGAACTCCTCGATCATCCGGCACCGGTCCGGGGCCGGGAGGGTCAGCAGGCGGGTGAGGGCCGCACGGAGCGCCGCGTGGGTGTCGGAGTCGGACAGGTCCTCGCGGAGCGCGGTGGCCAGGTCGTTGTCGAGCCCGATGAGGTCGGCGACGGTGGCGGCGGGTTCACGGAACCCGCACAGGGCCTCGAAGGGCTCCAGGGCGAGGAGGAGTTCCGGCTTGTGGTGGGGGTCGCGGTAGTTGCGGTGGGGGGCGTCGAGCGGGATGCCCGCGCGCTCCTCGGCCTCGAACCCGGCACGGGCCCGCTCGGCGTCGGGGTGGACCTGCAGGGAGAGCGGCGCCTCGGCCGCCAGGTACTTGAGGAGGTAGGGCAGGCGCGAGCCGAAGCGTTCGGCGGTTCCGTGGCCGAGGACACGGTGCGGGTCCGCGGAGATCAGTTCGGGGAGGGGCCTGTCGCCGCCGTCGCAGTGCGCGGTGCTGGGGGCGCCGTGGTGGGCGCCCAGCCAGAGCTCGGCCTGGGGACTTCCGTCCGGCTCGATACCCAGCAGACGAGGAATGGCAGCGCGTGCTCCCCAGGCGTACGGTCGTACCCGGTTGGTGAGCCTGTGCATCCGCTCCCCGCTTTCCCGTCGGCGTGTTCTCACCCCGAGGACGCTCCGGTGAGGTGGGAACAGTCTTGCCAAGAGAAGCCTCCCGGTCGACACGGCACGCCCCACATCTCGCGGTAGTGCACACTTCACCTCGCCAGTTGGGCAGGCACCCGGTGGACCCGGCGCCCGGTGACGGCAACGAAGTTACTGGGAAGTAAACCACGTTCGAGGACACGTGAACAGCACCACACTGTCACCTTCGAGAGACCACCGACGGTGCCCTCCAGGGTGATTCATGATGCCATCCACAGGACGAGCAGGCCCGCTTCGAACGGCCTTGCCCCCGCACTGGATCGTGACATCCGACACTCGCCGATCACCCCGGCACGACCGGCACGCCACGCACCTCCGCCCCCGGGCGACGGTGCCTCGCTGGACCGAGTGGGCGGTGGCGCCGGGAAAACCAGATGCCGCCCGAGGGTCCCGACCAGTAGGGTTCCCCGACCCGGGACAAGCGAACACCAAGGAGCCAGCCCATGCGACTGCGTCGAGGCGGCGCGGACGACACCGCCGAACTCCTGCGGCTCTTCGACGAAGCGGTCGTGTGGCTCACCGATCGCGGCTCCGCCGAGCAGTGGGGCACCCGCCCCTGGTCGGAGATCCCCGAGAGGGTCGAGATGGTCCGCGGACTCGCCTCGGACGGCCTGTGGATCGCCGAGATCGACGGGACCACGGCGGGCGCCCTGGTCATCAGCGAGTCCGCCCTCGACTACGCGCCGCCGGTCGACGAACGGGAGGTCTACGTGCGCCTGCTCCTGACCGACCGAAGGTACGCGGGTCGCGGTGTCGGCGGCCGGCTCCTCGACCACGCCCGCACCCAGGCCCGCGAACGCGGGATCTCGCTGGTCCGGGTGGACTGCTGGTCAGGTGGAGACGGCTCCCTCATCCGCTACTACGAGCGCCAGGGGTTCACCCCGACGGTGCGGGTGCCGGTGAAGGACAAGGAGGTCCAGGTGTTCGAGGACCGCCTCTGACAGACTCGCCGGACCGCACGGACGACCGGGGCCTCAGCGGTCCCGGCGGACCTGATCCGAGGCCTCGGCCAGGCGGTCGATGACCTGCTGGGTCAGCTCGGGGTCGGGACTCCCCAGCCCGGCGATCGAGGACATGTACATGCCGTCACCGGCGAGGCGGATGGTCTCGGCGAGCACCGGGTCCGTGAGCTCGGCGTGCAGGAGTTCGCCCCAGCGGGTGAACAGCTCCTTCACCAGGACGCCCGCCTCCGGGGGGATGTCCTCCTTGCTGCGCAGCGCGGCGATGACCGCCCAGTAGAGCTCACCCTCCACCGTGGTCTGCGGAAGCGACGTGCGCAGGAAGTAGCGGACCACGCCCTCGTCACTCTCGACCGCCTCGCGGAACTCCTCCTCCGCCAGGGCGCGGACGCGCTCCATGAGGCCGACCATCATGGCCGACTTGGAGGGGAAGTGGTAGAGCAGCCCGCCCTTGGAGACCTCGGCGGCGCGTGCGACCGCTTCCAGGGTCACCGAGGAATAACCTTCGGCGATCAGGATGTCTTGTAAGGCGTCGAGGATTCTGTCCCGCGTGTTCGATGTACTCACGATTGACACTGTACCGGCCGGACGGTACTGTACCGGCTGGACGGTTGAAGAGTCCCGGATCGTGCCCGCACCACCGTGCCGCACCCCGGTCGACCAGACTTCCCGTCCCACCAGCCCGGACGGCGCCAGCCACCCGCCGGGCCCGCGCCCTCACTCCGTAGGGCGCGCAACCCACAAGCGATGACGAGGGAAAGATGAGTTCCGCCAAGGCCGGAAACGGCGCCACCCACACGCACGGGGGCAACGGGTCCCCACCCGCACTCGCGGGCCCGCGCGAGTGGGCCGCACTCGCCGTCCTGGTCCTGCCCGTGGTGCTGATCTCGGTCGACATGACCGTGCTCGGCTTCGCGGTCCCAGCTCTGAGCGAGGCGCTGAGTCCCTCCTCCGGGCAGCTGCTGTGGATCATCGACATCTACGGCTTCATCCTGGCCGGGCTGCTGATCACCATGGGTTCGCTCGGGGACCGGGTCGGTCGGCGACGCCTGCTCATGATCGGTTCGGCGGCCTTCGGCGCGGCCTCCCTTCTGGCCGCCTTCGCGCCCAACGCCGAGACCCTGATCCTCGCCCGCGCACTGCTCGGAGTGGCGGGGGCCTCGCTGATGCCCTCGACCCTGTCCCTGCTGCGCAACATCTTCCTGGACCCGCGCCAGCGCCTGCTCGCCATCGCGATCTGGGCGTCGGGCTTCTCCGGCGGCGCGGCCCTCGGCCCGATCCTGGGCGGCTGGCTCCTGGAGCACTTCTTCTGGGGCTCGGTCTTCCTGATCAACCTGCCCGTGATGGCGCTGATCCTCATCCTGGTGCCGCTGTTGGTCCGTGAGTCCCGCAACCCGGACTCCGGCCGGATCGACATGCCCAGCGTCGTGCTGTCGCTGGGGGCCATGCTGCCCGTGGTCTTCGGCATCAAGAAGCTGGCCACCGGTGGCCTCGACGTCCTGCCGGTCGTCTCGCTGGTGTTCGGTCTGACCCTCGGCTACCTGTTCGTCCGCCGTCAGCGGACGCTCAAGGACCCGCTGATCGACGTCCACCTGTTCCGTTCGCGCGTGTTCAGCGTGGCGGTGGTCACCAACCTGATGATCGTGTTCTCCCTGGTCGGGTCGTTGTTCTTCCTCACCCAGTACCTCCAGCTGGTGCTCGGCGTCTCGCCCATGCGCGCGGGCATGGTGCTGCTGCCGGGGCTGGTCCTGTCGATCGTCGCCGGTCTGGTTGCCGCGCGGGTCGCCCGCCACCTGAGCCTGTCCACCGTGATCGGGGTGTCCCTGATCGTGACGGCGGCCGGGTTCGGCGCGCTGGTGCTCACTCCGGCCGACGACGTCACCCGTGGTGTCGGTCTCGTGATCACCGCCTTCGTGCTGATCTCGCTGGGCACCGGATTCGCCGAGACGCTCACCAACGGCGCGATCATGTCGGCCGCGCCGCCCAAGCGCGCGGGCGCCGCGTCCGCGATCTCCGAGACCGCCTACGAGATGGGCGGTGCGCTGGGTGTCGCGGTGCTGGGCAGCGTGCTGACCGCGTTCTACCGTGGGCACCTCACCGAGGTGGACGGGGTGTCCGACTCCGCGACCGAGGCCGCCCGGGAGACCCTGGGCGGTGCCGCCAACACGGCCGCCGACCTGGGCGGGCCCGCCGGTGAGGCGCTCATGGATTCGGCTCGGTTGGCGTTCACCGACGGCATGCACCTGACCTCGGCCATCGCCTTGGTGATCGTGCTCGCCGCGGCGGCGCAGGCCTGGTTCCTGCTGCGCGGACACGGCAACCCCGCCGTGGACGCTCCGGAGCCCGTGGAGGCCCGCCAGGAGGAGCCTGAGGCCCCTGCGGGGACCGATGCCTCCGAGGCGCCCGTGGCCGTCGGGACCAACGAGCCCGCGAAGTAGCAGGGATCGTGGTTCGGCCCCCGAGGGACTTCCCTCGGGGGCCGACGTGTGTCCGGGGGTGTGAGTCCGGGTCAGGGCAGCCGCAGGAGCTCCACCGCACCGCCCGACCAGCCCGGGGGCACCACCGCGTAGGCGTCGGCCAGGGCGGCGCCACGCAGGCTCCCCGGGCGGTCGTGCCCCACCGGTTCGGCGCGCCCCTGCCTCACCCGCACCGCGACCAGACGGGTGTCGTCGGGCCGGGAGGCCACCTCGCCGACCAAGGTCGCCTCAGCCAGGCCACCAGACGGGTCGGGGCGACCGGACATCGCACTCAGCAGCGGAACCAGGAGGGTGAGCGACGCCACGAGCGCGGCGTTCGGGTTGCCGGGCAGGCCCACGAAGACGGTCCCGCCCGAGTGCGCGAGCAACTGCGGGTGTCCGGGGCGGCAGGCCACCCCGTCCACGACTACCTCGGCGCCCAGATCCCGGAGCACCCCGCGCAGATGGTCGGCGGGGCCCTTCGAGGAGGAACCGCAGACCACCACCACGTCGGTCCCGGCCGTGGCCAACGCCTCACCCAGGTCCCCGAAACCGTCCCCCAGCATCCGCACCCGTTCCAGGTGCGCCCCGGCCCAGGTGAGGACCCCGGGCAGCAACGGACCGAGCGCGTCCCGGACCACACCTTCGCCGGGGAGGCCGTTCGTGGCGATCTCGTCCCCGGTGACCAGCACGGACACCGTGGGAAGACGCACTTCCAGACCGTCGTGGCCCAGGCTCGCCGCCATCCCCAGCACCGCCGGGGTGACCTCGGTGCCCGCCGCCAGCACGAGCTCCCCCGGCGCGGTCTCCTCTCCCGACCAGCGCACGTGCCGTCCGCGCTGGGCCTGGCCGTGCACCCGACCGTCCACCACTTCGGCGTGCTCGTAGGGCAGGACCGACTCCGTGCCCTTCGGCACCCGGGCGCCGGTGGCGATCTCCACCGCCTCACCACGGCTCAGGGAGAGCCCGGTCACCGGCGCCCCGGCCAGTTGGGAGCCCACCAGGAGCCACGGCCCCTCCCCCGCCACGGCGAACCCGTCCATCGCCGACGCGTCGAAGGCGGGCAGGCCCACCAGGGCCCGCAGGTCATCGCCGAGCACACCGCCCAACGCCCGCCCCAACGGGAGTTCGCGTACGGGCGTGCTCAAACGGGCCCCGAGCTCGCGGGCCCGTTCACGCGCCCGCGCCCAGGAAACGGCACCTCCGTGCCCTCCACACGCCGCACCGTCCGCCACGGGGATGTCCATGCCGCTCCGTCCACTTCACCGCTGGTGTGCCCCGACTCTGCCCGGGACACCTGACGCGGACGCTACCGCCCCCGCGCACCCGCCCAGGGGAGCGCCGCACCACCCGGACGGGCTCCGATTTGCCGTCTGTCGAATCTCCGCTAAAGTCTGTACCAGCAGCAAGGCGCGGCCAACGGAGACGGAGGCCGGGCCGGGCAGCACGCGGACGTGGCTCAGCTGGTAGAGCATCACCTTGCCAAGGTGAGGGTCGCGGGTTCGAATCCCGTCGTCCGCTCGGAGGAGGCGCGGGGCGAGAGATCGCCTCACGTGTACTCGGTGGAGTGGCCGAGAGGCGAGGCAGCGGCCTGCAAAGCCGTCTACACGGGTTCAAATCCCGTCTCCACCTCCCAGTCTCACTGGGGCGATTAGCTCAGTTGGCTAGAGCACTACCTCGACACGGTAGGGGTCACAGGTTCGAGTCCTGTATCGCCCACATCAAGCGGAAGCGGGTTCCCTCGGGAGCCCGCTTCCGTCGTTTCCACGGCCCTCGGTATCGGCGCCATCCCGAACAACCGATCCCGCTCCCCGTGGGTGGGGCACCGGTCAGGGCGACCAGGAGCAGTCGATGCTCATAGCCCCCGACTCTCCGGGAAGCCGGGCCGCTTCCAGACGAAGACGGTCCCGCTCGCCGGTGGCGACGCATTGCTCGTGAAGGCCGGTCCTGGTCCACGACCAGCGAGGCGAACGGGGGGACGGACCGGTTCGGTCTGCCGCGGCTCAGGGCATGCATACGTGCGGTGACGCTCGCACGGCCGCGGCGCGGAGTGACACCCATACCCCTGCCGCTGCCAACGTGAATGACGGGTCCGCGCGAGTTACAGCACCCGGAGGCGGACCCATGGAAATCTGACGGTCAGGAACCCGAGGCCAGAAAACGGTCCGCCCATGCATCCTTTTCCGCGCGCGAGGGCAGGTTCATGGAGGCCGCCACCATGTACAGCATGCCCGCGGCGAAGAAATCGTGCGCCAGATTCGTGCCGACTCCGGGCAGCGCCTCGAATCGCTCGAACACGTCCTGCGTCCACTCCTGCATGAGGTCGCGAATCTCCGGATCGTTGCCAGCCGCATACCCTTGAAGGAGGATGAGCATCAGCTCGCGGTGCTCCATGAGCACGCCCCAGGCATCGGACATGGTCTGGAGTGGATTCTCTTCGTCCTTTTCCCCAGGAATGAGCATATCTTTCTCGACCTGCGCGAAGGTCTGCCTCAGAACCGCCATGAAGAGTTCCTTCTTGGTGGAGAAGACACGAAAAAGATTGGGGTGGGATATCTCCACTTCCTTGGCAATGGTCACCGTCGAACCGCCGTGCAGTCCTTTGTGACTGAACTCCTTCAAAGCCGCAGCGAGAATCTGCTCACGACGCAGCTCGATACTGACGCGCGGCCTTCGTTCCCTCCGAATTTCGGTCATGCTTGATAGTCTACACTCAGCAAATCCGAAGGGGCGAAACAGGGCACGACGACGCGTGCTTCCCCGGGCGACTCCGCGCACCCATGATGGACGAGCGTCGTCCGAGCGGCCCCTGGGCAACGTCGCCAGACCAGAGAGCCGACTTCGGCGTCCGCGAGCGGCGTCTTCGTGGGGTGGACGCGGTGGTTCGGAGCAACCACCGCGTCCACTGCCCTCCGCGGGATCGCGCGCCTCCCGCTGGACGGAGCGCGGGAGGTTCAGCCGAGGGCGGTGATGCGGCGGCCTTCGAAGAAGGCCGCCAGTAGGTAGGCGGTGCTCCCGGCGAGGGACAGGACCCAGAACGCGCCGGGAGGAGGGAACAGGAGCGCCGCGGTGGCGATGATCGCGAGCGCGGTACCCAGGCTGTAGTGGAGCACGTTGCGGCGTGCGGCGCCCTCGGCGATGTTGATCAGGCCGACGACGAACACCGCGCCGGTGGGCCACAGCACGTCCTGGGCTTCGGCGGGGATGTCGAAGGTGGTGGTCAGGCCGGTGATACCCAGGGTGAGGGCGACGAAGACGGTCGCCCACGCGTTCCCGAGCAGCTTCTCGGAGAGGACCTCGGCCGGTCCGGCGCCCTTCTGGGCGCGTTTTGCAGCCAGAAGGGAGGAGACCACACCGGGCACGATCCCGCAGGCCAGCAGCGTCAGGGGCACCCACAGGGGCAGGACCACCAGGGGGTCGGGGCCTCCTGAGACAGCGAAGGCGCCGTGTCCGAAGACGAAGGCGAAGGCGAAGCTGCGGTAGGCGAACCGGCTGTCGATCAGGCTGGGGCGAACATCGCTCGCGGTGTCGTCTACGGCGACGGAAGGTGTGGTTGACATGGTGAGCCTCCGGTCGGGGTCTCGTGTGCGCGCATGAGTCATGGTTGGCGAAGCCGGGAACAGGGAGGGACCGGGATGCCGGTCACAGCCTGTGGCACCCAGGGCGGGGTGCCACAGGACACGGGTGTCAGGAAGCGGTCCGGCGGGTACTGGAGGGCCCGGTGGCCTTGTTCGGGGTGCCCCCACTCAGTTCGGCTGCCTCACGCAGGGCCTCCTCGATCGGCTGCGGGCGCAGGCCGAAGGTGGTGGAGGCCGCTGAGGAGTCCATGACGAACGGCGCCGAGAACTGGTAGGCCGTGGTCTGGAACTCGCGCACCATCGGAACGAAGTGACCGCTGACCCTGAACATCCAGTCGGGGAACTTGCCGACCTTCGGAGCGGGTGCTCCGTTCGCCTCGCTGAACCGGTGGGCGAGCTTGCGGACCGTCAGCGGGTCCGTGCTGGGCACGTGCCAGGCGCGGTTCCATGCCCGCTGTTCGGTGGCCGCGGTGATCAGCATCGTCGCCACGTCGTTGATCGAGGTCCAGGTGTGCGGTACGTCGAGCGGGGCGGGGACCAGGGCGCGGCTGCCGGACAACAGCGGCTTGGCCAGGAAGAGGCTGAGGAGTGATCCGGCCTGGATGTAGTCGCTGGCGCGCACCTCGGTGACGGCGCGGATGCGACCGGCCTCCTGCGCGGCGAGGGCCTCGCGCCACATGTCGGCACGCACCTTCAGCTTGGGTTGGGTGGCGGAAAGGGGGGTGTCCTCGGTCATGGGGCCGGTGACCTCCCCGTACCCGTAGAGGCAACCGGCGATCACGAGGGGGGCACCGGAGCGCTCGGCGGCGGTGAGCAGCGCGGCACTCATCGGTGGCCAGTCGGTGAGCCAGCGGTGGTAGGCGGGATTGAGGCAGTTGTAGATCGCTGCCACCCCGTCCGCGAGCTCGCTGAGGCGACCAGCGTCGTTCGCGTCGGCCGGGATCAGCTCGATCTGCTCGTGGACCGGGCCCCGGCCCGAGCGGCTGATGAGCCTGACGTGTTCGCCGAGGTCTGCGAGCCGGAGCGCGGTGGTCGAGCCGACCATGCCGGCGCCGACGATCAGGTGTACGGACACAGGATGTCTCCCTGCGGGAAAGGAGAGCGGCGCTCTCTGACTGGATAGGGGAACTACTGGTGATCACTTGCGGGGCCGGGCGTGCGCCGGGTCGCGCTGAGAGCCGACTACCGGCGTGCGGATGGCCCCTTGTCGGGGCTGGTGGTGGTGCGCGGACCGCCTGTCGGGCCCGGGCTCCGTCGTCGCAGGGCGGAGGCCGCGAAGAAGGATGCGAACCGGGCCGACGCGCGTAGGCGGCGTGCGAGGGTGAAGCCCTTCCCCGAGATCGACGTGCCCAGCCGGAAGAGGTCGGCGGCACCGATGGTGAGCACGAGGCGCCGGCTCTCACCCGTCTCGGAGGCAAGGGGGGTGATCTCGGTGCGCAGGTGTGTCAGTCCGGTCAGCAGATCCACGGGGTTGCGGGAGCGCACGGCCTTGGTCCCCGTGAGCTGCCACGCGTTGCCCTCGTCGTCGTGGAAGTCGAGCGCGTAGGACATGGCCTCGTGCCGTCCCCGGGGGAACAGGGACAGCGTTCCCGCGATGGGCACCCGCGTGGCGATGTCCTCGACGTCGATCGAGCCCCGCATCGGCACCGTGTGCGCCTGGTCCGCGAGGAACGGGTCCATGCCGGGGATCTCCGCCTTCAGGGTCAGGACGACCCTGGGGTGCTTGCCTCGGCCCGTGGTCATGCGTTCGGCGAAGACGAGGCCGTCGCCCTTGGTGGCGTTGCGGAGCTTGGACTGGGAGGTGAACGCGGCGTCCTCGGGGACAGGGGCGGGAACGACCGCGCCCCATTCAGGGGCACGCCACTCGGGCTGTCCGGAGCGGCGGATGACGGTTTCGATCGCGCGTTCGGTGGCGGCGAGGATCGTGGCGGAGGGGTTCACCCCGGTCGCGGCTGGCAGTACCGAACCGTCCATGACGAACAGGCCGGGGTAGCCGTGCACCTCTCCTGCCCGGTCGGCGACCGAGGTGGCTGGATCGGGGCCGGGGCGTACCCCGCCCAGTGGGTGGACGGTGATGGTGCGGCGCAGGACGGACCAGGTGAAGGGGTTGTACAGGCGCGCGTCCAGGAGTTTGGCGACCGCCGGTCCCACGCGTACCTGGGACCGGTACAGGGCGGCCTGCCACCGGTTGTCCCAGGCCAGCGTGGCGTCACCCCCGGCGTCCAGCCGTAGCTTCCCCTTGCCGGAGTCCTTGCCCATCGCGAGGACGGCGAAGGTCTGGCGCGGGTTGGTGCCGCGTACCCTGCGCCGCCACCAGTCGCGTGCCTTCCGTGCCGGGAGGAGGCTGTCGAGCAGGTCGTTCAGGGGCGGTGGGAAGGCGCCGTCCTGGACCTGGTACCAGACGGGGCGTCGCCCTTCTGGAACGTCGAGCACGGTGTTGGTGGTGATGGTGGGTCCGGTCGTCATGTCCTCGCGGTCGCCGCGGAGTTCGGCCAGGGTGAGGAAGTCGCCGTTGCCCGAGAACCCGTGGCCGAGCTTGCGGGAGAGGCGGGGCAGGGTGCCGTGGATGTCACGGGAGCGCAGCAGGAGTTCGTTGGTGGCCACCGCGCCCGCGGCGAGCACGACCCTGGCGGCGGACCACTCGCGTCGAGGTGCGTCGGGGTCGGAGGGGGTCGAGGTGAACACCGTGTAGCCGTCGTCCCGCGGTTCGATCCGCTGGACCTGGGCGTCGGTGACGGACCGCGCTCCGGCGTTCTCGGCGGCGGTGAGGTAGGTGTGGTCCAGGGTGTTCTTGGCTCCGTGGTTGCAGCCGATGACGCACTCTCCGACGAACGCGCAGCCGCGGCGCTGTGCTCCGTGGACGTTGGGTCGCCAGGTGTCGGGATCGCCGAAGGTCACCGCCAGGTTGGGGCGCACGGTGGCCTCGGCCTTGTCCGAATGCTCCAGGAGCTGTTCCAGGAGCTGGGTGCGGGGAGGGGTCCTTCCGGTCCGGGGGTCGTCGCCCACCGGCGCGACGCCCATCATGTGCGCGGCCAGGTCGTAGTACGGGTCCAGCTCCTTGCGGCGCAGGTGGTCCGGCCACCGGTGGTCCAGCGTCTCTTCGAAGGGGCGGGCGAAGACGTTCGCGTACACGAGTGACCCGCCTCCCCAGCCGGCGGCCTGGACACTGGCCATCTTGTCGAGCCAGCGGATGTCGTAGAGCCCCCGGTCGAGCTCCCACAGCCAGCCGTCGTCCAGCTTGGAGGCGCGGGGGAACTCGCCGAGCCCCCACCGTCGGCCGCGTTCGAGGACGATGACGGAGAACCCCGCCTGCGCGAGGCGGGCCGCGGCCACCGCGCCGCCGAAGCCGCTGCCGACGACGATGGCGTCAGCGTCGTATTGACTGGTCATTGCGCTTCTTCTCCAGGTTGTGTGTCATCGGGGGACGGTGCACGACACGGCCGAACCGTCCTCCCTCCGCATCGGTCAGCTGCCATGCGGGTGCGGGTCCGGCTCTCACGTGGGTGAGTTCCTCGGGGTGCGACCGATCATGATAGTGAGTGCTCGCTATCAATAGGTCAAACGTCAGGAGCCTCAAAGGCCCCGGCCTTGGAGGCCAGAAGTCGCCCCGCCCACGCCTCACCCTCAGCGCGGGTCGACAGGTCCATGCAGGAGGCCACCGTGTACAGCATGGCCGTGGCGAAGAGGGGGCTCTCCGGCTCGGCGCCCGCCTTCGACAAGGCCTCCATCCGCTCGAAGGTCTCCCGCGTCCACCGGTACATCCGATCGTGGATGTCGGAGTCCCCGGAGGCGGCGTACCCCTGAATCAGGAGGAGCATCAGTTCGCGCTCTTCCATCAGGGACCTCCAGGTCATCACCGCGACCTGGCGCCGCTCACCCTCCGCCACCTGGTCCGCGACGGCCAACCCCCGCTCGATCGTGGTGAACACCTGCTCAAGCACCGCCAGGAAGAGCCTCTTCTTGGTGGGAAACGTTTGGAAGAGGCCCGGATGCGAACCGCCTGCCGCCTCGGCGATGGTCGCGGTCGAGCCGCCATGGAATCCCTTGTGGCTGAACTCCCTCAGTGCCGCGGCAAGGATCCGCTCTCGGCGCGGCGCGCCCTGACCCTGAACCTCTCGCCCTGTCGTCATGTTTGATAGTTAACAGTCACTACAAAGTGCGCGTCAACCCCGCACCCCGAGCCGCACACCACGACTCCCCCAGGCGTCCGCGCGCCGCTGAACTGGCCGTTCGTGCGAGGCGGGCATCGACTTCGGCGCCAACAAGGACAGGACCCTTCGTGACATGGGCACGCCCCCTGGGTCCGACTCGCAGCCGTGAACTGCGGGTTTGCACTCGGCGACCACAACTGGAGCACACGCAAAGAGAAGCGTGTGGCGTGCATCACTTTCCCTACGGCGAGGGTTGACTCATGCACCAGGCGACCCGAAACAGCGGACTCCCGCTTCTCGGCCGCCGCCCAGCTCACTCCGAGCCGGCCCCTGTCCGCGAACGTTGACCCCGACCCCGCCTCCGCCCAGCGACGCAAGAGTTGACACCCATCTCGTAGTGACTGTTTACTATCAAACATGACGACAGGGCGGAGACCACGGGTCAGCATCGAGCGGCGTCGCGAGCAGGTCCTCGCCGCGGCACTGAGGGAGTTCAGCCACAAGGGCTTCCATGGCGGCTCGACCGTGACCATCGCCAAGGACGTCAAGTTCCCCCACCCGAACCTCTTCCGAGTCTTCTCCACCAAGAAGGGGCTCTTCGTCGCGGTACTGGAACGCACGTTCGCGACGATCGAACAGGAGATGCTCGTTCGCGGCGAGGAAGCGGACAACGACCAACTGTGGGCGATGGCGAACGGCTGGGGCACCCTCATGGAAAGCCGTGAGGTGATGCTCATCCTGCTTCAGGGCTACGCGGCCTGCGAGGACCCCGAAATTCGCGACCTGATGCACGGGTGGACACAGGATGTCTTCGAGCGAGCTGAGGCACTCCCCGGAGTGGACGCCGACTTGGCGCACGACTTCTTCGCCGCCGGCATGCTGTACCTGATCGCGGCCTCCATGGACCTGCCAGGCCGGGCCGGAGGCGAACCGTGGGTCGAGCGGTTTCTGGCGTCCGGCTCCTGACCCCGGCCGGATCCGTGTTTTTTTGGCCTCTTGATAGTGATAACTCACTATCCATGTGAGTTGCAAGCCCACCCCCTCTCTGGACAAGGAACAGGCGAGATGAGTAACGACACCGCCCGCGTCCCCCCACTCGCCCGCTTACGGGTACCCCGCGGTGTGGCGATGGCGGGGCTGGCGACCTCCATGTTCCTGGTCGTCCTCGGCACCGCGATGGTCAATCTCGCCGGACCGGCGATCCGCCAGGGCCTGGGGCTCTCGGCGGCCGAACTCTCCATGGTCGCGAGCAGCTACCTGGTCGCCCTGGCGGGCCTGCTGCTCCTCGGCGGCCGTCTCGCCGACGTGCTCGGGGCCCGCAGGGTCTTCCTCGCCGCCATGGCCGTCTACCTCGCGGCATCGGTCCTGTGCGCCCTGGCCGTGACCGGACCGATGCTGATCGCCGGGCGGATCGGGCAGGGGGTCGGAGCCGCGGCCCTGATGCCCTCATCGTTCGCGCTCATGCTCTCCCTCTACACATCCGCCACGGAACGCACCCGTGCGATGGGTCTCTGGGGCGTCATCTCGGGTATCGGCAGTCTGCTCGGGGTGTTCTTCGGCGGCTCGCTGACCGACGCGCTGGGGTGGCAGTCGGTGTTCTGGGCCCCGCTGGCCTTCGGCGTCCTCAGCGCGATCGTCGTGTGGGGTTCGGTGCCACCGGCACCGTGCCAGCCTGGACGATTCGACGTTCCGGGCGCCGTGTCGATCACGCTCGGCATCTCCGCCCTCGCACTCGGCATGATCACCGCCTCGGAGGCCGGATGGGGCGCGCCGAGCACACTGATCAGCCTCACGGTCGGGCCTGCCTCCCTGGTCGCGTTCGTCCTTGTCGAACGGCGCTCCGCACATCCCCTCGTCCCGCTTGACGTCTTCCGCAGGAAGCCGGTGGTGACCGCGAGCGCGGTCCTGATGCTGATCGGCGCCACCCTGGCGAGCCTGCTCTTCTTCCTGCCCCTGTACCAGCAGGAAGTGCTCGGGATGAGCGCGTCGATGACCGGCCTGACCCAGGCCCCCATCGCCCTGATGATGATCGTCGGTAGTGGCCTGGCCCCCAGCGCGGCCAGGCGGGTCGGGCCCGCCCGCGCACTGCGAGCAGCCCTGGTCCTGCTCCTGCTCGGTCTGCTGTGGCTGGTACTGAACCCGACCACCACCGGCTTCACCCCGAACCTCCTGGGCGCGTTCTCACTGATCGGCGCGGGTCTCGGACTCGGTTCCGTCAACGCCGTCACGATGGCGGTGCGCGACAGCGGAGAGGGCGAAGGCGGCCTGCTCAGCGCGCTCGTCACCACGGCACAGCAGTTGGGTGGCGCGATCGGGCTCGCGGCCCTGGCCGGGGTGGCCATCGGAGCCGCGGGCGCGAGCGGGGACATCGCGTTCACGACGGTGTTCCTGGGCCAGTGCGCGCTCGTCTTCGTGGCGCTCGCCCTCTCACTCGCATCCGCCACGGGCAGGGATCACCCCCGGGCCGCCTCCACAGGGCCCTGAACCCCGACACGAACTCCGCCGAGGAACAAGCCTCGGCGAGACCACGAAACGGAGAGTTCGCCATGACCAACCCCACCGTGCTCGTGACCGGCGCGACAGGAACCGTGGGCTCCGCGTTGTTGCCCGCTGTGAAGAGCCGGGGCGCCACCGTCCGTGCGATGATCCGCAGCCCTTTCAAAGTCATGCCCGGTGTCGAGAACGTCGTCGCCGACCTGCGGGACCCGGAGGCGGTCACCGCTGCGCTGGAGGGCGTTGACGCGGCCTTCCTCAACAGCCCTTCTGATGAGGACGCCGCCGACCTGCAGATCAGGTTCGCCGACCTCGCCCAGAAGGTTGGCGTGAAGCGGCTCGTGGTGCTCTCCCAGTACGAGGCCCGTACCGACTCGCCGGTGCGGTTCCTGCGCTGGCACGCCGAGGTGGAGGCCCACGTGCGGGGGCTCGGCCTCGACCACACGGTGCTGCGCCCCAACCTCTATATGCAGTCGCTGCTCGGCTTCGCAGGCACCATCGCCCAGGGTCTGCTCGCCGCGCCCATCGGTGACGCCGCCGTCAGCGTCGTCGACACCAGGGACGTCGCGGCCACCGCCGCGGCGGTGTTGACCAGCCAGGGACACACCGGACGTACCTACACCCTGACCGGCCCCCGGGCAGTGACCCACGAACAGATCGCCCAGGCGCTGTCGAAGGCCACCGGTCAGGCGATCGACTTCCAGGACGTTCCCCCCGGCCAGTTCGTCTCCGCGCTGACCGGCATGATCCCGCCGTGGCAGCTGCAAGGTCTGGTCGAGGACTACGCCCACTACGCCAGGGGCGAGGCCGCCGAGGTGCACACCTCGGTCACCGACCTGACCGGAGCACCCGCGCGCGACATCGCCGACTTCGCTCACGACCACGCCGGCGCCTTCGCCCAGGACTGAGCCACCCCACTCAGACCACCCCACCCAAGCCTCACCACTCAGGTGAACACCCAAGGAAAGGGAATTCCATGATCTACCACTGCATCCGGTTCACCATCCGGCCCGACGTCCCCAAAGAGACCGCGGACGCCATCGTCAGGGGCATGACGGGACAGGACACGGACGACCCGACGGGGGTCTTCGGCCGCGACTTCGGCGGCGAGTACGAGTACGGCGCAGTCAACGCCGCCCAGGACCTCGAGACCTACGAGAAGATGATGAACGACCCCGCGCACCTGGAGATCGACAGACTCGGGCTCCCGCTGATCTCCAGGTTCGCCTCGTTCGACATCACCGACGACCCGGACCCGGAGATGGACGCGAAGATCGCCGCGATCCACCAGCGCCGCTTCGACGCCCACCCCGACCTCGTCGAGCTGATCGACAACCTCGACGAGTACCTCGGCAGCGCCGCACCGGGCAGGCACGCGGCCTGACCGACCACGGCCATGAGGCCGTTCACCCGCACCACTCTCTGACATCCGGCGCCGTGCCGGTGGAGCGGTGAGCGCCCTTGCACCAGTGAGCGCGAGGCCACGGATCACCTCCCTGATCCGGGCCTCGCGCTCACTCGGGCGCCGGCCCCCTGTCGAACAGGGCGAGTACGAGTGCGGTGCTTCTGTTCACCGAAAACCCGCGACAGGAACGGCCGGATCCATGACGTCGCATCTCGTCGGAGACGCCCCTGGGAGCGGATGGAAGCGCTCTCAGGGGCGTAGGGCGTCACGGCCGATCAACGCCGGTCGGGAGTGCGCACCAACGCGTCGTAGGCGGCTCGTTCGAACTCCAGGAACCCGCCGTAGGACGCCGGGTCGATGAAGGGCAGCACCTGGGTGGCCCAGAACCCGCCGATGCCGTTCTCCCGATCGATCCAGTAGTAGAGGTTCGCCAGTCCCGCCCATCCCTGGGTGCCCGCCGGGCGTCCCGTGGGGGTCGCTTCCTGGTTGATCATGAAGGCCAGGGACCATGACTTGCGGACGCCGGGGTAGAACTCACCGTCGTTGGTCGCCGTGGGGATCGCACTCCGGAACGGGGTGACCTCCACATGGTCCGGAAGGTGCTGACGGACCGCGTCGCGGACCGTCTCGGCCTCCAGCACGCGCCCGTGGTCGCCGACCCCGTCGTTCAGCCACATGCGGATGAACCTGAGGTAGTCCCCCACGGTTCCGTACAGTCCGTGCCCGCCGGATTCGACCTCGGGTGAGGTGGGCGGCTCGACGTCCAGGGGCACCAGGTCGCCCTCCTGTGTGCGCAGGTGGGTGCCCACGAGTGCGCGGCGCTGCTCGGGGCCGGGCGCGAAGGTCATCGTCGTGATTCCGAGCGGCGACAGCACCTCACGGTCGAGGACCTCGCTGAGGCGCTGTCCGGTGACGCCCTCGACGACCCGGCCCACCCAGTCGATCCCGGACCCGTACTCCCAACGGGCTCCGGGATCGAACAGCAGCGGCGTGTCCAGTGCCGCCCGGGTGGAGGTCGCGATGGGCGGCTGCCGCTGCTCACCCACGAGACGGGCGTAGTCGGCGTTGAAGTACTCGTACCCGAGCCCGGAGGAGTGCGTGAGCAGCTGACGGGTCGTGATCTGGCTGGCAGGGGGGCGAAGTATCGGTTCGCCGACCTGGTCGAAGCCCGCCAGCACCCGCAACCGACCAAGGTCCGGGGCGTATCGGCTGGCTGGGGCGTCCAGGTCGAGTCTGCCCTGTTCGACGAGGCGCAGTGCCGCCGTCGCCGTGATCGCTTTGGTCGTCGAAAGGAGGGCCACCGGCGAGTCGGTGGTCACCGGCTCGGCGCCATCGACCCGTCGGACCCCCTCCGCGCTCAGGTACAGGGTCCGGTGCTCGTCAGTGACACCGGCGATCACGCCCGGGACCCCTGGCGTGGAACCCACGGTTCGACGGAGCACTTCGTCCGCCTTGACCTTGAAGTCTTCAGTCATCGTTGTTTCCCTCTCGTGCGGGACCCAGCAGTCGGCGTCGCGAAGGCGACGCCGTCACCCGTGCCGAACCACGGGACCCGGGGTCGATGCCAGCTTATGATAGTGAACATTCACTATACCAAGAGGGCGACGGCCGTCGCCCACCCCAATCGGGAGACTCCTGGGATGACGAACACACCCAACGGATTCCAACCGCCACGAAGATCCCTCTACGGAACCGGCTGCTCCGCGCGGATGCTTGTTGACGCAGGCCGACGCCACGCCCGACCCACCTCGACACGGCACGGATCACAGGTTCGGGTCCTGCTACGGCCGAAAGAACGAAAGCGGGTTCCCTCGGGAGCCCGCTTCCGTCTTTCGTGTGGGCGCGACCTCAGTCCCCCGGCTCCGGGCGGAGCCACCACGACCGGACGCTCCAGCCGCCGAGCCCAAGACCGAAGAGGATCAGACCGGCGGTCATGATCCACTCGTTCGACCCCTCCGGCCCGTACACCCGGTTGGCGGAGCCCACGTCCACGGCCGCGGTCTGCCCGCCCACCGGGCAGGTCTCCCGGTTGCCTCCGTAGAGGTAGATGTCGGAGCGGACGGGTTCGCCCGACTCGGGCGCGTAGGTTCCGAAGCAGGTGCAGGACTCGTGGCCCGGATGCTGGACGCAGTCCAGCCTGGTGGCGCTGAAGGTGCCGGGGGCCCCGTCCGCCCGGGCGGCGCGCAGGCTCCGCTCGACGTTGGAGGCCCCCATGTAGACGATCAGGGCGGCGACCAGCAGCAGGACCACGTCGAACGCCGACACCCGGCGCCGCCCCGCGATCACCGGTCCGACCTGGACGGCTCACCGGCACACGCGCACTGCATCGCCTCTCGTTCGACCGCGTTCGGCCGCGCGTGCAGGTACATCGCCACGACCATCGGCACGAACACGATCGTGTTGTAGAACAGGTGCAGCTCCACCCGGGGGATCAGCAGCTGGATGAGGCTGCTGGGAGCGTCGCCGCCGCCGAGGTTGACCCCGTTGGAGGCCTGGACGAGCAGGATCAGGTGCTCGAAGTGGTGCCAGACCTGGATCAGGAGCGAGATCGTCCACCAGGTCCTCGACCTGCCCGTAAATCCGGGCAGCAGGAGCAGGAGCCCGATGAGCATGATCAGCGCGTACCCGTAGTGCATCCACTCGGACGTGACCAGCCAGGGGAAGGGGATGCCGAGGACACCCCGGGCCTCCTCGAGCGGCCAGTCGAACACGTAGATCTGGACGGCCTGGACGATGTGCTCGGCCCAGTGGGCGATGACGATGACCAGGTACAGCTGGAGGCACAGCCGGTGCCGGTCGACGTTCAGCACGTCCATACCCCGGTGGTACCGGTCCGCCAGCCCCGAGCGCCGGGCGGGGGCGGCCGCCTGGGTCACCTCGGGGGACTCGACGGGTTCGGACGTGGGTGCGGACGGTTTGTCGTTCATGTGGACTCCCTGGGGTGGTGGGGCTCCGTCGGCCTCGCGGGCAGGAAGGGGGCGCCGACCAGGACGAGGCCGCGAAGCACACAGGTGATGACCAGTGCGAAGAAGAGACCGAACACGATGTTGAAGCTGACGAGGAGGCCGTACACCATCGCCGTGGTGAACCCGAACACCATCTGGTTGCGCGGCTTGGACGGCGTGGTTCCCGGGTCCGTGATCATGTAGTTCGTGAACAGGATGAAGGCCACCCCGGTCATCGGCATCAGCGCGGCCAGGAGCATGTGGTCGAGGAAGAGCCAGCGCAGCACGGCCTGGAGGGCGAACCCGCCGACCCACGCCAGGATCAGCGGCCACCGTTTGGTGAGGTTGACGTTGAGCATGGTCCCGGCCATGAGGATCCCCAGCGGGAGCAGCCAGTCCACGGTTCCGTAGGTGTTGTTCGTGAAGTGGTACGGCGGTGCGATCCCCACCCACGGGAAGATCACCAGCGTCACCGCGATGCCGAAGTTGGAGGGGTTCAGGAAGTGGCGCCTGCGGCCCGCGACCCGGAGCCGGAACAGGTACTTGCTGCTCACCGCCACGGCCACCGCGAACAGGTACGGCCAGAGCGAGGTGTTCCCCCACAGCAGCATCGCGCAGGCCAGACCGGCGATGTGGGTGGGCAGCAGGTAGTCGACCAACTTGCCGAGACCGCCCGCGTAGCCGGGCTCCCGATCCTCGGCCCGGGCGTCGAGGGTCTCCAGGACCATGTCGAGCGCGTAGCCGAACAGGATCGCCACGATGGGAGTGACGGGGGACTGCTCGAACCCGAGGAAGATGTGCCCGATCACCGTGAACACGGTGATGGAGGTGGCGAACATGCGCAGCGCCTTCAGGCGCCGGTCCACCCCGGGAGGGGCCGCGGTTCGAGGTCCCTCGTCCGCGGGGGTCTGCTGCGAGGTCGCGGCGGGTTCGGCGGCCGCGCCGCCGTCGGATCTGGTCACCGTCATCGGATCTCCGCCGTTCCGTCGTCGTCGAGGAGGACCGTGTGGGTCCCCGGTTCCACCGTCAGCTCGGTGCTGTGCGTGTCGCCGCCGCCGTCCCGCCAGGAGAGGGTGACCGGCAGGTCCCCCGAGGGCGCGGCCAGATGGACGATGGAGTCGGAGACCCCCACGTGCCCGTTGGCGGGGAAGAGCTCCCTGGTCTGCGCGGGGTGGCCGTCCGCGTCCACACGGACCGCGGCTCCCAGCGCCGGGGTGAGGGCGTCGTCGCCGCCCGCGCCCGGACGGACGAGCCGCAGCACCACCCCGGGGGCGGCGTCGGGTGCCTGGTTCAGCAGCAGCCGCGAGTCCTCCCACTGGTTGGCGACCACCACGTCCAGCAGGCCGTCCCCGTTCACGTCACCGAAGGCGAAGGCCCGTGTGACGTCGTACTCGGAGATCCCCACAGCGTCGGCGAGGTCGGCGTAGGTACCGTCGTCGCCGCGGACCCAGAACGGGTTGGTCTCGTGGCCGGAGATGTCGTCTCCCTCGGCGAAGTTGGGCCAGAAGGCGGGGTGCTTGAGCAGCTGGTCGTTGCCCATGGCGATCTCCTGGAGCTCGGGCCAGCGCTTGGTCTCCCCCTTGAGGAAGCCGGTGGCCTGGAAGAGCTCGTCGGTGCCGTTGTTGTTGAAGTCGCCCGCCTTGACGTCCCACGACCAGCCGCTGCGGGCCAGTCCGAGTTGTTCGCTGCTCTCGCTGTAGGGGACGGTGCCGTCGAGGAGTTCGGAGGCGTCACCGTCGGGGACGAACGCGAAGTTGCTCTCGTGCAGCGCGTAGGGGCTGGTGATGTTGCTGACCACGATCATCGGCAGTTCGGCGTCGTCCTCGTAGGTGAAGGCCACGCCCATGCCCTTGAAGGAGCCGTTCCCCATGACCTGTGACTTGGGCGTGGTCATGTCCCGGTCACCCTTGAGCAGTTCCAGCCGCACCTCCCCGGGGGTCGAGTGGTTGACGAGGAGGCTGTCGTTGCCGAAGTCGTTGCCGAGGTAGATGTCGGGGACCCCGGTTCCGGTGAGGTCCTGGAAGCCGATCGCCAGTGTCCAGGCGGTGGTCGCCTTCTCCGGGATGGCCGTGCTCGCGTCGGTCACCGTGGGGGGCGTGTCCGCCTCACCCGTGGGTTCGGTGAGCAGCAGCCGGTTGCGACCACCGTTGGTGGCCAGGCCCATGCTCTGCTGCATCTCCATGCGCGTCTCGTCGTCCGCGTCGGGGTCCAGGACACGCGCGCCGTCGGGGAAGTAGTTGCCGACCAGGATGTCGAGGCTGCCGGAGCCGTCCACGTCCGCGACGTTGAGCGAGGTCGTGTTCCAGACCTGCATCGGCTCGACCAGCTCGTGCGCGGTGAAGTTCTCCGCCGCGGGGACGGCCTCGGGGCCGGCCGTGTTCATGAACAGGACCGGGGATCGGCCCCAGTAGTAGACGATGACGTCGAGGTCGCCGTCCTCGTCCAGGTCCGCGGGGACACAGCCCATGGGGGCCATGGTGTCGTCGTGGGGCAGCCCCTCCGGCAGCAGTTCGACGACCGGGTAGTCGTCCTCACCGCTTCCGGGCGCGTTGCGCAGGGTGACGCTGTCGTCCCGGGGGTCGACCAGGCACACGTCCCCGGACTTGCCCAGGCCGCGAAGGTCCAGCAGGGTGGCGCCCGCGCCCACGGCGGAGATCCACCCCTTGAAGTGTTCGAGGTCGGGTGCCACGTCCCGCTCGAAGCGGGAGTCCGGTGGTTCGGAGTTGAGGGCGAGTGTCTCGAAGGCGAAGGGGGCCGCGCGATCGGACTGGTCGGACTCGCCGAGTGAGGGTCGGATGGTCATGACACCGACCGCACCCATCAGTGCGAGGGCGAGCGCGATCGTCGCCACGCGATACATCAGCCGCATCGGGGCTCCTTGGGAGGAGGGTGGCAGTTCCACCCTGTCGGGTTCTGAACGCTTTTCAGGTTCGCTGAGCCCCGCCCCATACCTCCATATCCATTCTTGCGACTCCCGAGAAAAAACAGAATGACGGAGCAAGCCAGAAGTTGCCGTCGTAACCACAGCAAGCAGAATGTCTATGGAAACGCTTCGCCCTCAATTTATGGAGTACAGCATGACCACCCAGGACAAGATTTCGATTCCAGGCCTCTCCACCGAGGACTCAGCCCAGGTGACAGGCCTTCCCCGACGAATCATCGAAGCATGGGCGGCTCACGACGCGAAAGCGTTCGCCGACGTGTTCACGGATGACGGCACCATGGTTCTGCCCGGCGTGATGTGCGCCGGCAGTGACCAGATTCGCGACTTCATGGGCAATGCCTTCCAGGGCCCGTTCAAGGGCACCCGAGTTACCGGGACTCCCGTATCCGTAAGGGCTTTGGGTTCCGACGCGGCTGTGTTGGTGACTCGTGGCGGGGTCCTTGCCCCCGGAGAGGAGGAGGTTTCGGACGCTCGCGCCGTGCGAGCCTGCTGGGTCGCCGCCCGGACCGAAGGCGGCTGGCGGTTGGCCGCATACCAGAACAGCCCGGCACACCCCTCCTGAGCTGCGGATCCGCCGGCCCGTTCTGTCTCGGAGTGCGGGCCGCGTTCCCTTGCCCAATTACGGCCAGTTTTCCTTCGGGGAACATTTAATCCACCACGATGGAAATTATCATTCTCCTTGACAGAGAACCCCTGTCCGGGCAAAATCGTCGGGATTGAAACTCACCGACCACTGGGAGAACCCATGGGCACAGATGCCCCAGCCACCAGAGCCAGCAGGCGTGAATGGATTGGCCTGGCAGTTCTCGCACTTCCGACCCTCCTGGTCTCGGTGGATATCAGCGTCCTCTTTCTGGCTCTGCCCCACCTGGCCGCTGACCTGGGAGCCTCCAACACCCAGCTTCTGTGGATCACGGACATCTACGCGTTCATGATCGCGGGCTTCCTTGTGGCGATGGGGACCCTCGGGGACAGAATCGGCAGACGGCGCATCCTCGTCATCGGTGGAGCCGTGTTCGGCCTCGCGTCGGTCCTGGCGGCGTACTCGACCACCCCGGAGATGCTCATCGGAGCGCGGGCCCTCCTCGGCGTCGCCGGGGCGACACTGGCCCCCTCCGCTCTGGCTCTGGTCACGACCATGTTCACCGACCCGAAACAGCGCGGTCTGGCGATCGGTGTGTTCATGAGCTGCTTCATGGGCGGTGGGGCGCTGGGTCCCGTCGTCGGAGGGTTCATGCTGGAGTACTTCTGGTGGGGATCGGTGTTCCTCCTGGCCGTACCGATCATGCTCCTGCTGGTGGTGGCCGGCCCGCTGCTGCTCCCCGAGTCCCGCAACCCCGACGCCGGGTCCATCGACCTCCTCAGTGTCGTGATGGCGCTCGGTTCGATCCTGCCCGTCATCTACAGCCTCAAGGAGCTGGCCACGGGGAACACCTCTCCCCTGGTGTTCGCCTCCCTGCTCCTCGGCGCGGTCGTCACCACCCTCTTCATCCGGCGGCAGCGAAAGCTGGAGACCCCCCTGGTGGACCTCACGCTGTTCACCAACACGATCTTCCGTTCCGCCCTTCTCGTCATGCTCCTCGGCTCCATCGTGATGAGCGGAATGATGATGCTCTTCGCCATGTACCTCCAGATGGTCGTTGGCCTGAGCCCGCTCCAGGCTGGCCTGTGGACCGTGATCCCCGCGGTGGCGACGGTCGTGGGCGCCATGCTCGCCCCCGCCGCTGCGCAGAGGGTGAGTCCTGGAATCGTCATCGCCGGTGGGCTCCTGGTCTCGGCGTGCGGCTTCCTCCTGATGACCCAGATCGGTCCTCTGGGAGGCCTCGCCGTGACGCTGGCCGGTATCGCCGTGGGCTCGATCGGTGCCGGAGCGTTCGCCTCCCTGGGGACCGACCTCGCCCTGGGCGCCGCGCCGCCCGACCGGGCCGGCTCGGCCGCGTCCCTGTCCGAGACCGGTGGCGAACTCGGCGTGGCACTGGGCATCGCCACCCTCGGAACCCTGGGGGCGGCCATCTACAGCAGTCAGCTGGTGATCCCCGCGGGGGTGTCGTCGGAGGCGGGTGAGGCATCCCGCGAGAGCATCGCGAACGCCACCGTCGAGGCGGCGGCTCTTCCCGGCCAACTGGCCGTCGATCTCATGGAGAACGCGCGGGAGGCCTTCTCCACGGGCCTGGGTGTGACCGCGGCGACGGCTGTCGTCCTCTACCTGCTGCTCGCGGTGCTCGCCTTCGTCACGTTGAGGCGCACTCCCCCGACCGGTTCGGTGGTCGTCGAGGAGACCCCCGAGGCCGGTTCGACCGAAGACGGCGCCGAGGAGCCGACGCTCTCCGCTGAGCCGGAGCCGGAGCAGAGCAAGGGCTGAATGAGGGCTGGGCCCGGAACACCATGGACCCCGAGCGGCAGAAGTGGCCGCTCGGGGTCCCGCGTTCGCCCCGGCAACCGAGGAGACGCTCGTCGGAGGGCCGCAGCCATAGCGTTGAGCCGCCCTGTCCCGATGGCGCCCCGGAGGCATCCGTGCGAGTCCTTCTCATCACCTGTGCGAGCAAGACGCACCTCTATTCCCTCGTCCCCCTGGCCTGGGCCCTGCGATCCGCCGGCCACGAAGTCCGTGTCGCCACCGGCACCGACCCGAACAGCCTGCTTCCGGAGGACGTCACGGCGACCGGCCTGACATCCGCCACCATGGGGGAGCCGATCAACCTCGGAAGCATCGCCGAATCGGCCGAGGGGGAATCGAGCGGACGCGCGATGGACGCTGATCCGTGGCCGCACAGTCAGGGAAGGTCGTCCCAGGCGGACTACCCCGGCCAGACGCCGGACGAGGAACTCGGCATGTTGGCATGGGTGCTGCGCGGGTTCAGCCCCGAGTCGATGCTGGACGAGCTCGTGGACCACTGCCGTTCCTGGCGACCCGACCTGGTCCTGTGGGACTACATGATGATGTACGCGGGCCCGCTGGCAGCGAGATCCTGTGGCGCGGCGCACGCGAGGGTCCTCTACGGCGTGGACGCCCCCGCCCAACTGGTCAGCGCGTCCGCGTCGCTCCGGGGCGGGGAGGGCCTCGATCCGCTCAGGTCCAGCCTGCGTGAGCACATGGAGGGGCGCGGTCACGCCTATGCCGACGACACGGTCTTCGGTCACTGGTCCGTGAGCACGATGCCGCCCTGGACCTGGCACCCCTCCGACCGGGACTACGTGTCCGTGCGCCCGATCCCCTTCAACGGCCCCTCCACAGTCCCGGACTGGCTGCGAGGCCCGGCCGAGCGACGGCGCGTCTGCCTCACCCTTGGTCTGACGGCACAGGAGGTGCATTCCGGGGGCGCCTCCCTGGCGGAGGTCTTCGACGCCGTCTCCGACATTGACGCGGAGATCGTCGCGACTGTCAGGGAGGACGACCTCGCCCAGGTCGGCAGCGTGCCGGACAACGTCCGCGTCGCGGGTTTCGTGCCGCTGAGTGTTCTCCTTCCCACCTGTTCGGCCATCATCCACCACGGCGGATCCGGCACCGTGAACTCGGCGTTGGAGCATTCTGTACCGCAGTTGTTCGTGCCCAGCAGTTTCGCCAACCAGCGGTGGTGGGCCCCGGTGTCCCACGCGACGGGTTGGACCGAACAGGGTGCGGGCGCATACGTGTCCGACTCACGTCACCTGGACGCGGCCGAGCTGCGCGCGTCCCTGTCGCGTGTCCTGGACGACCCCTCGTACGCCGACAACGCAGAGCGGTTGCGTCGTGAGTCGGCGCGAACGCCTTCCCCCGCGGACGTGGTGCCCACGTTGGAGAAGCTGACCGCCCGCTTCGCGGACGGCCCGGTCGACTTGGAGGTCTGAGGCACACGACGTGCGGGGGCGGGCCCGGGGGGGCCCGCCCCCGCACGTCGTTCCTCACGGCTCGTAGACGGTCAGCAGCCCCCGGCGCACGGCCTCGTCCAGGGTGGGTGCCCGCCGGTCCCTGGCCGACATGAGTCTGGTGTCCCCTCGATCGAGCGGCAGGCCGAGGCGGGGGTCCCGGGCGTCGACGGCCCCTTCCGTCTCCGAGGCGTAGGGAGTGGAGAGAAGGTAGGTCAGCACGGTGTCCGGTTCCAGTGCGACGAAGGCGTGGCCCACTCCCGCCGGAACGTAGACGCTCCGGTTCAGGGACGGGTCAAGGGACACCGTGTCCCAGAGCCCGAACGTGGGCGATCCCGTCCGCAGGTCGACCACGATGTCCAGGGCGGATCCGTGTGCGCAGTGCACGTACTTGGCACCGCCGGACGGCCCCCGTGTGTAGTGGACGCCGCGGACGGTGCCGCGCCTCGAACGACTGTGCACCGTCTGGGCCACGTCCAGTGGGGGCACGCCCAGGGCGGCCAGGTGATCCCGCCGGAACGGCACGGCGACCAGGCCCCGATCGTCGGTGAAGACCGGAGGCCGGATCTCCCACGCCCCGGACACACGCAGCGCACGGACTGACGGCGTGGAGGCGGTGCCCATCGGGGGCTGGCCGCCGTCCACCTTCACCGGCGCACACCCACGAAGAGCCCCGGGGAGTTGGGTCTTCCGTCTGCCAGAGCCAGAGCCGGTTCGAGAACGACGTCGCAGCCTGCCTCATGGAAGGCGTCACGGTACTGCTCCGGTGTGAAGAGTCCAACGGACAGGACTTCGCCGAACTGGTGGAATCCCCTGTCGTCGGCCAGCAGGAAGCGCACTTCGTGACGGGTCCTGTCCCCCTTTCGCACCGCCCTGGTCATACGGCACACCGCACGCCCCGGCTCGAGTTGCAGGTGTCCTCCGACATGCCCGTCGATGAAGTTCCCGGGGAACCACCAGGGCTCCACCACGAGGACACCGCCCGGGTTGAGGTGGGCGGCCATCCTGCTGACGGACTCCGCCATCTCCTCGGGAGAGTCCACGCAGGCCACGGAGTTCCCCAGGCAGGTGATCGCGTCGAAGCGGTCCGGTAGCCGGAGTTCTCGCATGTCACCGAGGTGCAGTTCGGCGTCCGGCAGTCGCTTCCGGGCGACGTCCAGCATGGCGGGCGCCAACTCCACACCCTCGACGCGGTCGAAGAGGTCCCGGAAGGCCTCCAGGTGGGCGCCCGTTCCACAGGCCACGTCAAGCAGGGACGAGGCCCCGGGGTTGCGTTCCCTCACCAGTTCGGCGACACGGGCCGCCTCTCCGGCGAAGTCCTTTCCCCTGCCCCTGAAGATCTCGTCGTAGAGTTCGGCGTGCTCGGAGCTGTACTCGGTCTGTCCACTTCCGTTGTCCACCGTCACCCGTGTTCCTCTCACCCGTCACTCCGTGAATGCTTCGCGACCGAATCGGCCAGGGCCTCCGTGATGTACCGGACCTCACGCTCCGTGATCTCCTGGTGCAGCGGCAGGCAGAGCGTGCTGGCCGCTGCCGAGTCCGTGTCCGGGAGCACCGCGGTCGATCCATAGGCCGCGATCCGGTGCAGCGGGTGGTAGCGCATCGTGGTGTAGACCCCGTGCGCGTAGAGGTCCGCCGCCACCGCGTCCCGGATCTCCGGGGCGGTCTGAATCCAGTACAGATAATGGGAGGACTCGTGTCCCCTCGGGAGGGGAGGCGGCGTGCGCACTCCGGACACTCCTGACAGGGAGAGGTCGTAGACCGACGCCAACTCCCGGCGACGCTCGACGAAACCGTCGAGACGGGTGAGCTGGACGCGTCCTATGGCCGCGGTGAGGTCGTTCATCACCGATCTCCGGGAGAAGGACGACACGTCGAACTCCCACCACCGGTGGCCACCGTTCCGTGCCTGGGAGAAACCACTGGAGCGGTCCATGCCCAGGTACAGGCGCTCGGCGGCGCGTCGCGCTTCGCCCGGTTCCTTGGCATACAGCATGCCCCCGTCCACCGCGACGGCGATCTTGCCGTGGTCGAAGCTCCAGAACCCGAAGTCACCGAACGTCCCGCACGCCTGTCCGTCAACGCGGGAGGCCTGTGCGTTGGCCGCGTCCTCGACGAGCGCGATCCCCCGCCCCTGACACAGGCGCGCGATCTCCGCGATGTGCCCGGGGGCGCCCCCGTAGTGCAGGACGACCACGGCGCGGGTGTTGGCTGTGAGCGCCTTCTCCACGTCCTCGAGACGGGGGTTCAGGCTGTGCGGATCGACATCGCAGAAGACGTTCGTGGCTCCCCGCGCCGCCACCGCGTTCGCGATGCCCACGAAACCGATCGAGGGCATGACGACCTCGTCGCCCGGCCCCAGACCGAGCAGTTCCATGACGGTGAACGCGGCGGTGGTGCAGGTGTCGGCCGAGACCACGTTCGACGTCGACACTCCGAGGTGCCGGGCGAAGGCCTCCTCGAAGTCCTTGACGCGTGGCCCGTGCCCCACCCACCGGCTCTCCAGAACCTCACGGACCGCTGCGAGCTCCTCGTCCCCGAAGGAGGGCTGGAAGACGTTGATCATGGGTCGTTCCTCTGTCCGTCGCCGTGTTTGACCGACTTCCACCAGTCGGGGTGTTGCGTGTACCAGGCCACGGTCCGTTCGAGGCCTTCGAAGAACGGCACCTGGGGGGTGAACCCCAGTTCCGCGCGGATCCTCGTGTCATCGAGCGCGTACCGACGATCGTGGCCCTTGCGGTCAGTCACGTACTGGAGGACCTCCGTGGAAACCCCGTGCAGGGACGCGATGCCCTCCGCCACTTCGAGGTTCGACAGGGAGCTGTCCCCGCGCACGTTGTAGACCCCTCCGGGCTCACCCCTGGTGAGCACCAGGTCCAGAGCCCGGCAGTGATCGTCCACGTGGAGCCACTCGCGGATGTTGGTGCCGTCGCCGTACAGCGGCAGGCCCAGTCCCTCCGAGAGGTTGGTCGTGAACAACGGGATGAGCTTCTCGGGGTGCTGGCGCGGCCCGTAGTTGTTCGAGGGGCGGAGCACCCTGACGTCGAGCCCGTGGGTGCGCCAGTAGGCGCGGGCAAGGTGATCACCTGCGGCCTTCGACGCCGCGTAGGGGGAGTTGGGGAGCAGCGGGGCGTCCTCCGACCACGTGCCGGTCTCCGTGGAGCCGTACACCTCGTCCGTCGACACGTGGACGACACGCTCGATCCCGGCGCGCAGGCACTCACTCAGCAGTGTCTCGGTGCCGAGGGCGTTCGTGCGTACGAACGCCTCCGACGCCTCGATGGAGCGGTCCACGTGCGACTCGGCGGCGAGGTGGACCACCGCCTCGTGGCCGGGAAGCAGGTGTCGCAGGCGGGCGCGGTCCGTGATGTCGGCGTGGACGAAGGTCAGGCGCTGACTGACGGGGAGGTTCGCGCGACGCCCAGCGTAGGTGAGGGAGTCCAGGACGGTCACGTCCACTGACCGGTGGCCCGGGACCCCATACTTCAGGAGTCCCCTCACATAGTGGGATCCGATGAAGCCGGCTCCACCGGTGACCATGATTCTCATACGGCACCGCCTTGTCTGTCGGGGTCCGTTCTCCGGCGACCGATTGGCATCAGGTGCTCTCCTGGCAGGCGAGAAGCCCCTCCGGGCCGACGAGGCAGCCGCTGAACCCGTCCCCTCCGTCCACGGTGACTCCGTCGAGCACGGTCGACCGGGCGATGGAGGCCGCGCGCACGTGGCAGTCCCGGCCGACGGTCACCCCCGGACCGACGACGGAGTCCTCGATCACCGTTCCCTCGCCCACCATGACGGGACCGATGATCCGGGAGCGCATGACCTTGGCCCCGCTCCCGATCTCGACCGCTCCCTCCACCGAGCTCTCGGCGTCCAAGGCCCCGCTGAGGTCGGGGGTGAGTCCTTCCAGATAATGCCGCCCGCTCTCCAGGAGGTCCTCCACTCTGCCGACGTCCCTCCAGTAACCGTCGTATCGGACGGCCGTCACCTCGTCGCCGCGGTCAACGAGCCACTGGACCGCGTCGGTCAGCTCCAGCTCGCCCCTGGGACTCGGTCTGATGCTGCTGATCGCCTCGTGGATCGACGGTCTGAAGAAGTACGCGCCGAGGACGGCCAGGTCACTGGGTGGGTGATCCGGTTTCTCCACCACCCGTAGGACGCGGTTCCCGGGGGTGAGAACCGCGACTCCGAAGTCACGGGGATCCGGACGCGGCTGGACGGTGAGTTGGACCTGCGGTCCGCGTTCCCGAAAGGTCCGTGCCGGGGCCTCCAACCCCTCCTTGAACAGGTTGTCGCCGAGGTAGACCACGAAATCGTCGTCTCCCAGGAAGGAGCGGGCCAGTCCCACGCAGTGGGCCAACCCGTCCGGACTGTCCTGACGGAGGTAGGTGAGGCGGACTCCGAACCGTGAGCCGTCCCCCAAGGAGTCACGGATCTGCCTGCCCCACTCCCCCACCACCACGCCCACATCACGGGCGCCGACGGATCGGAGGTGCTCCACCGCGTGTGCGAGTACCGGCCGGTTCGCGACCGGCAGCAACTGCTTGGGCATGGTTCGGGTGAAGGGGAGGAGTCGGCTCCCCTTCCCACCAGCTAGTAGCAGCGCTTTCATAGCGCTCCCGACCTCTCTTTCGGAACATCGGCGCAAGGCCGCGCGACGTCCCCATCGTGCGTGTTCGGCCCGCTGCGGACGTCTCCGTGCTTGCTGTGCTCCCGCGTCCGAGCGGCGGCCGCAAGCGGGAAGACTCCAGACGCTCCGGTCACCTGAAGAATCAGCTGCGTACCCGGAGGGGAATCCGGGTGTTCCGCGGCCCTCGGGACGAACCGCACGGCGCGTCCCGGTCCGAGGTCTCGCACATCAGAGAGGAAGTCGGGCACATGGCAGCCACGCCCACCAGCGGGGAACGGCACCGATGCCGGATCTGCGCGGGTTCGGTCCGGGAATGTCTGGATCTGGGATCGCAACCCGTCTCGAACACCTACCCGAAGAACGTCTCCGAGTCGGCCGTCCCCCGCTTTCGCCTGGCCATCGGCGTGTGCACGACATGTGCCATGGTCCAGCAGACGGAGCAGGTCCCCGCCCAGAGCATGTACGGCGCCGAGTACCCGTTCCGCACCTCCACGTCGGCCCTGATGAGCGATCACTTCCACACCACCGCGCGGGACATCGTCTCGAAACTGTCAGGGATCTCCGACCCCTTCTTCGTCGAGATCGGCTGCAACGACGGCACTCTGTTGGGACGGGTGGCCGGTGCCGGGATCAGGCACCTCGGAGTCGACCCCGCCGGGGACGCCGCGGAGACCGCGGTTCGGGGCGGCGCGCGGGTCATGGTCGACTACTTCGGCGAGACCAGCGCGAAGGCGGTGCGGGCGCGGCACGGGACGGCCGACGTCGTCTACTCCGCCAACACGATCAGCCACATCGGGGCCATCGACGAGGTCTTCCGCGGCCTGGACGTCCTCCTGTCCCGAGACGGCGCCTTCGTCGTGGAGGACCGCTACCTGGCGGACATCATCGAGGGCACCTACTTCGACCAGATCTACGACGAGCACATCTACCTGTTCTCCGTCCGCTCGGTGAGCAACCTGGCCTCGCTCTTCGGCTTCGAGGTCGTGGACGCCGAACGCCTGGGAACCCACGGCGGATCAATGCGGTACACGATCTCCCGAAGGGGTGGACGCGCGGCCTCCCCAGCGGTGGCCGCGGCCCTGGCCCTGGAGGACCGCCGGGGCCTCGACGACCCCGACACGTATGTCCGCTTCGGTCAGCGGGTGGAGAACACCAGGGCGGAGCTCGTGGGACTGCTCCGGGACCTCAGGACGAGGGGAGCCTCCGTGGTGGGCTACGGGGCGACCTCAAAGAGCGCGACCGTGCTCAACTACTGCGGGATCGGGCCGGATCTCCTGCCGTTCGTGTGCGACTCCACACCCGGCAAACAGGGAAGGCTGACCCCGGGCTCGTGGATCCCGATCCGTCCGCCGGAGGCGTTCGTCCCCTATCCGGACTACGCCCTGCTCTTCGCCTGGAACCACGCCGAGGAGATCATGTCCAAGGAAAGGGCCTTCTCTGAGGGGGGCGGGCACTGGATCACCTACGTGCCCGAAGTGCGTGTCACGAGTCCGTCCCGCTGAGGCGCGACCGATGAGCGGTGCCCGCGCGGAGGCGACCGTCGCGCCGTGGGCATCCCACACCGTTTCGACTCGAACGACGGATCGGGGCCGGTGCGAGCACCGGCCCCGATCCGCGTCCATCTACCAGTCCAGTGTCCGGGAGAACGCCCGGACGTCCCGGACCAGGTCGTCAGGGCGTTCCAGAGCCGCGAAGTGGCCACCCTCCGCGAACTCGGTCCAGTGCGTCAGTGAGGGCAGAATGCCCTCGGCGTAGCTCCGAACGGCCCGAACGGCGTCCTTGGGGAAGCAGGCCACACCGACCGGCGCCTCCAGGGGCCACGGCCCGGCCCAGGTGCGCACGAAGTTCTCCGTGGTGTGGTTGGACTCGAAGTAGAAGTGCGCGCTGCTGCCCGCGGTGGCCGTGAACCAGTAGATGCTGGCGTTGGTCAGCATCCGGTCCCGGTCCACCGCGTCCTCCGGGGCCTTGCGCGAGTCCGTCCACTCCCAGAACTTCTCCCAGATCCAGGCGAGCTGACCCACCGGTGAGTCCGTGAGGGCGTAGGCCAGGGTCTGGGGCCGGGTGGACTGGATGTGCCGCCAGCCCGCGCCGTCCTCCTCGAACCAGGCGGCGAAGCCCAGTCGCTCGGCTTCGGTGGCGTCGGGTGCCCCCGCGCCCGGAGGGGGGACGGTGACCAGCATGTTCACGTGCACACCGGCGACGTGTTCGGGGTCCAGGAGACCCGTGCGCAGGGAGATGACCGAACCCCAGTCACCACCCTGGGCGGCGTAGCGCCGGTACCCGAGTCTGCGCATCAGCTCGGCCCATGCGCGGGCGACCCTCGCGGTGTCCCACCCGGGCTCGGTCGGCGTTCCCGAGAAACCGTATCCGGGGATCGAGGGGATGACCACGTGGAAGGCATCGGAGGGATCTCCACCATGGGAGACGGGATCGGTCAACGGCCCGAGGACGTCAAGGAACTCCACGGGAGAGCCGGGCCATCCGTGTGTGAGGAGGAGGGGCCGTGCTTCGGGTTCGGGTGATCGGACGTGCAGAAAGTGCACGTCCACACCGTCGATCTCCGTGATGAACTGGGGGTGACTGTTCAGGTGCGCTTCGGCCGCACGCCAGTCGAAGCCGGTCCTCCAGTACTCGACGAGCTCCCGCAGGTAGCCGAGTGGTACGCCGCGCTCCCACTCCCCGCCCGGCCCCTGTTGCGGCCAACGGGTGTCGGCCAGGCGACGGTGGAGGTCGTCCAGGGCCTCCTGGGGTACGTGGATCTCGAAGGGGCGAATCTGTGTCATGGATTCCTCGTCTCTCTCAGTGACGCGGCACTGCCCCTCGGTGGGGAGGTTGGGGTACGACTCGTTCGCGGGGGCGGGTGATGGCGTTGCGTGCGACACGGAGGAGCAGGTTCGGGCGCATGATCGACTGCGGGGGCGCCACGAGCCCGGCCGCGCGGACGAAGGCCTCTGACAGCTGCGCGTCGTGCTCGGCGGCCCGTTGGAGACGAGACGTGTAGGCGTTGGCGAGACGTGTCTTGAGAGTGCGCCGCCCCTCGGCTCCGGGGTAGCCCAGATCGGCGCCGGCCGCCAGTTCCCAGGGGGCCTGGACGTCCCGTCCGACGTCGCGGAAGAAGCGCGCGGCCGTGAGCGGTTCCGCCGCCCGCAGGTGTCGCCTGAGGCTGAGGGCCTCCCGTGCGGCGACGGTCATGCCCTGCGCGTAGACGGGGTTGAAGGAGCAGACGGCGTCCCCGAGGACCAGGAATCCCTCAGGGAAGCGCCGGAGGTCCTCGTAGCGACGCCGCACGCTGGCCGGGTAGTGGATCCTCGTCGGTTCGTCCAGCGGTTCGGCGTCGACGATCGCGTCGTGGATGTCGGGGATGGGCAGGGAGCGGCTGAACTCCGTGAAGCCCTCGGGGTCAGTGGGCGGGTGGTCCCCGAGGACCCCCGTCAGGGACAGCTGTACGTGTCCCTCTCCTCCGGGCACCGGGTAGAAGAAGGCGCCCCGAGGGTGCGAGGGGGTGGCCGCCGGAATGATGGCGATGTCCTCGCCGAACGGGTCGGAGTTCAGGCGGTAGTGCCGCGTCGTGTAGGCCAGACGGATGCCCACCCGGTCCTCAGTCGGACGCTCGTACCCGAGTTCCTCGAGCCAGACCGGGGTCCTCGATCCCTTTCCGGTGGCGTCCACCACCAGGTCGGACTCCAGGGTGGTCTGCTCCCCTCCGTCCGGGGTCACCCGAACGCCGACCACGCGGCCCCCGTCGCGATCGGTCACCAGGCCGTCGATGGAGTGCCCGGAGCAGACGGTCACCTGCGCGATCGCGAACACGCGTCGACGTACGTGGTCCTCCAGCACCGGGCGACTGGCCGCCAGTGAGAGCAGGCCCGAGCGGCTCGGCCGCATCCTTCGACCGCCGAAGTACCACCGGATGTCGCCGCTGAAATCGCCGACACGGACCCCGGCTCGGACGAGGTCGTCCGTGAGCCCGGGGAACAGGCCTTCCAGGATCTGTTGTCCCTGGGCGACGAGGCCGTGGGCGTGGCGCCCCTGCGGCACGCCCCTACGGGCCACGGCCCCGTCGGCCAGTGAGTCCCGGTCCACGAGCACGACCTCGTCGTGTGACTCGGAGAGGACCCTGGCGGCGAGCAGCCCCGCCATGCTCGCTCCGAGCACCACGGCACGGTCCCTGCCCCGGCGGTGGTTCACTGCGGTCATGGGTGTCTCCTGCCGATCAGATGTAGTCGGTGTTGGGTTCGAGCCCGCACAGGGTCCTGCCGTGGAGTTCGAAGTTGGTGGCCGGGTGCATGATCGCGTGCAGGGACAGGGTCCGGATGTCGCGTTCCACCCGTTGGATGGGCACGGACGAGTAGACGGAGGAGGCTCCGCTCGCGTCGGCGAGGAGCGTCACCGCCTCCCTCGCCCGACGACAGGCCGCACCCATGTGCAGACGCACCTGGGATCGGTCACGCACCGACCAGCGTCCGTCGGGGCCTCCGAGGTCCGCGATCTCGGCGGCGCGACGGGTGTGGAACGACGCTTCCTCGATGGCCGCCTCGGCCTCCGCGACCGTGAGGTGGGTAATCGGAGCCGAGGCCTGGTCGTCGTAGGAGGTGTAGGTGATCTTGCGGCCGGGCAGCCTCTCGAAGAACAGGTCCCGCGCGGCGAGGGCCAGGCCCAGGGCGACCCCGCTGATGGTGGCGCACGCCGTGGGCATGAAGGGGACCTCGTACACGCCGGGCCGCCCCTCCCCCGTGTCAGTGGTCGACCCTTGGAGGACCGGCACCACCGGAAGGACACGCTCCTCGGGCACGAAGAGGTTCTCGGCGGCCGTGGAGACGCTTCCCGATCCGCGAAGACCCGCGGCGTCCCAGTCGTCCAGGATGGTCAGGTCGCTGACCGGGACGGCCAGCATCACCGGCTCGAAGCTCCCGTCCGGCCGGGCGAGCACGGCCGCGCTGGTGTTCCACCCGCTCTGCTGGACCCCCGTGTTGAAGGACCACTTCCCGCTGACCCTGACACCGCCCTCGACCGGCTCCGCGACGGCGGACGGGCCGATGATGCCGCTCACCCTCGTGTCGGGTGACGAGAACACCTCTTCCTGGACCTTCTCCGGAAAGCGGCTCATCATCCAGGAACTGATGGCCCAGACCGCGACCGTCCAACCGGTCGCGCCGTCTCCGCGGGTGACCTCCGTGACGGCCTCGGTGACCGTGCGGGTGTCCGCCTCGTGGCCCCCGTAACGCGCGGGTCGACGCAGTCTCAGGAGACCCGCGCCATCGAGCGCCTGGACGACCTCGTCCGTCAGGCGGCGCCGCGATTCCGTTTCCTCGGCGTTCGCGCGCAGCAGCGGACGCAGTTCCCTCGCCGCAGAGACGAGTTCTCCTTCTCCGGCACCGGAAATTCCCATGTGCAACCTCCCTTGTTGACGAACTCTCCGGCCCAACGGTTCCACCCGAGGTCGAGGAATTCTTCTTTTGGCTTGCTGTCCGAGGCAAGGGTGAAACCGACTCCGTGGAGCGCAATCCAGAAGGCGCCCGCGATGTCGGGAGATCGGATGATGGCGGGCGAGCCAAGGCGAGGACGGGGACCCGAAGCAGAACCGTGTAAGGCAGAGGAGAGATATGGGAGAATCGAACGGGAACACGGAACCGATCACCATCGATGCGTGGTTCCACTACTACATTTCTCCGGAATTTCTGGATGGCATCCGTTCGGTGGCCGCGGAGTTCGAGAGAATCCACCCCGAGTACCGGATCAGAATCACCGGGCACCATTTCGAGGACATGCCCGGCGCAGTGGCTTCCGCCGCTTCACGCGGGAAACATCCCGCCATCGCGGAGTACCTCTACCTCTCCACGCGGGAGGCCCTCGACACCCGCGACAGGAACGGACGCCCGCTGTTCCGCTCAGTGGAGGGAGCGCTGCGGGGACGGGAGGAGATCCGCGGACAGCCCGTGGTCCTCGGCGACGTGCTCCCCTCCGCCCGCGACTACTTCAGCTACCGGGGCGAGGTCATGGCCATGCCCTGGATGGTCTCCACTCCTCTGATGCTCGTGAACCGCTCGCTCCTGGACCGGGCCGGAGTCGAACGCGTCCCCCGGACCTGGCGGGAACTGGCCGAGGCGTGCGCGGCCGTGCGGGCGTCCCCTGGAGGCCCGGACCACGGTGTGACCTGGGCCAACTACGGTTGGTTCTTCCAGCACGCGGTGGCGATCCAGGGCGGGCTCCTCGCGGACCGGGACAACGGTCGTCAGGGAAGACCGGAGAAGGTCCTGTTGGACTCCCCTGAGGCACTCGCGTACGCGCGGTGGTGGCAGAGCATGCACAGGGAGGGTCACTACCTCTACACGGGCACGAAGGCGGATTCCCGCAGTACCCCGCAGGCCTTCTCCGAGGCCCACGCCGCCTTCGCCGAGGAACGTGTCGCCTTCGTGTGGGGTTCCTCCGTCGAGGCGGCACAGGTGGTCGAAGCGGGGCGAGCCCAGGGCTTCGAAGTCAGCACGCACCCGATACCGCACAACGACGCGGTCCCCCCGCACGGCCATCTCATCGGCGGGGACGCCCTCTGGCTCTCCGACGGCCTCCCGGACGAGGTCGAGAGGGGAGCGCTGGCCTTCCTGCAGTTCCTGGACTCGCCGGAGGTCGCCGCCCGCCGACATCAGTCCACGGGGTTCAGCCCCGTGACTCGGAGCGCCGTCAGTCACCTCACGCGGAGCGGATGGTTCGAGCTCAACTCCCACCACCGCACGGCCGTCGAGCTGTTGGACGCCCACGCGCCGACTCCGGCGGCCCGCGGAGCCCTCATCCAGGGCTTCTCAGGAGTCCACGACATCGTGACCGACGCCATGCACGACGTGCTGTTGGCGCGGGCCGAACCCGCGACGCGTCTCCGGGAGGCCGCGGAGCAGGCGCGGTCGTTGCTCAACGAACGGACCCCGCCGGGGGCCACAGTCAGAGAAATGGGGAGGAGCACCGCATGAGTGCAGGTCCGCAGGACGTCCACGCGCTGGTGAAGGCGTTCGTTTCGGCAACCGGGGACGAGACGGAACACCGGTTCACGGAACTCGTCGAGACCGCCTGGCAGGACGGACGCGCCACCCCGGCCTCAACAGAGGTGGTGGATGAGGTCGTGAGGGTCCTGTGGGGAGCCGATACCAGGCACCAGGGCCTCCTGGTGGTTCTGTTGGGGTTGCTCGCGGGATCCGACGACGGTCTCCGCACGACCCTTCGGGAGCACCTCGACCCCTTCCTGGATCTACTCGCCGGGACCGGAGGCGGTCGTCCCCTGACTCTGGCGCTGTTCTACCTGCTCGGACACTTCCCTGAGAACAGGGAGCGGATCATGGCCGCGGTTCGGGAGCTGGATCCGCCCGAGGACGACCGGACCCGTCTCGAGCGCTCGTTGCGACGGCTCGACCCGGAGGAGGCCGTCATCGGGCGGGTCTGGCCCTCTCCCTCAGCCTGGCCCCTCAGCGACGACGAGATCCGCGCCGACCGCGCTTGGGTGTCCGAGCTGAGTGCCGACCAGCTCTCCCTGGCATGGGACCGGGACACCCGCTCCGTACGTTCCCACACGGGGGCGAAGGCCCTGTGGGCCGTGCGGGAGGGCATGCCCGTCACCGTGGAGGACAGGAGCCGTCACGCCGAGGACCCCGTGTTCGAGGTCTCCTCGCTCAAGGAGCGGCGACCAGGGGGCCACTCCTCCTCGCTGCGCTGCACCTCGTGCCGGGGGTCCCTGGTCACGGTCGGGACCACCTCCACCTGTCAGGGCTGCTCGCTCACGTACCCCGTGGACCACGGGGTCATCGACCTGCTCAACCCCTCGGCCCCGAAGGAGGGGAGCGCGGGGGACGCACTCCAGCAGGCCCAGGTCATGCCCAGGGTCGGGGGGCACTACGAGAACGGCCTACGCCCGGCCTTCCTGCGGTCCATGGGATCCAACTGGGGAGGCCAGGTGACGCCCTCGGACGAGGACGCCTACCTCGCCCGACACCTGGCGCCAGCGAAGGGGCCGGTCCTCGACCTGGCGGCGGGTGGCGGGCGGTGGACCGCCGTCGTCGCGGACACGGTCGGAGCGGAGCGGGTCACCGCCCTGGACGCGAACCCCTCGATGCTCCTCTGGCTGCGCGGACGGCTCCCCCAGGTGGAGGCGGTGAGGGCCAGCGCCCTCGACCTTCCGTTCGACGACGCCTCCTTGGGTGCGGTGAACTGCTGGAACTCCCTGCAGGCACTGCCGGACCCCGGACTCGCGATCCGGGAGGTGGGACGTTGTCTGAGACCCGGCGGCCTGCTGACACTCCTGACGTTCCTCCGCTCACCGGATCCGGTCTACCGGCATTTCCAGACGACACAGAACTTCCCCGGGTTCCCCGATGGGATGCCGCTCTTCGAACGCGACGAGATCCTCGCCTGGCTCCGCACGTCGGGCTTGTCCGTGCGTGACGAGTGGGCGCCGGGCACGTTCTTCGTCATCACTGCGGAGAAGGTGGGTTAGTCGCCCGCCACCACCCTCAACGGACGCCTGCGGCGCGGTGTCCTCGCGTCACCACCAGTCCACCTCTCGCCGCGCCGCTGAAGGTCGCACAGCCAACCCCGGGCGGGCGCCGCTGTGCGACACCACGGAGCCCGATCAGCAGCGCACAGGAGGGACGACGGCCGCTCGAAGGCCGCTGACCAACCTTGGGAGGCTGCTGGAGAAGACGGGAAGGAAGGAGGAGCCGAGGCCCGGTACCAAACAAGCCACCGAGTTGGAGGTTGTGCGGCCAGTGGTTGCGAGACTCGGGGTCAGGGCTTGGTCCACCGGCCAGAAGCAATTCCATCCACATCCAGGGCTATGACCCTGGCCATCGCGCCGCCCCGAAGAAACCAGGTCCTGGCCTCCTCGAACTGACCCGCGTCCTTCAACAGGACGCCGAGGTTGACCATCGCCTCGGTGTGGCCCTGTTCGGCAGCCCGACGGAACCAGTCCTGGGCCTTCCTCCTCCGACCCGCATCCTTCAACAGGACGCCGAGGTTGACCATCGCTTCGGTATGGCCCTGTTCGGCAGCCCGACGGAACCAGTCCTCGGCCTTCGCCATCCGCCCCGCCAGGGCCAGGGACGCCCCGAAGAGGAACATCGCGGAGGTGTCTCCTTGCTCCGCGGCCCGACGGAACCAGTCCTGGGCCTTCCTCCTCCGACCCGCGTTGAACAGCAGGCCCCCGAGGGTGACCATCGCCTCGGTGTCGCCCTGGCCGGCGGCCCGACGGAACCAGTCCTGAGCCTGCTTCTGTCGACCTGTCTGCTCCAGCAGCCTCCCAAGGTTGGTCATCGCTTCTGTGTGGCCCTGCTTGGCCAGAGGCGTCCAGGCCGTTTCGGCGACGTCGGCCCGGCCCGCGCTGTAGGCGGTGAGGCCGACGTCGAGGCGGTCCTGGTCGGTGGCCGTGTCCAGGGCCACGCGCCAGACGATCTCGGGCAGGGGGCCTTGGAGGGTGAGGTAGTCGAAGGCCCGCCACCGACCGTCGTGGTCGACGGGCACCAGGAGCCCGGCCATGCCGCTGCGCTGGTGGGTGGCCCAGGCCCAGGCCTGTTCGGCTTCCTCCGCCAGGGGCGGCGGATCGGGCAGGTAGGCGAAGTGGGCGGCCTGGATCTGTTCCCGGGTCAGGGGGCTGGGCACCCCGGCCTGCGCCAAGGCGACGGCGGCGGCCACCAGGGCATAGCCCCGGGGGTGGCCGCTGTCGGGGCCGGTGCGCCAGATCTGTTCCAGCACGGGGCCCGCCGCAAGCTGCTCGGCCACTCCGAAGCGTTCGTCGACCGCGGCCCGGACCAGGCGCTCGTCGCCGCTGGCGTGCGCCTGCTCGCGCTCGTGCCGGTTCCAGCGGCGCTCGACGACAATCGGTGGGGTCCTGAGTACCGCGTACCCCGCCCCCTCCGAAGCTGCGAGTTGTTCGGCGGTGCTCGGACGCAGGGTCTCCAACTGGTTCCGCCGAATGGTGGCGGCCACGATCGCCCCGGCCCCGCCCAGTACGGCGACCAGAGCAGGGGTCAGCCCCGAGGGGCTCAGATGGCGGTCCAGATCGTCCAACCACACCACCCACCCCTGCGGTGCGCGTGCGGCCCGTTCCTTGAGCCATGCGGGAAGAGGCCGCAGGTCGGCGCCCTCGGGCGGTGCCACCAGCATCCGGTCGGGCAGGGTGCGGCCCAGCGCGGCGACCAGGGCCCGGGTCTTACCTGCGGTCGAGGCGCCGGTCACCAGGACCAGACCACCGCGCGCTGAGGCGGCGGCCGCGGCCAGGCCCTTGTCGAGCGCGTCGTCCACGTCCCTGGCCACGTAGGGAGGAAGCCCCTCGTCCTCAGATCCGGGTAGGGCGCTGTGGACGCCCAGTTCACTCGCGTCGCACTGATGGACGGGCAGGGCCATTTCCACCCACCCGGGCACCGGTGCGTCGGCAGGTGGGGAGTGCACGGTGACCGGTCCGTTGATGTCCCCGGCCTGGATGGAGATCCCATGGTTGTCGCCCATGCGGTTGTCGACCACCCGGTCACCGGTCCTGGGGTCGGGGAGCCGCGAAGTGCCCCGGCCGCTCCGGTGCCGCGTCCAACATCGTCGAAGGGACTGTGCGTGGCCGTGTTCGTCGCATAGGACGATTCTGCCGCCCACACAGCGACTGTGGCCATGCTCTTCCGGACGAGGTCGCACGGTACACCCGAGCAACTGATGGATGTGAGGGTTCGATTTCCAGATCCTGGTCCTCGGATGAGGAGCTACGGTGAGTGCTCCGGCCAGGGGGCCACGCCCTCCACGAGTAGGCCCCCGCACCGTACGGGGTGCGGGGGGGCCGCTGGGCTTCCGGACGCTCAGAGCGCCGTCTCAGGCGCGTTCGCACCGTCCAGCAGTGTCCGGAGGAAGCTCTCCACCGCCTCGATCACGGTGGCCTCCTCGAAGAGGTCGGTGCGGTACTGGACGGAACCGAAGAGCTCCCCCGTGGGCGGCAGGTGGATCGTCCACAGGGCGCCGTCGGGGACGTCGGCGCCCTGAGGAACCGAGGTCAGCCGATCCTGGATCTCGGCGAACTCGACTCCCCCGAAGACCTCGTTGGCCAGGAGTTGGGGGGCGGGAAAGACCTGGAACACCACGGGTGCGGCGTCGTCCGCCATCCCGGGCGCCATGAGTTCGGGTGCCTCGGCGAACACGCGAACGGCGGGGATGTCCTGGGAGTAGTCGTCACCGCACGCGCGGCGGACGAGGCCGAGCACCTCCCGGAAGTCGGCGGGTTCACCCAGCTGGACTCGCAGCGGAAGGAAGTTGAAGAAGGGGCCCACCGTCCGATGGAAGCGCTGGTCCGGGCGCCCCGGCGTGAAAGTGGGAACGACGAGGTCGGTCTCTCCGGTCAGACGTGACAGGTGGAGTCCGTAGGCGGTCAGCAGCACCATGAAGGGGGTGCTGCGCGACCGCCGGGCCAGATCGAGCACGGGGAGGAAGCGGTCGGCAGCCACTCCGAACCGGTACACGGCGGTCCGGGGCGGGCGGCCCTCCGAGCGCGGGTGGTCGGTCGGGGTGGCGGTGAGCCGTGCGCCGTCCAGACGGTGCCTCCAGTACGTGCCCCGGTCAGCGTCCGACTCGGCCCTGGCACGCTCCTCCCACACGTGCTCGCTGTACTGGGGCACCCCGTCCGGCCCCGGCACTCCACCGTCGCGGCGTACGGCGTAGGCCTCGGCCAGGTCACGTACCAGGACCCGCACGGACCACCCGTCGGTCGCGATGTGGTGCGCCATCAGGACCAGGACCGCGTCCTCCTCGTCGAACCGTCCGAGAACGGCGCGCAGGTGGGGGACCTCGTCCGCCCGCTTGGACCACGACTCGACCTCGCTCACGAGGGCCTCCGCGACCTCGGCCCTTTCCTCATCCGTGCCCGCGTGTAGTGGGCGCTCCGTCAGGGAGACCGGTCGAACTGCGAGGACACGCTGGTGGTACTCGTCCCGGTCCCTGATGATCACGGTGCGCAGCGCCTCGTGGCGCTCCACCATGTCGTCCAGGGCGAGTCTCAGCGCGGGCACGTCCAGTGGTCCGCGCAGACGCCAGCCGTGGACGATGTGGTACCGGGGTCCGAAGGGACCCTGTTCGTCGCCTCCGTCGAAGACGCTGACGAACTGCTGGTTACAGGACAGCGGAATGCGGTCCTGATCGTTCCTGGGTTCGGTCGGTGCTTCCGAAACGGTCACTGTGCGTCCCCTTCTCGACAACGTTCGAAGACGACGCGGCCCCGCGGCCGTGCACACCCTGGGGGCCGCTCCGCCAGCGCACGCTAACAAGCGACGCCGCCCGCACGCTTCTCCCCGTTTGCCGCTTCACCGGCGCAAACAGGCGCACCGGCGAGTTCGCGAACGGATGCGCCGCAGGGCAATCGTGGAGACGTCGCGGTCGCCCAACCCGTGTGAGGCTTCTGCACGAGTCGGCGCCGAGACTGAGGAGACCAAGCACCATGGCCGTCACCCGAAGGCCCTCGGAACACCTCCGAGGCACACCAGACACGCCAGTGCCGACCCACAGCGAGATGGTCGCCCGGGCGGCGGCCATGGGCCCGAGCCTGATCGACGCCCAAGCCGAGACGGAGCGCCGCACGCACTACTCGGCGCAGACCCACAGGGCCTTCTCGGAAGCGGGCTTCTACCGAATCCTCGTGCCACGCCGGTTCGGAGGGTTCCAGATGGCCCCCCGGACCTTCCTGGAGGTGTCGAGGACCCTCGCCCGGGCCTGTCCCTCCACGGGGTGGATGTACTGTCTGGGCGCCACTCACGCGCTCGCGGTGGCGAGCCTCTTCGGCGAGAGGAGCCAGTCGGAGCTCTTCTCGGGCGGGGACTTCATCTGTCCCGCCACCATCATTCCCGGCGGCGAGGCCCGCAGAGGCACTGACGGCGGCTGGGAGATCGAGGGCACCTGGCGCTACTGCTCGGGTTCGCCCTACGCGACGCACTTCATGGGGCACGCCCTCGTCCACGGTGAAGGGGGCGCCCCTCCGGAGCCCATGCTCTTCGTCCTGCCCCGCGACCAGTGGGAGCTGCTCGACGACTGGGGAGAGCAGCTCGGCCTGCGCGGGAGCGGATCCCACGGAATCACCACCCTCCCGGGGGCTCGTGTGCCCGAGCACTGGACGCTGAAGGGGCACCTGAGCGATCTGACGATGGCTGAGGGCACCCCCGGAAGGGAGCTCCACGGTCCGCACTACAGCGGTGGCCCGCTGAGCTTCATGAACCTCGAGATCGCCGCCCTCGCGGTGGGCATGGCCCAGGGAGCCCTGGACGCCTACGGGGAGGCGATGGTCTCCCGCACGACCGTCCTTCCTCCCATCACCGCAAGGTTCGAGGACCCCGACTACCAGACCTGGTACGGCGAAGCCGCAGGGCTCATCGGCACCGCCGAGGCCGCCGTCAACGACGCCGTACGCCAGTGGGAGTCCCTGTGCGAAGCGGGGCCCGCTTCCTTCACCAGGGAGGAGGACCTGCGGATCACCGCGATGTGCCGCCAAATCATCCTGCTGTGCTGGCGAGCGGTCGAGCGACACCTCTTCCCCACCGTCGGTTCGAGCGCCGTGCGCCACGGCGAGCGGATCGAGCGGGTGTGGCGTGACATGTCCACGCTGCATGGACACGCGGGGATCTCCGTCCTCCTGCCGACCCGTGCGATGCGTGACCTGGCACGGACGCGGTTCGGGAGGGATCAGTGAAGGGAGGGGACGAGACGCCGCCGACTTCGGGCGAGGCCGGTTACGCCAAGGCGACCGAGGTGTTCAACACGGCCCTGCCCCTGCACCCCGCGGCGGCGGTGACGGTCCGGTCGGTGGAGGAGGCGCGCGCGGCCGTGCGTCGGGCAGCTGCCAAGGGCCTTGCGGTCCGGACGCACACGACGGGACACTCCGCGGGCTCGGGCCCGGACATGGCGAGCGCCATGCTGGTGCGCACCCGGATCGAGGGGCGGATCGAGGTCGACGCCGCGTCACGCAGTGTCCGCCTACCGGCCGGGTCCGTGTGGGGCGACATCGTCGACGCGTGCGCGGCTCACGGTCTGGCGGTGCCCCACGGTTCCTCTCCGACGGTCGGTGCCGTCGGCTACCTCCTGCGAGGAGGGCTGAGCTCGCATGGGAGGCTGACCGGTGTCGCCGCCAACAGTCTGCGCGCGGTGGAGTTGGTGACCTCCGACGGGCGGGCTCGCCGTGTCGACGCGGCGTCGGATCCCGACCTGCTGTGGGCCCTGCGCGGTGGGGGCGGGGGCCTCGGAGTGGTCACCTCCGTCGAGGTGGACCTCTTCCCCGTCTCCGAAGTCTTCACCGGAGCCGCCTTCTGGCGGGTTGAGGACGCTCACCGCCTGGCCCCCCTGTGGACGGCCTGGGCCCGCGGGGCACCGAGGAACGTCACCACGTCCCTGAGGGTCATGCGCCTGCCCGACTCCCCAGACGTGCCCCAGGAGCTGCGGGCCCGTCCCGTGTTCTGCGTCGACGGAGCCGCGATCAGCACGGGAACCGCGGGGCCGGAGGCGACCGCCACGGCCGGGGACCTGCTCGGGCCCCTGAGGGCGGCCGCGCGGCCCGTGTTGGACACCTGGCGGAAAACGGACCTCACGGCCGTGCCGTCCTCCCACATGGACCCGGTGACCCCGCTCCCCCTCATCACCGACCACATGCTGCTGCGCGGGGACGGAGGCCAGGAGACGGCCGACTTTCTCGAAGCGGCTCTGGACGGCTCCTGTGAGCACCTGGCCAACGTGGAACTTCGACAGCTGGGTGGCGCCCTGGCCGATCCCGACGTACCGGGCGGCGCCCTCGACCGGTTCGACGCGGCCTACGCCTACGTCGCGGGGGGAGTTCCCGTGGCGGGCAGGGACGCCGTCGACACGGGCCTCGCCCACGTCAGACGGGCCCTGTCTCCCTGGGACACGGGACGGGCGGCCCCCACCTTCTCGAGCGCCGGGGCGAACGGCACGCCGGCGCTGGCCGCGGAGCACGCCCGGGCCCTGGCCTCCGTCAGGGAGAGAACCGATCCACTCGGCCTCTTCCGCGACGACACGCACGCCGCCTGCACCTGACACGAAGGAGTTCCCATGCGTCCCAACGGCGCGATCGTCATCGACCCCACGGGCGCTGACATCCACGAGGAGGCCGAGCGGATCCGGGTCCTGGGCCCGATCGCCCGGATCGAGTTGCCCGGAGGGGTTCGGGCGTGGTCCGTGACCGGATACGAGGCAGCCAGGCAGGTCCTGGCCGACACGCGTTTCTCGAAGGATCCGCGCAAGCACTGGACGGCCTTCTCGGACGGCACGCTCGACCCGGCGTTCCCCCTGATCGGGTGGGCCATGATGGAGAACCTGACGACCTCGCACGGGGAGGACCACGCACGGCTCCGACGGCTGGTGACCGGGGCCTTCACCACGAGGCGGGTGGAGAGACTTCGCCCGGAGATCGAGAGGACCGTCGACCGGCTCCTCGACGCCCTGGAATCCGAAAGCGGCGACGCACCGGTGGACCTGCGCTCGGGGTTCGCCGAACCCCTGGCCCTGAACGTGATCTGTGAACTGCTCGGCGTTCCACAGGACGTCAGGGCGGTCCTGTTCAGCGGCGGCGAGGCGAACGTGGACACCACCAACACCTCACAGGAGACCGCGAGCGTCATCGAACGCGTGCACGGGATCGCCGGGGAGCTGATCGAGTCCAGGCGCGAGCAGCCCGGCAACGACCTGGTGAGCGACCTCATCCGGGCACGGGACGAGGACGGATCCAGGCTCAGTGAAGCCGAGCTGATGGGCACGATCCTGCTGCTGGTCTCCACCGGCACCGAGCCCGTCAAGAACCTCCTCACCAACACCATCTCGGAACTGCTGGGGAGTCCCGGGAGTCTGGCGGCCGCGTTGGAGGGCCGTACTCCCTGGGGTGACACCGTGGAGGAGACCCTGCGTGTCCAGGCCCCCGTCGCACATCTTCCGTTCCGCTTCGCCGTCGAGGACGTGGAGGTCGCGGGGACGGTGGTTCCCCGAGGTGAGCCCGTACTGATCCACTACGCCGCGGTGGGCCGCGATCCGGCGATCCACCACCGGGACCCCGACGTCTTCGATCCCGACCGCGCCGACAAGCGCCACCTGTCCTTCGGGCACGGGGTCTACCGCTGTGTGGGAATGCCGCTGGCTCGTCTGGAAGCGGAGGTGGCACTGTCCTCCCTGTTCAGGCGTTTTCCGGAATTGCGCCTGGCCGTGCCCGCCTCTCGGCTGGAGCGTCAGAGCACCTTCATCATGAACGGCCTCAGCTCCCTTCCCGTGCGACTTGGGAAGAAAGTGACCGAATGACCGGATTGCTCACGCTCCCCCCACGGGAATCAGCGAACGATGCGAGGAACCTCCGTTGACACCACTCCCATGCTTTATGCTAACTCCGCACGATTTCATGTGGTACTCCCCCCGAGCCACTCGAAAGAGAGAATTCCGATCTTTCGCGCTCCTCCCCCGAGGAAGGTTGAATGGCACCCCCAGAAGGCTTGAGCAAACCCCCGAACGCCAACCCGCGAGCATGGTTCGGGCTCGTCATACTCGCATTACCCACGCTCCTGATCTCAGTGGACATCGGCGTGCTGTTCCTGGCCCTGCCCCACCTCAGTGCTGACCTGGGGGCAAGCAGCACGCAACAGCTGTGGATCACCGACATCTACGGCTTCGTTCTGGCCGGCTTCCTCATCACCATGGGAACCCTGGGAGACAGGGTGGGCCGTCGACGCCTCCTGCTGGTCGGCGCGGCGTGCTTCGGCGTGGCCTCCATGGTCGCCGCGTTCTCCACCACCCCCGAGACGATCATCGCCGCCCGGGCCCTGCTCGGAATCGCGGGCGCGGCGATGATGCCGTCGACCCTCTCCCTGATCACCACGCTCTTCGAGGACGAACGTCAGCGCGGTCTGGCCATCGGTGTGTGGGTCAGCTGCATGATGTCCGGCGCCGCGCTCGGTCCGGTCATCGGAGGCGTTCTCCTGCAGTACTTCTGGTGGGGGGCGGCCTTCCTGCTCGCCGTTCCGATCATGGTCCTCCTGCTCGCCACGGGACCGTTCCTGCTGCCGGAGTTCCGCAACGACGCAGCCGGGCGGATCGACCTGCCCAGCGCCCTTCTGTCCCTCGTTGCGGCCCTGTCGCTGGTCTACGCGATCAAGGAGTTCTCCCTGAGAGGCGCGGAGACCGCGATCCTCTCCGGACCGGTCCTCGCCCTCGGCATCCTCCTCGCCGTGGTCTTCGCTCGCAGGCAACTGCGCCTGGACGATCCGCTCATCGACATCCGGCTCTTCTCCCGGATCCGGTTCAGCGCGACGCTGCTGTCGATGTTGTTCACCGCTCTCGCGCTGGCGGGCACCTTCCTCCTCGTGAGCCAGTACGTACAGTCCGTCGAGGGCCTCTCGCCCGGTCGTTCCGGGCTCTGGCTCGCCCCAGCCGGTATCGCGATCGCCGTGGGGTCCCTGCTGGCACCGATGCTGACAAGCAGGTGGAGCGCCGGGGCCGTCATGTCGGGCGGCTTCGCCCTCGGGGCGATCGGGTTCCTCATGATCAGTCAGGCCCCCTCAACCGGCGGAACGGCTCTGGTCACCATCGGGATCACCCTGGCCCACCTGGGAGCCGGACCAGTGGTCGCCTTGGGTGCCCACCTCATCGTCGGCTCCGTACCCCAGGAGAAGGCGGGATCAGCGGCTTCGATGTCGGAGACCGCGAACCACTTCGGCTCCACGCTCGGACTGGCCCTGATCGGTACCGCGAGCGCCGTCATCTACCGGCGGGCGATGGCCGAGGAACCCCTTCCCCCGGGCACTCCCGAGAACGCCGGGGAGACCCTGCCCGCGGCCGCGAACGCCTCAGCCGACCTCGCCGCGCCCGCGGGCGCCGAACTCCTTTCCGCCGCGCAGTCCGCCTTCACCACGGGACTGAACACGGCGGGGTGGATCGGAACAGCCGTCTTCCTGGTTCTGGCGGCCTCCGCGGCCTTCCTTCTGCGGGAACCGCGAGCCATTGGCGGTGAGAACTCCGCGAACGAGGAGGAAGGGGTTCCGGACTCCAGCGGACAGGAACACTGAGACAACCTCCCGGCAAACTACTCACAAGCGTCGCCCCCGGAGTCGGATCCCTGATTCGACTCCGGGATTTTTTTACAGCAAGCACAAACGAAGAATAAAGCATCTCCGTGAATTAATAAGATGGACAAGGGGGCGACAGCAAGGGAGTTCGATGAAAGCTGCGGTGGTTTCCAATGCTGGGCCGGACTGGGAAATTCGGGAAGTCCCGACTCCAACACCAGGACCGGGCGAGGTTCTGGTCCGGGTACGCGCCTGCGGACTGTGCCACAACGACGTACTCGTCGGGCAGAAGCGCTTTCCCTTCCTCGGTCCGGGACCGATCATCACCGGGCACGAGGCCGCCGGAGAGGTCGTTGGGCTCGGAGCGGACGTGAGGAACCGCCGGATCGGCGACCGGGTCGGAGTCCCGTGGATGCAGGGGTCATGCGGTCAGTGCGCCTACTGCGCCACGGACACGTCCCTGACCGGTCAGACGGCCATGGGTTGCGCGTCGCCCCGTACCACCGGGGTGACGGTTCAGGGAGGGCACGCCGAATACGTCGTCGCCTCGGCATCGGGCACGGTGCTGCTTCCCGACGGACTCTCCTATGAGGTCGCCGCGCCCGTCCTCTGCGCCGGGTACACGGCCTGGAGCGCTCTCACCGACGCGGCTCCAGGCCCGAACGAGCGAGTCGCGGTGGTGGGTCTGGGCGGTGTCGGACACATGGCGGTCCAGTACGCGAGTGCCTGTGGCCTCGAAACCCTGGTCGTGACCGGCAACCCGGAAAAGGCGGGTACAGCTCGCGAACTCGGCGCGGCGAACGTCGTCACCAGCGGCACGGAACTGGCCGAGATCGGTGGAGCCGACGTCATCATCGCGGTGACCCCCAGCGCTTCTCAGGCCTCGGAGGCGCTCCAGGGGCTCCGGCGAGGCGGACACTTCGTCGTGTCCGGCATCTTTCCCGACGGTTCCCTCGACCTGGGCCCCCGAAGCACATTCTGGGCGAGGCGGCAACGCATCAGCGGCAGCACTCACGCCGGTCCGGCCAGGCTCGCGGAGGCACTGGACCTCGTGGCCAGCGGCCGGGTCACTCCGATGTTCGAGCTCTTCTCGAAGGACAGGATCGAAGAGGCCGTCACCGAGCTCACCAGGGGCACGAGTCGGTTCCGGGCCGTCATCACCTACTGACCGGGAGGTTCCATGGCAGCGCAGGCCGGGTGCGGCGAGGTCGACGGCCGCACACACGTGAGGATCCGGCTCAACGAGTACCCGAACAGAGACCACACCAGAGGGATCCTCGAGGCGGCGCGGCGGTTCGAGCGTGAACACCCGTCCGTTGTCCTGGACATCACCACACACGAGTTCCCCTCACACCCCGAGGCAGTGCGAACCGCCGTCGCCGCGGGTGAACGTCCGGCGATCGTCCAGTACTTCTACTCCAAGGCGCAGGAGGCCCGGGACGCCACCCGACGAGACGGGCGACCACTGTTCGTTCCCGTCGGGAGAGCGGTTCGTGGTCGCACGGAGATCCTCGGCGTACCCCTGGTCCACGACCAGCTCATACCGGCAGCTCGTGATTACTACACACACGAGGGCGAGTTCTCGGCGATGCCGTTGCTGGTGTCGACCACACTCCTCTACACGAATTCCTCCCTCGTCCAGAAGACGGGAGTCCTCGAATCGCCCAGGACCTGGTCAGAGCTGCGATCAGTCTGCCAGGCGGTGGCCGCCCTACCCGAAGGGCCGGACCACGGCGTGACGTGGCCGAACCACGGATGGATCATCCAGCAGTTCATCGCCCGGCAGGGAGCTCTGCTCGCCGACCAGGGAAACGGCAGGTTCGGGCGCGCCACAACCGTGGACCTCACCTCCGAGGCCGTCCTTGCCTATGTCCGCTGGTGCGTGGGGATGCACAGGGAGGGCCTCTACCTGTACACGGGTCACTGGGGTGACGGGCCGGGCTTCGCCAGCTGGCGGGAGAACCACAGGGCGTTCGCCGAACAGCGCACTGCCTTCGCACTGAGCTCCTCAGTGGATGCCGAACAGATGGTCAGGGCCGGGGAAGAGAACTCCTTCTCCGTTTCCCTGGCTCCGCTGCCGTACAACGAAGACCGGCCGCAAGCGGGAACCATGATCGGGGGCGACGCCCTGTGGCTGTGCGCCGATCTTCCGAGAGCCGTCGAGGACGCGGCTCTCGCCTTCCTCCATTACCTGCTCAACGCCGAGAACACGGCTGAGCGACACCGCCGCGTGCGCTCCGTACCGGTCACTCGGGAAGCCGTCGAACTGCTCGAGAAGGACGGCTGGTTCCGCGAACACCCCCATGAGCGCGTCGCCGTTGACGCCCTCTCCTCGTCGTCGGGGGCTCCGGAGACCCTCGGAGCCGTCATCGGCGGGTTCGACGGTGTCCAGGACGCGCTGTCCCTCGCGGTGCACGACATCCTCCTCCACGAAGCAGAGCCTCACGAGCGACTCACACGCGCCTCCGAGGACGCACGAAGGGCGATCCATGAACACGAAAGAGCCCGCCGCGAGCGAGCCGAGAGCGTTGGAGAGTTCCGATGACATCTGACACCGCACACGGACGCTTCTCCCACTGGGTCCGCGAGACGCCGGACGCCGTCGCCGTGGTCTCGGGGGAACACCGCATGACCTACCGGCGACTCGACGAGGAGTCGGACCGGGTGGCCGACCTGCTCCTGGAGGGGGGTGTACGGCCGGAGGAACCGGTGGCACTCCTCATGGAACGGTCCGCCACGTTGTTCACCGCGGTGTTGGGGGTCCTGAAGGCGGGTGCCTGCTATCTGCCGCTTCATGACGCCTACCCGGACGAACGGATGGCCCGCATCCTCGAACTGGCAGGCGACCCGGTCGTCCTGGCCGATCCGGCCTCCGCGTCGGCGCGTACCCTGCCGGGTGTCGAACCGCTGATCGTGGAAGCCGGCGATGGACCCTCGCGTGGGGTCCCGGCCGTCCCGACCGGAACGGGTCCGGAGTCTCCCGCCTACGTCATGTTCACGTCCGGTTCCTCCGGGGAGCCGAAGGGCGTGGTCGTCAGCCACGCCAACGTGCTCGACCTCGTCTCCGATCCCTGTTGGGACTCCGGAAACCACCGTCGTGTCCTCATGGTGGCCCCGCACGCCTTCAGTGTCTCCGCCTACGAGATGTTGGTCCCCCTTCTGCGCGGCGGAACGGTGGTGACCGCGCCGAAGGGACCTGTCGGGGTCTCCCAACTGTCCCGCCTGATCCGGGAGAACGAGATCAGCGGTATGCACGTGACCGCGGGTCTGTTCCGGGTACTGGCCGAGGAGGCCCCGGGCTGTCTCTCCGGTCTGCGCGAGGTTCTGACCGGTGGGGACACCGTGTCCGCGGACGCGGTCCGCAGCGTCATGATCGCCTGTCCCGACCTTGTGGTGCGCACGACCTACGGGGCCACCGAGACCACCCTCTTCACGGTGAGCGCGCCCGTGGCGTCCCCACCCAGCTCCGGATCACGACTGCCGGTGGGCCTACCGATGGCGGGTGTGGGCGCACACGTCCTCGACGACGCCCTGCGGCCCGTTCCGGACGGAGTTCAGGGGGAGCTCCACCTCGACGGTCCCCGACTGGCGCTCGGTTACCTCAACCGCCCCGACAGCACGGCCGAACGTTTCACCGAGGCAGCGGACGGCTCCGGTACGCGCACGTATCGGACCGGCGACCTGGTGCGACGCGGAAGCGACGGCATGATCGAGGTCGTGGGCCGCGCGGACCAACAGGTGAAGATCCGGGGCTTTCGGGTCGAGCCCGGGGAGGTCGAGGCCGCCCTCTCCCGTATGCCGGAGGTGGCCCACGCGACCGTGGTGCCACAGGACTTCCCCCCGGGAGGGACCGGCCTCGCCGCGTACGTGGTGCCGGCCTCCGGACGGATCGTCGACCTGACAGAGGCACGCGACCTGGTTCGGCGACTGCTTCCGGAGTACATGGTCCCCTCCGCGTTCGCGGTGATGTCCGCCCTGCCCCTCACCCCCAACGGGAAGGTCGACCGGTCCGCGCTGCCGCCCCTGACCACCGATCGGGCAGTGGAACGGACCGAACCCCGGAGCTCCACGGAACGACTCGTGTGCGGTCTGTTCTCCGAGGTGCTGGAAGCGACGCCGGTCGGCCCCGAGGATGACTTCTTCATGTTGGGAGGCCAGTCCCTGCTCGCCATGCGTCTCCTCAATCGAGTGGAGGGCGAGACCGGGGTGGCCCTGCGTGTCGTCGACCTGTTGGACGCCTCCACGGCCCGCGGTCTCGCTTCCGTGGTGGATCGGCACAGGGCCGAGGAGCACGCGTGAGCGCGGAGGGAGAGGGCATGGTGCGGCTGCTGGAGACGGAGCGGTCTCCGTCGACGGCCCGGGAGCTCCCCGCCGGATTCGACACGGACGAGGTTCGCGCCCTGTACCGGGACATGGCGATGGTCCGACGCCTGGACACCGAAGCGCTGGCCCTGGCACGCCAGGGCGAGCTGGCGGTGTGGACGCCGCTACGCGGGCAGGAGGCCGCCCAGGTCGGTTCCGCGCGCGCACTGCGCCCGGACGACATGGCCTTCCCGACCTACCGCGACCACGGCGTCGCCTGGTGTCGCGGGGTACCGCCGGCGGAACTGCTGGCGCACTTCCGCGGTGTCGCGCATTCGGGCTGGGATCCCGGGAAGTACCGACTGCAGCCCTACTCCGTCGTCGTCGGAAGCCATGCCCTCCACGCCGTGGGCCATGCGATGGGGGCGGTTCTCCAGGGATCGGATGACGTCGCCGTCGCCTACGTCGGGGACGGGGCGATGAGCCAGGGAGAGGTCAACGAGGCCTTCGTCTGGGCCGCGTCCCGGAAGGCACCGGTGGTCTTCGTGTGCCAGAACAACCAGTGGGCCATCTCCGAACCGGTGGAGCGACAGTCCCTCGTTCCGTTGGCGGACAGGGCCGGGGGCTTCGGTCTTCCCGGGGTCCGTGTGGACGGCAACGACGTGCTCGCCTGCCTGTCCGCGACACGTGCCGCGCTGAGACGCGCCCGAGCCGGGCACGGACCCACACTCATCGAGGCGTACACCTACCGCATGGGACCACACACGTCCTCCGACGACCCACGGCGCTATCGCTCGGCCGCGGACGAGGCAGCCTGGCTGCGCAGGGACCCCCTGGACCGGTTGGAGGCGCTCCTGAGGAGGACGGACTCCGGGACGCCCGAGTTCCTGGAGTCCGTCGAGCGGGACTGCGAAGCGTTCGCCCGTGTCCTGAGGCGAGAGTGCCGTGCCCTGCCCGAACCGGCCGTGGACGAGATCTGGGCGCACACGTACGCCGATCCCCACCCTCACGCCGAGGACGAGAGGGCGTGGTTCACCGAGTACCTGGACTCGTTCGAGGAGGAGCCGACATGAGTGCGAGCGTTTCGGAGACCACGGCCCCACCGGCGGTGATGCCCCTGGCGAAGGCCCTCAACTCCGGCCTGAGGGCGGCCATGTCCTCCGACCCCTCAGTGGTGGTCCTCGGGGAGGACGTGGGCACGCTGGGCGGGGTCTTCCGGGTGACCGACGGCCTGGTCGCCGAGTTCGGACCCGATCGGGTCATGGACACCCCTCTCGGTGAAGCCGGCATCGTCGGCACCGCCATCGGTATGGCTCTGCGCGGCCTGCGCCCGGTCTGCGAGATCCAGTTCGACGGCTTCGTCTTCCCCGCCTTCAACCAGATCACCACCCAGCTCGCCCGGATCGCGTCACGGACCCGGGGTTCGACCCGGGTACCACTGGTGATCCGGATACCCTTCGGCGGCGGAATCGGGGCCGCGGAACACCACGGCGAGTCTCCGGAGGCCTACTTCACCCACACCCCGGGGCTGCGGGTGGTCGCCTGCTCATCACCGGACGACGCGTACTCGATGATCCGCCAGGCCATCGCCTGCCCCGATCCCGTGGTCTTCTTCGAGCCCAAGCGGCTCTACTGGGAGCGCGGTCCCGTCCGGACCGACCGGGTCCCCGGCAGGTCCATGGGCGACGCGGCGATCGTGCGCGAGGGCACCGACGTCAGTCTGCTGGCCTACGGGCCGACCGTGCGCACCTGCCTGGACGCCGCCGAAGCCGACACCGAGCGGTCTCTGGAGGTGGTGGACCTCCGGTCGCTCAGCCCCTTGGACCTGGCCACCGTCACGGCCTCGGTTCGCAGGACGGGACGGTGCGTCATCGTCCACGAGGCGCCCGTCTTCGGCGGTCATGGAGGCGAGGTGGCCGCGCTGGTGACCGAGCACTGCTTCACAGACCTGCGCTCGCCGGTACTCCGCGTGGGCGGGTTCTGCGCTCCCTATCCGCCCTCACGGCTGGAACACCACTACCTGCCCGACCTGGACCGGGTCCTGGACGCCGTGGACAGGGTGTGGTGAGTCCGATGAGAAGGGTCTGTTTCTCTCTGCCGGACGTCGGTGAGGGACTCACCGAGGCTGAGGTTCTGGAGTGGCTGGTGGAGCCTGGGGAGAGGGTGTCCGTGAACCAGCCCCTGATCGAGGTGGAGACGGCCAAGGCCGCGGTGGAACTCCCCTGCCCCTTCGACGGTGTCGTCGACACCCTGCTGGTGGAGGCCGGCACCGTCGTACCGGTGGGCACCCCGCTCCTGGCCGTGATCGTGGAGGACCGTGAGGACTCCCCGGGAGAGGCCCCGCCGTCCCTCGTGGGGCACGGCGCGCCAAGCCGAACCACGCCCGTGAGACGTCGGAGGAGAAGACCGAAGGAGCCCCCCTCCGGTCCCGGCCAGAACTGACAAGGGAGGCGCGCCCGCGGGCGCGCCTCCCCCTCAACGTTCACGCACCGTCGGGGACTCCGCGGAGGAGCCCTCTTCCCGCCTCCCGGAGATCGTTGAAGGATCGCAGGTCCGGGACGGTCCATCCCTCCAGGTCGTACTCCCCCATGCAGGTGTCGGCGAACGCCTTGAACGCGTCCACCTCCCCGGAAGAGGTCTGGGCACGGAGCATCTCCACCCGGGTGTTCTCGTGGTTGCCGGCGTAGTTGCGTTCGTACAGTTCGTGGCGACCACCGAACTCCGTCCCCGTCGCGTCCCACAGGAGCTTCATGAGCTTCGTACGCTCCTGCGCGTCCACTCCGCCCGTGCCCCGGACGTACCGGTCGAGGTAGGGCCGCACCTCCGGGGACCGCAGGTCCTCCACACCCGAACTGACGTACACCAGAGCGCTGGCCACGTCCTGTTTGATGATCTCCATGACGCGCGGATAGCCCACCTGCATGAACCACCGGTACGCCATGACGTAACGGCGGTTGGGCAAAAGCGCCCCGCCGCGCCACTCCACGGGGTTGCGGGCGGCTGCGTCCGACAGTCCCCAGAAGAGGTCCTTCCAGGCGAGGACCTCGCCCAAGCGGCTCTGCACCCCCCGGAAATCGTGCGTACCGGTCATCTCCAGAGCCTTGGCCAGGAGTCCCGCGATGAACTCCAGTTTGACCGCGAGCCGGGTACAGCCGTGGAACGTGAACCGCTCGGTGAATCCGGAGTGCTCGGCGAACATCTGGACCTTGCCGACGTTCCCGTAGACGAACACGTTCTCCCAGGGGATGAGCACCTTGTCGAGCACGAGAATCGTGTCGTTCTCATCCAGCCGCGAGGACAACGGATGGTCAAAGGGGCTGCCGGTGAGCGCTGACGCGGCGGTGTAGGAGGGGCGGCACAGCAGTTTCACTCCGGCCGCGTCCATGGGCACGGTGGCTATGAGGGCGAACTCGCGGCGCCTGACCGGCAGCCCGTAGTGCGCCACGAAGTTGTAGTGGGCGAGGGCCGAGCCCGTGGCCACCACCTTGGCCCCGCTCACGACCAGGCCGTTGTCCGTCTCCTTCTCGACGTGGACGAAGACGTCCGAGACGTCGTCGGGAGAGCGGTTCCGGTCCACAGGCGGATGGATGATGGCGTGGTTCCAGTAGAGCACCTTCTCCTGCGACTCCCGGTACCACCGACGCGCGTTCTCTTCGTAGGGCGCGTAGAAGTCCGCGTTCACCCCGAGGGTGCCGAGGAAGGATGCCTTGTAGTCGGGGCTGCGCCCCATCCACCCGTAGCTCATCCGGGACCAGGCGGCTATGGCGCGCTGGTCGGCCACGAGATCCTCCACTGAACGAGAGGCAGTGAAGAACTTGTGTGTGTAACCACCCGAACCGGTGTCCGTGGGCGCGATGAGGTCACCGTTGGCCTCGGGGTCGTGCAGAGCGTCGTACAACCGCGCGGTCATGCGCACGGGATTGTGGAACGCGGGGTGGGTCGTGACGTCACGGACCCGCTCACCGTGGAGGTACACCTCCCGGTCGTCCTTCAGGCTCTCGACGTACTCCAGCCCAGTCATCGGTCTGTTCATCCGCCGACCTCCCTCTTCCCTACGGGACCGGGCCGGGGGCGGTCCCCCGGCCCGGCCGGTTGTTCGGTACGAGTCGTCCGGTCAGCTCCGGAACTGTCCGGGTCTGCGCCCCTCGCCTGCCGGGCCGCGGTAGGCCTGGGCGATGTCCAGCCAGTGGTTCGCGTCGGCGCCGACGGCGCTCACGGCCAGGTCGTCGCGGTGGCGGCGGCGCGTCACCAGGAGGCAGAAGTCCGTGGCCTCCCCGGTGACGCGCTGTTCGGCGTCGGCGGGGCCGAACTCCCATTTCTCCCCGGAGGGCGAGGTGAGCTCGTAGCGGAACTCCGTGGCAGGCGGGGTGAGACCTCGGGACTGGTAGCCGAACTCCCAGGTCAGAACCGCGAAGCCCACCACGTTTCCGATCCGGTCGGTGCGTTCGGGGGTGACACCCAGCGCGTCGGCGATGTCCTGCCCGTGGGCCAGGACCTCCATCATCCCCGCGCAGGCGAGGACGCCCGGGGGGATGGGGCGCACGAGCCAGGGCACCGGTTGGTCGGCCGGGGCCGCGGCGAGCGCCTCGACCGCGAAGTCACGGTCGGCCCGCCAGCGCGCGAGCAGCTTCTCCGGGTCGTCCAGGGGGTAGGTCGCCAGGACCGCGTTGACGGCACCGTCGAAGTCCTCGCTGGCCTTGGCCGTCATGGCGGCGAAGGCCTCGGCGTCCGAGGCGGCGGTTCCGGCGAGCCGGAAGACGAAGCAGAGATGGGCGACCTGGTGGGCCACGGTCCACCCGGGCGCCGGGGTCTGCCTGGTCCAGTCGACGGGGTCGAGATCGGCCACGAGGGCGTCGATCTGGGCCGCCTCGGCGGACAGGTGCTCGATGACGGCGGGCAGTTCCGTGATGACGTTGGGAAGGTTGTTCACGGCTGGTTCCTCTCGTTCTCCGGTGGTGTCCGGCTGGTCCGCGCCGAAGCCGTGCGGACGGTGTGGCGGGCCGCGGTCATGGCGGCCCAGGAAACGGCCCGGACCAGGGCCGCGTCGTCGGCCCCGGCCTCCCGGCACGCGGCGACTGTGTCGTCGCCGACCTGGTAGGAGGCCCGGGCCGTGAGCAGGGTCAAGTGGCCGAGGGGGCGGTCGGCGACGGGAAGGTCCCGGACCGCCGTCCGCGCCCAGGAACGACTGACCCCGGCCGGTCCCGTTCCGTGCTCGGCGAGGTGCCGGTGGAGCAGGCCCCGGACGGTGTCGGGAAGCGTGCGGGCACCGGCCTCGTCGATCGCGGAGACCGCGGCGGTCAGGGCCTGCTGGATCCGGGGGTCGGCGACGGCCCAGCCCAGGTCGTCCGGTACCGGGGCCCTCCGTGCGGGTTCGGGCAGCAGTTCGAGGGAGGCCCCGGGGACCGGGCTCCCCCTGTCTGCGGCGATGACCGCGCCCGTCGCGCGGCGCAGCGTCCCCCGGACCGCCGCCGGGGCGAAGTCGGGCAGGGGTGAGTCGGGCAGGAAGACGTTGACGAGGCGGTTGATGTGCTCGAACGTCAGCGTGACGGCGCCCAGTTCGGCCCGTTCAACGGGGTCCGCGGTGGACCAGGCGCGTGGGTCACGGGCGTCGTCGGCCGGGTCGAGCGAGCCGAGCGTGGAGCCGTGCACCTCCACGCAGTAGGGACAGGTGTTGTCCCGGGAGACGGCGGTCGCCACCGCCTCCCGGGTGGATCGCGACGTGCGCCCGGCGACCAGCAGCGACTCACGCAGCGCCACCCAGGTGGCCGCGGCGCACTCGGGGGCGGGTGTGAGCAGGGCGACCGGTGGCGCGAGGACCCCGAAGTCCCGTTCCAGCTGGCGGTGGAGGGCGGCGGTGGCGCCTCGGGCCGCTCGCGGTGACACCGGCCGCACATGGCGCACGTCTCTCAGGGATCTTCTGACCGCGGCTCTCAGAGCGGTCCGGAACACGGGGCACCTCCCGGGGGTCGGTGGTGGAGGGCCGGGCGCCTCAGGTCCTCTGCCCGACGAGTTTGAGGACGCTCCCGCGACCCGACGTGGCGCCGTCGGGGGCGGGAGCGCCGTAGGTGACGTCGACGCCGCGCTCACGGGCGGCGTCGACGATGCCCGGAACGGACCGCTCGGCCAGGGCCGCGATGGTCATCGCGGGGTTGACCGTGAGGGCGCCGGGGACGGCGGAACCGTCCGTGACGAAGATGCCGGGGTGGCCCCGCAGCTCGTGCCGGTCGTCCAGGGCCGAGGTGTGCGGGTCGTCGCCGATGCGGCACGAGGCCAGCGGATGGACGGTGTAGGCACCGACCAGGTCGTTGGTCCACGGAGCGACGCTGGCGATCCCGTCCTTCTCGAGGATCTCCCTGACCTCGGCGTCCGACTGCTCCCAGCCCTTCAGGGTGTTCATGGTGGGGCGGTAGCTGAGCGGCCCCCGGCCGAGCATCTGCTGGGAGAGCCGGGTCGCGTTCCCGGTGGGCGGAGGAGCGCCGAAGACGCCCTCGTTGTCGTCCTCGCTCATGGTGAAGACGATCAGCCACGACTTCCAGCGGCGCAGCATCTCCTTCTTGTCCGCGCCGAACCAGGACGGGGCCGGGGCTCCGGGGACCTGGGCGAGGATGGTGCCGAGCGCCGGTGGGAAGTAGAGCTGTTCGAGGGAGTAACGGGAGTACTCCGGCAGGTCGGCGTCCAGCCGGTCCCAGTTGGCCACGCAGGGGCCCTTGCCGACCTGGAAGGCCTCGTAGGCGCGTTCGTCGTCCCGCTCCAGCCCGAGAACGTCGCGGACGCGGTCCTCGTTGACCACGGCCGTGTTGAGGCGCTCGCCGTTGCCGGAGAAGTAGCGGCCGACAGCGTTCGGCATCGTTCCGAGGTCGGCCTCGGAGCGCTTGAGGATGACGGGTGTGGCACCGGCGCCCGCGGCGAGCACGACGATCTTGGCGTCGATGACGCCGGAGTCCGTCCTGATCCGGTAGTCGTCCTCGTCGATGACGTCGTAGTGCACCCGGTAGCCGCCGTCGACCGTCCGCTCGACACGCTGCACCTCGTGGAGGGGCCGGATCGTCGCCCCGTGGGCGAGCGCGGCGGGCAGGTAGTTGAACATCAGGGACTTCTTGGCCTCGAAGCGGCAGCCCGCCATCATCCAGTTGCAGTTGACGCAGGTGTCCTTGTCGATCGCGACCGGGACGGGGTTGGCCGTGCGTCCGGAGTGGTCGCAGGCGGCGCCCCAGAGCCCGCCCGGGTAGCTGACGTCGGACCAGTCCTGGGTGCGGACCCCCATCGCCTCGGCGACCCGGTCGTACCAGGGGTCGAGGGCGTCCCTCGTGATGGCCTTCGGCCACATGCGCCGCCCGATGGACCCCTTGCGGTCGAAGACGAACCGGGGGGCGCGCGGCAGCGCGGCGAAGTACACCATGCTCCCGCCGCCCACGCAGTTGCCGCCCAGGATGCTCATCCCGTCGCCCACGGTGAAGTCGAAGGCCCTGGTGTAGGAGGAGCCGAGGAGGAAGTCGTGCTCGAAGTCCTCGCTCTCCAGCCAGGGACCGCGTTCGAGCACGGTGACCCGTGCCCCGCCCGCCGCGAGGTGGTAGGCGGTGATGGCTCCGCCGAATCCGCTCCCGACGACGAGGACGTCGGTGGTGTCGTTGCTGCTCATGCGGGGCTCCCCGAGGAGGTGGTGTCCGGGTGGAGGCGGGCCAGGGGCCTGCCGTAGGAGTACTCCTTGAAACGCAGCAGCCCGTCCGCGTCGGGTGCGGCGAAGCCCATGGCCAGCAGGCCCGGGTGTCCGTCCGCGATGGCGACGGGCGTGCTGATGTGGGCCGCGCTGTCGTAGGCCATGTTGCAGAAGAGCGCCAGCATCACCCAGAACTCCTTCTCCGGGTGGCCCGGCGCGGTCAGGGCCCTGACCAGCGCGGTCCGTTCCTCGAAGGGCAGCTGGACGAAGGCCGGCTCCTCCTCGGCCAGTGCGAGGCCGCACAGTCCGGCGTGGTGGCGCGCGTGGTCGTTGAGGAGACCGACGAACTCGCCCAGGCCCGAGGTGACGCCGGTGGCTGGGGTTCTCAGGAGCTCCAGCGCCCCCGCCTCGACCGCCCCGGCGTCGTGCGACCGTCCGGCGATCGTCGCGTCGTCCGGCGTGCGTTTGGCCCCGGGAAGGATGGTGTCGGCGAAGGCCTCCAGTGTCCGTGTCTCAACGCTCCCGGCGTCCGGGATGCCCTTGGGCATGGTCGTCTCCTCTGTGGTGTGCGGAGTGGGGGGTGGTGCGCCGGGCCCGGGATCCGGTCAGCCGTTCCGCGCGCGGCGGACCGTCATGGGCAGCCCGTCCTTCACGCGCAGTGAGAGCATGGGCTCCGGCACGACCCTGTGCCCGGGTGCGAGGGTCAGGCGCAGTTCCCGGGAGACGGTCGCGAGCACGAAGACCGCCTCCAACATCCCGAGGTTGCTGCCGACGCACACCCGGGGGCCCGCTCCGAAGGGGATGTAGGAGTAGCGGTGTCGGCCGTCGCGGTTGGCGGGGTCGAAGCGCTCCGGATCGAAGCGTTCCGGGTCCTCCCAGGAGTCCGGGCGCCGGTGCAGGGTGTAGGGGCAGATCAGGACGTCCGACCCGGCTGGCACGTGGTATCCGCCCACCTCGTCGTCGGCCAGCGATCTGCGGGGCAGGATCCACACCGGCGGGTACAACCGCATGGTCTCCTGGACGACCATGGTCGTGTAGGTGAGTTCGTGCAGGTCCTCGTAGGTGGGTGGCCGGTCACCGAGGACCCGCACCGCCTCCTCGTGAAGCCGTTCCGCGGTGCCCGGATTACGGTCCACCAGGTAGAACGCCCAGCTCAGGGTGCTGGCCGTGGTCTCGTGTCCGGCCAACAACAGGGTGACCAGCTCGTCGCGCACACGGCGTGCGCGGGCACGGGGGTTCGGCTCGGCCGCGGCGTCGGCGAGCACACGGGAGAGCGCGTCGTCCCCGCCCTCGGGAACGTGGTCCCGGACCAGGCGGCCCACGATGCGCTGGAGCTCCCTGCGAGCGCGCCGGAACCTCGTCTGGGTGGGGAAGGGGAGCCAGACGGGCAGCCCGTTCATCGTGACCATGTCGAACATGGCCTGGTCCTGGACCGCCTCGAAGGACTCCCCGATCGTGTCGAACGCGTGGAGGTCGGTGTCGAGCAGTGTGCGGCCCAGGACTCCCAGGGTCAGTCCGGTGGCCTCGGCTGCCAGGTCCACCGGCCCGTTGCGGGAACGCGCCCAGAGGCGGTCCACCAGGGCGGCCGCCTCCTTCGCCACGGCGTCGGCCTGCCCGGCGATCCTCTGATGGCCGAACACCGGCCGCATGGTCCGGCGCTGGGCCTTCCACAGCTCGCCCTCGCTGGTCAGCAGCCCGTCGCCGAGCGCCCTCTTGGCGTGGACCTGCCCGATGCCCTTGTGGTAGTTGCCGCTGTTCTCGGTGAGCACGCGCCTGGCGTGGTCGGGGTGGTTGAAGAAGTACAGGGTCTTGGGGCCCGCGGCCATACGCACGGCGTCGCCGTGGTTCTCGGTCGCCGTGGTCATCATGGCGAGCCGGTCGCCGACGAGGTCGCGCAACATGGCGGGCGCGGCGGACAGCGGCGTGCGCGGCGGGTGGCGAAGATCGGGTCGGGTCATGACACTCCCCCCTCACGCGGGACCAGCTCGCGGGCCAGGGTGGCCCGCCACTCCTCGTAGCGGGGGCGTGCGGGGTCGGGTTCCGGTCCCGTGGCGTCCGGGCGCAGCTCGCGTGAGGCGCGGGCCGCGCTCTCCGCGTCCGTCCCGCAGAGCACGGCGGCGCCGAGCTCCGCGTGGGGAACGAGCAGCCCGGCCCGGATCCTGGCCTCGGCGGCGAAGGCGCTCCCCTGCGCGAGGAAGCCCCGGTGTTCCCCCGCGTGCTCCCGGAGGCGGTGGAGTTCGGCCTCGTCCGCCCCTCCCGCGTAGGTGGCGGCCAGGCCGATCCCCGCGTAGAGGTCGGAGTGGCGAGCCGCGGGGAACCGTTCCACCAGGCGCGCGACCACGTCGACGTCTGTTCCGCCGACGAACCACAGGGCTCGGCCGATCCCCTGGTCGGCGGCCCGCAGCGCGTAGGCTCCGTCCCCGGTCCGCCGTGCCGCCCTGGCGTCACGAACCTGCCGGTGCACGTACTTCTCGGTGTGGAAGTAGGCCTGGTGGAATCCGTAGCCGTCGTGGACCAGCCACCTCAACAGCGGGTCGAGTCCCCGGGTGTCCGGCCACAGCGGCCGTGGGAGACGGGCCATGGCCCAGCCGATCCCGACGTAGGCCATGTACACGTGGGCCTCACCGGGCCCACGGAGGAAGGCCGCGGTCCGGCGACTGCCAGGTAAGAGTCCGTCCAGGAGCGCGAAACCCATGGCGGCGCCCTCGTAGGCGAAGCCCTGGTAGCGGGTGGGCAGCGCCGTCAGTCGTTCGTCGGTGGCGGACGGGGACCCCGTCTCCACCGCGTCCCCGAGGCCGGCGAGGAAGGACTCCCCCACGGTCTCCAGGACCTCTCGGGCCCGTGGCCCCTTGTCGTGGAACCCTCGGGTCTCCAGTCTCGTCTCGGATGCGTTGGGTGTCATCACCCGGCGCCTCAGGGCGCCCACCACGGTGGCCAACTGGTCCTCGCTCCCGTCGCTTCCGGATCGGTCTGTCACCCATCCTTCTCGCGGCGGCGGGTCCGGATCTACTCAGGAATTGCCGTGCGGGGCGGGTGTGGGGGTCGTCGCACGCTAGGAGAAACGGTGGCGCACTCCCGCACGCCATCTCTCATAGGCGGGTTCGGTGCCTCCGCCTCCCGGTTCGACGCGCTGTTCGTCGGCGAGCGTGGCCGCGGCGGCCGAGTCCAGACCCGTCAGTGCCCGGACGGCCGTCTCGGTGTGTTCGGGGACGTGTCCGGAGAACACCCGGGCCTTGGCCGCGAAGACCGCCCCCTGGAAGACGTGCGGCGCGTCCTCGCCCGCCCGTTCCAGGAGCTCGCGAAGCTCCTCGGGGGCAGCCCCTCCCGCGAAGACCGCGGCGAGGCCGACCCCGCTCCACAGGTCGGCGCGGCGCTGCCGCGCGAAACGCCCGACGGCGGCGGCGACCCCGTCGTGACGGGCGCCGTGGACGAACCACAGCGCCCTTCCCACTCCCTGGTCGAAGGCGCGGGGGAAGTAGTCGGGGGCGCCCTCCCAGGGGTAGGGCTCGGGCGTACGCCGTTGGTCGATCCAGCGTTGGGCGTCGAAGTAGGCCAGATCGAAGCCGTAGCCGTCGACCGCCAGCCAGCTCATGGTCGGATGGTAGGGGTTGCCCTCCAGGTCGGGCAGGATGTCGCGCCAGAGCGGTCGCGGCAGCCGGGACATCGCGAACCCGATACCGATGTAGGAGAGGAAGGTGTGGGGCACCGCCGGACCGAGCATGAGGTCGCGGGTGCGGTCCCTGCCCCCGAAGGGGAGCGCGTCACGGATCGTGTAGGCCATGGCCACGCCCTCGAAGGCGAACCCCCGCAGGTCCGGTGCGACCGCTTCCAGCCGCCGCTCCACCTCCCCGGGGTCACGGACCTCGATTCCCCACTCGAAGCCGCAGACCACCGCCTCGGGGATCCTCTCCAGGTGGCGGGCCGAAGGGGAGTCCCGACCGGGATGCCCCAGGTGCGCGAGACCGACGTGGTGGAGCTGCGGTGTGAGCAGCATTCGTCTGAGGGCGCCGACGGGGCGCGGACGGGCACCCATCTCAGGCGACGGTCTGACGGATGCAGGCGGCGCGGGAGAGCTTGCCCTCGAACGCCAACGCCGGGGACGCCAGAGTGATGGCGAGGGGCGCGTCCGTCTCCTGGACGTCCTCCAGGGGCAGGTGGACGAAGGTCCGCAGCCCCCTGGCGATCCTGACGGGGTGGCGGGTCGAGCTCATGAGCATCCTTCCCGAACGCGTGCGGTCGCTCTTGGGCACCGCGGCCGCGATGACCACGTGCGGCCCGGAGGGGACGTCGGCGATGGTGAACTCCGCCCGGCCCGTCGCCGAGAGGACCTCGAAGGCCACCGGTGACCCCTGGGGCACCGATTCGGGGAACACGGCGACGAGCACGTCGACGGGTCCGACCTCCTCCGGGACGTCGACAGCTCCGCTGATCGTGTGGGAGGGCCCCGGTGTCCTCGGCTTCAGGAAGCGCGCCCGGCGCATCTCGTCCATCCCGGGCAGGCAGGAGTACTCGTGGGACACGACGACGAGCAGCTCGGCCACTCTGGGGTCGCGGTACTGGGTGGGCGACATCCCCACCGCGCGGGTGAACCTGCTCGTGAAGGTGCCGACGCTGTTGTAGCCGACCCCGCACACGATGTCGGAGACCGTGAGGTCGGTCGTGAGCAGGAGCCGTTTGGCGGCGAACAGGCGTACGGACGTCAGGTACCTGCCAGGGGGTACACCGGTCGCACGAGCGAAGACCCGGGAGAAGTGATAGGGGCTCACGAAGACCTCGGCCGCGATCTGGTTGAGGGTGAGCGGCTCCGTGTAACGCTTGTGCATGGTGTGGATCGCTTGACGGACGGACCTGTCCATTCTCTCCATATGATTCTCCCAGGCGCAGCAAAAGTCAGGAAAGTCTTCCCATTCATCCGAACCGTCGGACAGGGGCTCGGCGTGCATGCAAGTCAGCCAAAAGGAACTCTGAAGCAGAACAGGTCAGGGTCGATAGCCCGAGGAACCTAAACCAGCAGGACCCCAGTTCGAACGGGAATTCAAAATAAACATGACCACCGCACCTACTTTCCGCTCCAGACCCACAGGAAACCGCAATCGAAACCAGAGGCAAGAACTCGCCCCAGTGCAACCCGACTCTAAGGTCCGCCAAGCAACCCTCATAGTTCCACCGAGCAAGAGCGGCCATCATCTTCCAGATTGCTCCATACATACACGAAAGGGACAGACCGCCCCAGTATTTGTACCCCCCAAAAAACACCCAAAGTGACACTGCACAACGCTGAGTGATTACCCATTGGGCGGAGATTAACCGAACGTAGTTGTTGAACAATTAACCGAACGGAACGTGGGCGGATATTTACATCGACTGAAAACTCTGACCCGCGGTTACGACAAAGTTCCCGCGCGGTTTGCCCTCCGCCGGATACCGCGGGCGACTCCCCACCCGCAACCCGCGCTCAACAAGGCCGAGCGAGGCCTACCATTCAGGAACCGCCGGAAGAGGCGACCGAAACACGGCGCCCCCGCTCGCCCGAAAAAAGCGCCAGCCACAAGTAGCGGCCACCCGCGCCCACGGTCAGAATCGGTCGCATGAGTCCCAGAAAGGCAGATCCCCTAGCCCGCGCGCATCTGGTCGACACCGCGGCCCGCCTGCTCTCCGACGAAGGACCCCAGGCACTGTCGACCCGCCGGATCGCCCAGGAGGCGGGCAGCTCGACCATGGCCGTGTACACCTACTTCGACGGCATCGGCGGGCTCGTGCACGCGATGGTCCACGAGGGCTTCTCCCGCCTGCAGGAGCACCTCACCGGAGTGGCCCGCTCCGACGACCCGGTCTCCGACCTCGCCCTGCTCGGCAGGGCGTTCCGCCACAACGCCACTCACAACGAGCACCTCTACGCGGTCATGTTCGGCGGGTGCTCCCTTGCCGGGTTCAGCCTGTCCGAGGCGGACCGTCAGCACGGCCGCTACACGCTCCGCAACGTGACGGTGTGCGTGGAACGCTGCATGACCGCGGGACGCTTCCACCCGGGTGACCCCGAGCTGGTCTCCCACCGCCTCTGGTGCGCGGTCCACGGGCTGACCACCCTCGATCTGGGCTCCTACCTCGTCCCGCCCTACGACGCGGACCGGTGTTTCGAGGACCAGCTCGTGTCCCTCATGGTGGGCTGCGGCGACCTCCACAAGTCCGCCGAGCTGTCCGTGGCGGACTCCGCGGCCCGCCTGCCCGGTCTGGAGGAGACCGGCCCCTAGCGCTCCTCCCGATCGGTCAGAGCGGCACGTTCCCGTGCTTGCGCCTGGGCTGTTCCCTGCGTTTGTCCCTCAGGAGGGCGAGCCCCTCGGCCACGGCGGCCCGGGTGTCGACCGGATCGATCACGTGGTCGACGAACCCCTCCTCCGGGGCGCGGTAGGGGTGCATCAACCGCTCCCGGTAGTCCGTGACGAGTTCCCGCCGCCGCGCCTCCGGGTCGGCCGCGGCGCGCAGCTCCCTGCGGTGGACCACGTTCACCGCGCCCTCAGCTCCCATCACCGCGATCTCGTTGCCGGGCCAGGCCAACGAGAGGTCGGTGCCGATGGAACGGGAGTCCATCACGATGTACGCGCCCCCGTAGGCCTTGCGCACGATCACCTGGACCCGGGGGACCGTCGCCTCACAGTAGGCGTAGAGCAGCTTCGCGCCGTGCCTGATGACTCCCGCGTGCTCCTGGGCGGTCCCCGGCAGGAAACCGGGCACGTCCACGAGGGTCACCAACGGGATGTTGAAGGCGTCGCAGAAGCGGACGAAGCGCGCGGCCTTCTGCGACGCGTCACTGTCGAGCACTCCGGCCAGGACCATCGGCTGGTTGCCGACGACCCCGACCACCGCGCCGTCCACACGGGCGAGCGCGCACAGCACGTTGGGCGCCCACCCCTCGTGGACCTCGAAGAAGTCGCCCTCGTCCACCACCTCGCCGATCACGTCCCGCATGTCGTAGGGCCTGTTGGGCTCCACCGGCACGATGTCCGCGAGGCGCGGACGCACGTCCCTTCCCGCCCCGGTCTGCGGGCCGGAGGGCGGGGTAGCGAGATTGTTGCCGGGCAGGAGTGAGACGAGGTGGCGGACGTCCTCCAGGCACTCATCCTCGTCGTCGTGGACGACCGCGGCCACGCCCGTCCGGCCGCCGTGGACGTCGGCGCCGCCCAGCTCGTCGTGGCCCACCCGCTCTCCGCTCACCGCGGCGATCACGTCCGGCCCGGTCAGGTACATCCTCGCGGTCCCGCGGACCATGAAGGTGAAGTCGGCCAACGCGGGCGAGTAGGCGGCCCCGCCCGCGCAGGGGCCGAGGACCACGCTGATCTGCGGGATCACACCCGACGCGGCCACCTGCCTCCGGAAGATGCCTCCGTAGCCGTCCAGTGCCGCCACACCCTCCTGGATGCGCGCCCCGCCGCTGTCGTTGAGCCCGATGAGCGGCGCGCCGGCGTCCAGGGCCAGGTCCATCACCCGGTGGATCTTTTTCGCGTGCTCGGCGCCGAGCGAGCCGCCGAGGATCGTGAAATCCTGGGCGTAGACGAACACCCGACGGCCGTCGATCGTCCCGGACCCGGTCACCACCCCGTCGGTGTGGGGGCGGCGGCCCTCCGTCTCCGGGCCCGCGTCCCGGCGGCGTCGGAACATCCCGAGCTCGACGAAGGACCCCTCGTCCAGGAGCAGGTCCAGGCGTTCCCGAGCGGTGCGCTTGCCCAGGTCGTGCTGGCGTTCGACACCGCTGGGATCTCCCGCCTCGGTACGGGCGAGGAGGGCGTCGCGCTCACGGCGCAGCGCCGCCATGGTGCGGGGCTCCTCCTCGGCCCCCGACCCGCGGACGGGTGCCGGCCGCAGGTCCACCTCGGACACGCTCATGCGGTTCTCACCCGCCCGTTGGGCGCGCCGGGGGCCGCACCGCCGGGCAGCCCGTGGAAGGCACCGCGGTGGAACAGCAGGGCCGCGTCCTCGCTCCCCGACGCGGCTTCGAGCACGCGACCGACGAACACGGAGTGGTCGCCCGCCACGACCTCCTCCGTCACCTCGCACTCCAGCCAGGCGAGGGACCCGGTGATCAGGGGAGCGCCCGTGTGGAGTCCGGGGACCCAACCCACCGGGGCGAACTGCGCCCACCCGTGCGGGCGGGAGCGGTCCGCGAAGTGCCGGGCGGCGTCCTCCTGGTCGGCGGACAGGACCGACACCGCGAAGCGCCCCTCGACCGAGACGGCCTTGTGCAGGCGTGCCGTGCGGGCCACGCAGCACAGGACCAGCGGGGGATCGAGGGAGACCGAGCAGAAGGCGTTGGCCGTCATGCCGTGGGGGTTCTCACCGCCGACCGTGAGTACCGTGACCCCGGTGGCGAACGTGGACATCACCCGGCGCAGGTCCGCCATGTCAACCCACCGCCCCTCGCGGAGCCGTGCCCTCGGCCCGGTAGGGGGCCAGGGCCTCACGGAGTTCCTCGGGCACCCGGGTCGGCACGGTCGCCGTGTTCGGGCCGCGCATGCAGGCGATCCGCTGCCGTCCCCTGGCCACCAGCGTCTCCCCCTCCTCTCCCAGCAGGACGTAGTCGAAGGTGAACTGGACCTGGGTCTGGGTGAGCTCCTCCAGACGCATTCGGATCGAGAGCTCGTCGAAGGCGGTGATCTCGGCGAAGAACTCGCAGTCGACCCGCAGCGTGAAGAGCTTGAGGTCGCCGCGCACGTCGGCCAGGACCGCCGGGGCGCGCTCCTTGAGGAACATCTCCCGGCAGCGGCCCTGCCAGCGCAGGTAGTTGACGTAGTAGACGTTGCCCACCAGGTTGGTCTCCTCGAAACCGACGGTGTGGCGGACCTCGTAGTAGTCGGACATCAGCGCTCCTCTCCGCTCAGCACGGCGAACACCACCGGGTCGGGGTTCCCGTTCAGGGTGGTGCTCCAGGTGGCGATCCTGGTGTCCCCGGACGAGAGGACCACCCATCCGTGCTCGCCCACCTCCTCCAGCGTCAGCGAGCGGCCGGTGCCGCCAGCCTTGCGCAGGCACTCCAGCGCGCCCCAGAGCCTGGCGGCGGCCAGGTGCGGGGACTCCTGGACCCGTTCGGCGACCAGGTCGCGCACCGACATGAGTCCGCCGCCGAGCAACCCGGCCCAGTCCTCGTCGGAGCGTTCCCGCAGGGTCTCCACGTCACAGGCCAGGCGCCCGCTTCCCGTGACCGCCAGGGTCAGCCCGGCGCCGTGCGACGCGGAGACCCGCGCACCCTCGACCTCGGGGCGGCCGTCGGGCCGGTGCCGGACGCGGACGACCCGGTTCAGGGCCCGTCCCACCGCCAGTTCGGTCCTGGCCCTGCGCTCCTCGGTGCCCCCTGGGCCCCCGGACGCGGGGTCGGGGTCGACCACCACGGCCCGGGAACCGCCGAGCACCCGCTCCAGCTCCCTCTCCAGGTGCGGGCCGAGCAGCGCGGGGACCCAGGGTCCCGGCCCGCCGCTCCTGCGGACCGCGCGCAGTCTCAGCCCTTCCCAGCGTTCAAGCACGCCGCCGGACGGTTCCCGCACGTCCACGTCGTAGACGTAGGAGTCGCCCTCCTGGGACCGCTCGCTGGCGACCAGGAGCACGCAGTCGGGCTCCTCCTGGTCCTGGGGGCGGGCCAGCACGATCCGCTCCACCCCCTCGGGCAACAGCGTCCCGTCGGGCACGCAGGCCTGGAGGACGTGCATGGCCGCGTCCCGCACCCCCGGGTCCGCCAGCACCCGTCCCTGCGGCAGGAAGGTCCCGAACCAGTCCCCCTGGGAAGCCGTGGACAGCTCGGCGACCACGTGGCGGGCACTGGCCCGCCGATAGGAGAGAAGCCGCTGGAACCTCTTGCCCTGGAAGAGCACGTCACCGTACAGCTCCGAGGGGTCGGCGGACACCCGGGGCAGGGCCGGGAGGACCTCCGTGGCGGGATCGTTCCCCCGCCCCGGGTCCGTGCGCGGCCACCGCAGGACGGCGCGGAAGTGGTCCGCGTCGAACCCCGTCTCCTCGCTGCGGATGACCACCTCCACCGACTCGGGGTCGCGCACCAGCGCGGCCACCCGGACGGTGGTCGTCCCGCCCGGGCGGACGGCCACGGGGCGCAGGAAGCGCGCCCCCTCCATCACCGGTGGGCCCGAGTGGCCGCTGGCCGCGGTCGCCACCTGTGCCATCGCCTCCATGCCGATGACCGCCGGGAAGAGCAGGTCCCCGTCAAGGCGGTGGTCCTCCAGGTAGGGGTCGTCCGTGGAGGACAGGACCGCCTCGGTGACGAGCTCGACGCCGGAGTAGTGGACCAGGACGCGGTCCAGGAACCGGCCCAGCGGGAGTTCGCGTGCCTCGACGTCGAGGGTGGGCAGCCCGCCCGTCCGGCCGCTGACGACCAGCACCGGCCCGGCCGAGCGGTCGGCCAGGACACGGTGGAGGATCGCGATCCCCTCTTCGGCGGCGACCGGGGTGATGCCGTCGCGCATCAGCGCTTCGACGACGCCCAGCCGCTCCCCCATGCCCGCGCCCGACCAGACCGACCACTCCAAGGCCAGGACGCGTGTGTGCGGGTGATCGCGGCCGTACTCCACCGTCATCTCGGTGAGCCAGTCGTTGGCAGTGGAGTAGTGGGCCTCACCCCGCAGACCCGCGCGCCCGATGATGCTGCCGAAGGTGACGAGCAGGCGGAGCCGGTCGGGGTCCAGGGCTTCGAGCACGGCCCCCAGGCCGTCGGTCTTGGGAGCGAGGGTGCGCCTGAAGACCGATTCCGTCAGACCTCCCAGGGCGGTCGGTTCGTTGCGCCCCGCGCCGTGGAGCACGGCGGTGACCGTACCCAGCTCCTCCTCAGCGGCGCGCACCGCCTCCCGGACCTCGTCGGGACGGGTGACGTCCGCCCGGAGGTAGACGTGGCGGACCCCGGCCGCCGACATCCGCTCCAGGTTGGCGGCGAGTTCGGTGTCCTGGTCTTCGGCGGCCCGACCCAACAGTGCCAGGGCCGATCCGTACTCGGTGGCCAGGGACAGCGCGCACTCAGCGGTGATGCCCTTGCCCCCACCCGTGACCAGTACGACGTCGTCCGGCCCGAGCGGCGGGCCCTGCTCCGGGTCGGCCGCCAAGGGAGAGTTGCGCAGGACCGGCACCGTGCGGCTCCCGTCCGCGTCGTAGCTGGCCTGGGTGAACCCGGTCGTGGCGGCGGCCTCGGCTGTCACACGGCTGACCGCGTCCCGTCGGCCCTCCTCCGAGGCGGGCTCGGGATCGGCCAGCGTGACCACCGTGGTGAGGGTCCCCGGAGCCTCCAGGTGCAGGGTCCGGGCCACACCGGAGGCACCGCGCCTGCCCTGGACGACGACGAAGCGGGTCCCGGCGCCGGAGGCCAGCGCGGACCGCGCGGCGTCCAGCAGGGTCCCCGCCAGCTCGGGTCCTCCTTCGGCGGGAAGGCAGAGCAGCACCCCCTTCCCCAGGCCCGAGAGGGACCGGCGCAGGGGTTCGGCGAGCGGGTGTCCGGCAGAGGCGTACACGCTCCAGCCGTCGTCCGAGGCGGCCCCCTCCTCGACCGCGACCCCCGAGGGGAGGGGCTCGGGCACATGGGTGACCTCGAAGGCCCGGACCCAGGGGGCGGCGCCCGCGACCTCTCCGTCCGTCGCGCCCGCTCCCGCGGTGTCCGCCAGCCCGTCGATCACCTCGGCCAACTCGCCCAGGGTCGAGGTGGCGTAGCCGGAGGTCGCTTCGAGAGGCGGCAGACCCAGGCGACGGGTCGCCTCGTTGACCACCTGGCCGACCGTGATGGAGCTCAGGTGGAGGTCGTCGAGCGGCCGCGTGTTGGCACCCACCATGGAGACCGGAAGCTCGACGCGCTCAGCGGCCAGGGTCCGCAGGAGCTCCAGGGTGTCGGCGGCTCCGCTCTCCTCGGTCACTTCCCCTCCCTGGTCGCCGCCGTCCCCGGGCCCGGCGGAACCGGTCTCCCTGCGTCCCACGTCCAGACCGGGCGCCGTTTCGCACGGGCTCGCGAGGAACGAGAACTCCTCGGGGAGCTCACGGACCAGGCGACCGGCGAAGAGCCCGCGCACGTCAACGGAGGCTCCCAGCGCGTAGGCGGCGGCGACGGCCCGCAGGAAGGGCACCAGCGAGGAGGAGTCCGAGTCCACGGCCTCGACCGGAACGTCGGTGACCGCCGCGGCCGTCAGACCCGAGAGGACCCGTCCCGGGCCCACCTCGATCAGCAGGTCCGCGCCCCGCGCCAGCTGGACCACCGCCTCGTGGAAACGCACCGGGAGGACGACCTGGTCCCTCAGGAGGGCGCGCAGGTCGGTGTCGGGTTCGAGTTCACCACCGGTGACGGTCGACACCAGGCCGGGGGACGGCGGAGCGAACCGTGTCTCGGAGAGCCTGCGGTCGAGGACCTCGGCCGAGGCGGCGACGAGCGGTGAGTGGAAGGCGTGGGAGACCCTGACCCGCGTCGCGGTGACTCCCTCGTCACGGGCCCGCGCGCAGACACGCTCCACGGCGTCGGCGGGCCCGGAGACGACCGTCTGCTCCGGTCCGTTGTACCCGGCGACGACCACCTCGGGCTCCCCCTCGACCAGGGCCTCCGCCGCTGGGCGCCCCGTCTCCAACCCGGCCATCGCGCCGTCCGAGCGCCCCGTCAGCGCCATCGCCCGCCCTCGTGCGGCGGCGAGGTCCAGGACCTCACTGCCGTCGACGGCACCGGCCCAGGACAGGGCGGTCAGCTCGCCCAGACTGTGCCCCGCCGCCCCGTCGGCCCTCACGCCGAGATCGTCCAGCACGGCCATGGCCGCGAGGGAGCCCGCCACGATTCGGGGCTGGGCGACCTCGGTCGCCACCTGGTCGCCGCCCTCCGGAAGGCCGGCCGAGCGCAGGACCCGGTCGGCCGCGCCGAAGCGGCGGCGCAGGGCGCCGGTGCGACCCGTCCCGGCGCCCTGCCCGGGGAAGAGGTACCGGATGCTGGGCGCGGTGGCGCGGTGGGCGAGGTAGGCACCCAGCTCCGGTGCCCACACCTGCGTCTGCCCGGCGTCCATCCGGGTCAGCAGGACGCGCACCGCCCGTTCCGCGGCCTCCGGGGAGGACGCGACCACGGCCGCCCGCGCGGGGCGGCCCTCGGAGCGCTCGGCGAGTGAGGCGGCGAGGTCGGTGAGTTCGGCGTAGGAGAGGCGGGGAAGCAGCTCCGCCAGGTCCTCCAGGCTCCGGCGCACCTCGGCCGGGTCGGCGCCGTCCACGACGAGCAGCTCCGCGTCCTGTCGGCCCGCGGCCAGGGTGCGGGTCCGCTCGGTCACACCGACGCCCCGCTGCCCCTGCGCGGCCTCCACGGTGATGTGGGTGTTGACGCCGCCGAAGCCCATGGCCGAGACACCGGCCCGGACGGGGTGGCCGTCCGGCCAGGCGAGCGGCCGGTCCGGCACCCGCAGGGCGGCCGTCTCCTCCTCCAACAGGGGGTGCGGGTCGTGGTGGCCGGTGGCGGGCGGGATCACCCCGTTGCGGACGGCGAGGATCGCCTTGATCAGCCCGGCGACCCCCGCCGCCGCCTTCGTGTGACCGAAGTTGGCCTTGATCGTTCCGAGGGCCGCGGGGGGCGCGGTGGGGTCGGCGGCGGTCCTGGCGCCGGAGAGCGCCGCGAGTTCGGTGGCGTCGCCCAGCGCCGTCCCGGTCCCGTGTCCCTCGAAGTAGCCGATGGTCTCGATCCCGTACCCGGCGCGGGCGTAGGCCCGTTCCAGGGCGAGACGGTGCCCGCTCTCCTCGGGTCGCGTGATCCCGCCCCGGCCGTCGGAGGAGACGGCCCATCCGGTGATCAGGGCGTGGATTCGTCTGCCCTGGGCGATCGCGTCCTCCTCCCGCATGAGGACGAGGGCACCCGACCCCTCCCCCGGCCAGAAGCCGTTGGAGTCCTTGTCGTAGACCTTCATCTCGCCGGTGGCCAGCGCCCCGGTCTTGGCGAAGCCGATCACCTCGAAGGGGTCGATGGACAGGTCCACACCGCCCGCCAGAGCAGCGTCCAGGTCCCCGTCGGCGAGGGCGGTGGCGGCGGTGGCCACGGACAGCAGGGAGGAGGAGCAGGCCCCGTCCACCGTGAAGCCGCCGCCTCCGAGGTCGAAGTGGTTGCACACGCGACCCGCGATGGTGTTGGAGAGGCCGCCCGCGAGGGTGTCCTCGTCGATGCGGGGGAAGGGGGCCTTGTAGGAGGTCTCCAGGTTGGCCAGGAATCCCTCGGCCTCCTCCTCGTCCCACCCGTGGTCGAGCAGGGCCGAGGCGACGGTGCGGCGAACGTAGGGCCAGCGCAGCCGCAGCGTGTTCGCCCGGGAGAACTCACCGGTGAGGCTGTTGCCGATCACCACGCCTGTGGAACGGCGCGGAAGCCCCTCACCCTCCGGGAAACCGGCGTCCTCCAGAGCCCGGGACATCGTCTCCAGGGCCAACCAGTGCGTCATGTCGGTTGACCGAAAAGAGCTCCCGGAAACCCGGTACCGCACTCTGTCGAAAGTGAACCCCCGAAGGACGGCGGCCTTCTTCGAGTAGAACCTGTCCTCGGCGGAGGGATTCTCCGACCAGTAGTCCGCCAGGTTCATGCGCTCGTCCGGAAGCCTGCGAAAAGCCCTCCTTCCTGCGAGGACGTTCTCCCACAGCTCACTGGGAGAGTTCGCGTCCGGGTAGGTCAGACCGATTCCCACCACTGCAATTCTGGTGCTTTTCATAACCCAACCCCGTACAATCCAGAGAGAGAGCGATAAACCGAAAATCCTGGATCAATCATGCGTGACGCGGGGACGAGTGTCTTCTTCCAGACTGCTACCCCGGGGCAACCCATTCCATAACAGCGTAATTATTTCCGGGAAACAGAATGGGCTCCCCCACGGGCGGCAGCCACCGCTCGCCCGCCGCGGCCGGACCGCGGCCGACGCGCCACCCGGAGCCGAGGCGACTGTGGCCCCCAAGGCACACCGGCAGAGGAGGGCGCACCATCAGGCAGGGGCACAGGGACCCAAAGTCCGGGACTCGGTTCCGGCAGGGGCGTGGCGAAGTGGGCCTCACTTCCCGGACGCCCGAAGAGGCGGATCATTGCGGCTTCCCGCCCCGCAGAAAAGGCGAGTCGACACAGTTTTCTCGCGCAAACGCAAAAGCACGGAAAACGCGCAGCGGAACTCCCCGAACCCTTCCCTTGTCAGCACGGAAGAGGAGCTTGCGAGGCCTTCCTCGGCACCCGATCACCCGCAGTCGAACCTTCACTGGAATCGCCCGGTCACTCAACCGCTGGAGGCGCCACTGGCGTTGGTCATCGCGATGACGGATCACCGTTCCCCCCTACGCGACGGGGCAGGAAAGGGTTACGGACCTCCACGGCGGACATATGCGCGGGAAAGCGTCAGATGATGCGGGAGCCGAAGGGGACGAGCCCTTCCGGAAGTTCCGCCCGCGCCCGCGCGGCGCCTCGACTCAGGGACGAGGACCATGGCGACCGGCACAGCTCCCACCCACGGAGTGATGCGCCGAATGGCAGGCCCCCGAGCCCCGGGGCGCCGGCACGCGCCCGGCCACCGCTCACGAAACCCCGGGGCTCCACTGCGTGCCCGGTGGGCCACCCCCATCGTCGGAACGCCCGCTGAGCCCTCACGGCGCGAAGCCCACCCGACGGACCGCCGCCCATAACGAAGCGATGGCGATTTTCGCAACGAAGGAGTGGTTGTCACTTCGTTACGTAGGAGTCGACCGGATCGCCCATCGGAACGCAAAGCACGTGGTGACAGGGGTTCTGGAGCGACACGCAACCGGATACAGCGCGATCGGGCCACCGTGATGCGATTCTGACTGGTTGATTAGTCAAGCGCAACACAGTAGTAACTGGATGGCCCGTGCCCTCGAACCCGGAGGTGACCCGAGTCATCCGCTGGAACATCGACAACAAAGTCTTCTGGCCCGCGCTGATCATGGTCGTCGGCTTCAGCGCACCGTTCGTGATCGCGCCGAGAACGGGCGAACGCCTGCTCGGCGACGTCCTGGCCTGGCTCCAGTCCGACCTGGGCTGGGTGTACATGTGGTTCGTCGCCGGCCTCGCGGTGCTGCTCGTCTGGCTCGTCTTCAGCAGACACGGCCGCATCAGGATGGGCGGCCCCGACGACCGGCCCGAGTTCTCCACTCCCACCTGGCTCGCGATGATCTTCACCGCCGCGATCGGCGGCGGCCTCATGTACTGGGGCATCATCGAGTGGGCCCACTACCACGCCGCTCCCCCGTTCCAACTGGAACCGCACGGCACCGAGGCCGCCGAGTGGTCGGCCACCTACCCCCTCTTCCACTGGGGCCCCACCGCCTGGGCGGTCTTCTGTGTTCCGACCCTCGCGCTCGCCTACGCCTACCACGTGCGCAGGATCCGCCGCCTGCGCCTCAGCGAGGCCTGCCGGGGAGTGCTCGGCGACCGTGTCGACGGCTGGCCCGGACGGGTCATCGACGTCCTGTTCATCCTCGGGATGATCGGGGCGGCGGGGACCTCCCTGGCCCTGGCCGTGCCCACCATCGCGGAGGGCGCCTCCCGCATGTTCGGGGTCGAGCCGGGCGCCGCCCTCAACACCGTCGTCATCGGCTTGTGGACCCTGCTGTTCGCGGGCAGTGTCGCACTGGGCCTGCACCGAGGTCTGAAGCGCCTCGCGAACCTCAACCTCTACCTGGCCGCAGCCCTGGGCCTCCTGGTCCTGGCGGTCGGACCGACGGTCTTCGTGATCGACACCTTCACCAACAGCGTCGGCCTGCTCGCCCAGAACATCGTCCGGATGAGCACCTACACCGATCCCGTCGGCGGATCCGGCTTCCAGGAGGTCTGGACCGTCTTCTACTGGGGCTGGTGGATCTCCTACGGACCGTTCGTCGGGATGTTCTGCGCCAAGATCTCCAAGGGACGCACCGTCAGGCAGATCATCGTCGGCATGTGCGGCTTCGGAAGCCTGGGCTGCTGGCTGTCGTTCGCGCTGCTCGGCAACTCCAGCATGGCCTTCGACCTGAGGGGCCAGGCGCCCATCGTCGACACGCTGGAGGCCGAGGGTGCCGTCCCGGCCATCTTCGCCACGCTGGAGGCCTTCCCGCTCAGCTGGATCATCACCCCGCTGTTCCTCGCGCTGCTGCTGATCTTCCTGGCCACGACGCTGGACTCCGCCTCCTACATCATGGGCGCGGCGACCTCCCGTGACCTTCCCAACGAGGTGGAGCCCTCACGGTTCAACCGCGTGCTCTGGGCCCTCGTCCTCGCGGCCGTGTCGGTCTCGGTGATGTCCGCCGGGGGCACCGACGCGTTGCAGACCCTGTCGGTCGTGACGGCGTTCCCGCTCATCGTCGTCCTGACCCTGGTCGCCGTGTCCCTCGTGCGCTGGCTGCGCGAGCACGATCGCCACCACGGCGCCCTGGAGGGAGACCCCGGGCCCGCTGACGAGCTCGCGGCGGACGGATCCACGGCCCCGACGGCCGGGCGATCGCCAGCATGACCGCGCACGGCACCAGGCAGCCCACACCGAGCCGGAGGTTCCCGTGCCGCACGGCGGTCAGTGGGGACCAGGCCGTGATCAGCCCACCGTCGACGAGGGGCTGACGAAGGGGGAACGCGGTGCGAGGGCGGTGGGGTTCGTCCGCGGATCCGCCGCCCGATGAGCACGCCGGACACGGACGACCAGGTCGCCGACACACCGGCGGGGACGATGTCCGGGAAGCGGACCGGGGACGCGTCGCGCGGTCCACGGGACACGCTCTCCCCCGCCAGGAGCACGTGCGGCTGCCGGAGGGAGGCAGGCCTCCTCCCTCCGGCGCGGACGCCCGGGCTCACCGGTCCGCGGGCAGGCTCATCCGCCGTTGGACTGGCGGATCCCCTCACCGAGCGCCTCGAAGGTGTAGACGAAGCCGCCGTCCTCCCCGCTGACCGTCATGAAGGCGTCGGTCGTTCCCGGGGCGATGGCCAGGTTGGTGGCGGTGTCCAGTCCCTCGGCGTCCTCGGCGGGGACGCTCACCGTCGCCAGGTGTTCGCCCGTGGAGCTGTAGACGAAGATGCTCGGCTGCCCGTGGACGGCCTGGTAGACGTTGCCCTGCGCGTCGACCGCGTTGGAGTCGATCTGGCTCGTGCCACCGTTGAAGTGGACACCCGTGTGGGCCGTGGCCACCTCGGTCCCGTCCTCGTTGAGCCCGAAGTGGTCGATGCGGTTCGCGGCGTACTGGCTGACCCACAGCCCGGTGAAGTCCTCGGTGAAGGAAATGCCGTTCGGAGCCGGGAGTTCGTCGGCCAGGACCGTGGCCTCGGCCGTGTCGCGGTCGATCCTGACGACCCTGCCCTGGGGGTCCCAGACGGGATCCGAGTGACCCGTGGTGTCACTGACGTACAGGTTCCCGTCCTCGTCGAACGCGATGTCGTCGGGGAGCATCGGCTTCCCGTCGACGTCGCCGGAGAAGAACGTGACCGGGTCCTCGCCCTCAGGGGTGAAGCTGTCGATCTTCCCGCCGATGAGATCGGTCAGGTACAGCCGGTCGTCGTGGGGGCTGAACTGCGCGGAGGTGTACACACTGGCCTCGTCGGTGAGGACCGGTGACACCTCCAGCGACTCCGTGTCCACCCTCAGGACCTTGGGTTCTCCCGCCGGAGCGGTGACGTCGACGACGAGTAGCCCGCCGTCCGGAGCGAAGGTGGGCCCCTCCAGCAGGGTCATCCCGGTCTCCTCGTGGACCGAGCTCACCTGGACCAGTTGGGAGGCGGTGCGCTCCTTCTCCGCGGCCTCCTCCTGGCCGCAGGCCGTGGTGGCGGCGATCAGAAGGACTGCCATGAGCAGCCCCGTGGTGGCGACGAGCGGGTGACCGCGTCGGTTCGATTCCATGTCTTCCGTCCCGATCGTGGGTTCCGTGGCGTAGGGGGTCAGCGTGCGTCCGTGACCGCGTGGTCCCGGACCAGGACCTCGTGGATTCGGTCCCGCCGCCAGTCCTCGAGCAGCCGGTGGAAGGCCACCGGGCCGGGGCCGTAGGACTGTCCGCCCGCGTGGCCGGCCCCCTCGCGGTTGTAGTAGCCGGGGGTGCACTCGCGCTGGAACTCGACGGTGTCGAGCACGTTCTCGCCGATGGTGCGGGCCCACTCGTCCACCGCGTCGGACTCCGGTTCGATGACACGGGCGCCGGTCCTGAGGCCCTCCGCGATGACGGCGGCGATGTGCCCCGCCTGTTCCAGCAGGATGTGCGTGAAGTTCACCGATGTGGCGTTCTGCAGCGGACCCAGGTGGAAGAGGTTGGGGAAGCCGTCGCTGTAGAAACCGTGCAGCGTCCTCGGGCCACGGCTCCAGGAGTCGAGGAGTTCCCGCCCACCGCGGCCCCGGACCGGGAGGGTCCCGGACACCACTCCGGAGACACCGACGTCGAAACCGGTGGCGAAGACGACGCAGTCGACCGGGTACTCGACGCCGCCCACGACGATCGCGTCCTCGGTCATGCGGGTGATCCCGCCGTGGTCCGCGGTGTCGACGAGCGTGACGTTGGGCCGGTTGAAGGTCTGGAGGTAGTGGTCGCTGAAGCAGGGCCGCTTGCACATGTAGCGGTACCAGGGTTTGAGCAGCTCCGCCGTGTCCGGGTCGTCCACGACCTCGTCCACGCGCGCGCGGATCTGGTTCATCTTCCGGGCGTCGGCCAGCTCCTCGACACGTTCGCGCTCCTCCGGGGACACGCTGGTGTCCAGCGCCCCGGTGGTCAGCTTCCGTTGCAGGCGCGCCGTCGACGTCCAGCCGTCCCGGGTCAGGTCCGTCTCGACCGGCTCGCCGGAGACGAGGGCGAGGAAGTTCTCCATGCGCTCCCGCTGCCAGCCGGGCTCCAGGGAGGCGGCCCACTCGGGGGAGGTCGGACGGTTGTCGCGGACGTCCACCGAGGACGGCGTCCGCTGGAACACGTACAGGTGCTCCGCGTCGCGTCCCACGTGCGGGATGACCTGCACTCCGGTGGCACCGGTGCCGACGACCGCCACACGCTTGTCGGCGAGTCCGGTGAGCCTGCCGCTCTGGTCACCGCCGGTGTAGCCGTAGTCCCACCGGCTCGTGTGGAAGGTGTGGCCGCGGAAGGTCTCCACACCCGGGATACCCGGGAGCTTCGGCTGGGTGAGCGTACCGGACGACGTGATGACGAACCGGGCGCGCATCCTGTCGCCCCGGTCCGTCTCGACCACCCACTCGTCGGTCTGGTCGTCCCAGATGAGACCGGTGACCCTGGTCTGGAACACGGCGTCGCGGTAGAGGGCGAAGGTCTCGGCGATCGCCACGGCGTGTTGCCGGATCTCCTCCCCCGGGGCGTAGCGCCACCGGGGCACGTGGCCGACCTCCTCCAGCAGGGGCATGTAGGAGTAGGACTCGATGTCGCAGTGGATGCCCGGATAGCGGTTCCAGTACCAGGTACCGCCGAAGTCGCCGGCCTCGTCCATCATCCGGATCGACTCGACCCCGGCCTGCCGCAGGCGCGCTCCGGTCACGAGCCCGCCGAAGCCGCCTCCGACCACGAGCACCTCGACGGCATCGGTGAGCGGTTCACGCTCCGTGCGGGGGGTGTAGGGGTCCTTCGCGTAGTAGCCGAAGTCTCCGGAGGCGGAACGGTACTGGGACGCGCCGTCGGGCCGGACGCGGCGTTCCCGTTCCTTCGCGTAGCGGGCCCGCAGACCCTGGATGTCGAGCTCCGCCGCGTCAGCCTCGATCGCCGTTCGCGTGTCTGGTGCAGTGCCCATGGGGCTTCCCAACTTCGTCGCCGATGGTGATGGGGGCGCGAGCGCCGAACCGGCGGGGGCGACCGGAACGCGGAACGGGCCCGTGCCGGACTGGGCACCCGGGGTTCCGCGCGGGAGGCGGCGCGCCTCCATGCAAAAAAGATTAGCATCAGGCTAAGTATTTCGTCAGCCGAGTCTCCGTCGGGGCGGAGCTATCCTGATCGCATGGGACCAGACGCCACGGAGCAGGGAGAACGCGCACGCGTCGTGCACGAGATCAGGGCCCTGACCGCGGCCATGGAGCAGGCCGCGCTCCCCGCGCAGGTCCAGCACCTGCTCTCGATGAACCTCACGATCCAACAGCTCAAGGTCCTCATGGTCCTGGTCACCACGCGCGAGGGAGCGACCGGTCGGGGACTGGCCGAATCCTTCGGGGTGTCCATGGCCACCATGTCGGGCCTGGTAGACCGGCTCGCGTCCCAGGGCATGGCCACGCGCTCGGAGGACCCCGACGACCACCGCGTCCGCCGCGTCCACGCCACCTCCCGGGGGGCGGCACTCGCCCAGCGCCTGGTGATGGAACGCCCGGAGTTCAACGACAGCGTGCTCATGGGCCTGAGCATCGAGGACCTCAACGCCCTTCAGCAGGGGATCCGCGCCGTGAGCGACCGTTACGCCAGCCTCGTCGGCGGGTTCGGCGTGCCCTCGGACGCCGCCGCGGCCAACGGGGCCGACGCCACCGCCTGACGCTCCCCGCACGGCCTTCGGTCCGCACCGGGAACTCCCCCGGGCGGATTTTGGCCCGTGTTTCCTCCCATGAGGCAGCGAGGGCCTTGGAGCAGACCGGCCGTAGGGCCGACATGTTCCTCCGTTCCGCTCCATGTTCCGGCCGTACAACCCCTGTTGGAACCCCGTTGTCCCCGTGCTGGCCGCCGGGGCGCCATCCGCGATCCCGCGATGAATATCCGGTTCGTGGGAGGGCAGTGCGTAGGGCAGGGGGCGGATCGTCGCCCTTGGTCGCGAGACGCACCAGTACGCCTTCGACCACCGAAAGGAAGAAGAGGAAACCGAGAGGAGGGGTCTGCCGTGACACTCGTAGACGCCCAGATCCAGGACCACTACCCCACCCGTGTCGACCCTGCCCAGGGCCGGGGGTGGATCGAACGCGCCGAACCGACCGTGCACCCCGGGGTGACGGACGGGCCGGCCTCCGCGAAGGAGCTCACCGACCACGCCCGCGACGGGTTCCACATCCAGCGGGACCTGCTGTCCGGGCCGGAGGTCAGCTCCACGCTCGACGAGCTCCGCGCGATGGTCGAGGACCCTGGTATCCGCGCCGACGAGCGCACCATCACCGAACCCGCGTCCGACGAGGTGCGGTCCGTCTTCGACGCGCACCTGTTCAGTGAGCGGATCGCCCGGCTCATCCGGGAACCCCGCATCCTGGACCGGGCACGCCAGATCCTCGGCTCGGACGTCTACGTCCACCAGAGCCGCGTGAACTTCATGCCGGGCTTCCGCGGCAACGGGTTCTACTGGCACTCGGACTTCGAGACCTGGCACGCCGAAGACGGTATGCCCCGGATGGGGGCGGTCAGCCTTTCCATCGGCCTGACCGACAACCATCCCTTCAACGGCGGGCTCATGCTCATGCCGGGGGCGCACCGGACGTTCGTCCCCTGCCTGGGACGCACCCCGGACGACAACTACCGGTCCTCTCTGAAGGCCCAGAAGATCGGTGTCCCGCAGGAGGAGGACATCGCCGCACTGGCCCATCAGCACGGGATCGAGCAGTTCACCGGCCCGAGCGGTTCGGCCCTGTGGTTCGACTGCAACAGCATGCACGGCTCCGGCAACAACATCACGCCGTACCCGCGCTCGAACATCTTCGTCGTGTTCAACAGCGTGGAGAACGCTCTGGTCGAGCCCTTCTCCGCCCGGGAACGCCGGCCCGGCTTCGTGGCTGCGCGCGACTTCACGCCGCTGCGTTCCTGACTCCCGGAGTATCAGCCGTCTCCGGGCATCGCCGCACCAGGCGGCGCGCACCGTGAGTGGCGCGTTGACCCGGACCGGGTCCGCCACCGATGATGCTGCGCTATGAACCTCGGTGCAGGCGACGCCACGGACCCACCCGCTGCCGTCGTCGTCCGTGACCTGTGTGTCCGGCGCGGCGGCAGCTCGGTGTTCGACGGACTCGACCTGGGGGTGGCCCGGGGCGGCGTCACCGGTCTGATGGGCCCCTCCGGGTGCGGCAAGACCACCCTGATGCGCACGATCGTCGGCACACAACGTGTCCGGGCGGGCAGCGTCACGGTGCTCGGCCAGGAGGCCGGGAGCGCGGGACTGAGGCACCGCGTCGCCTACGACACCCAGGCCGCGTCGGTGTACTCCGACCTCACCGTCGAACAGAACCTGCGCTACTTCGCCCGCCTGGTCGGCGCCTCCCGCAGCGACGTGGGGCGCGTTCTCGACCAGGTGAACCTGCGGGCCCAGGCCGGTCGGAGGGTCGACACGCTCAGCGGCGGACAGGCCAGCCGGGTCTCGCTCGCGGTCGCGATCCTCGGCCGCCCCGAACTCGTCGTCCTCGACGAACCCACCGTGGGCCTCGACCCACTGCTGCGCGAGGAACTGTGGACGGTGTTCCGCTCCCTCGTCGCCGAGGGGACGACGCTCATCGTCTCCAGCCACGTGATGGACGAGGCCCTGCGCTGTGACCGACTGCTGCTGATGCGCGACGGTCGCGTCATGGCCGACACCACACCCGCTCGGCTGCTCTCCGAGACCGGAGCGAGCGACCCCGACCGCGCCTTCCTGGCCCTGATCGAGAGGGGGGCCGGATGAACCTCACACGTGCCTACGCCACGAGCGGTCGCGTCCTGCGCCAGCTCGGCCACGACCCCCGGTCGATCGTGCTCCTGCTGGTGGCCCCGAGCCTGCTCGTCGGCCTCTTCGCGTGGCTCTTCACCGACACACCGGTGTTCGACGACATCGGCCCGGCGATCCTGGCCCTCTTCCCGTTCGTGGTGATGTTCCTGATCACGAGCGTCACCACGCTGCGGGAACGCCGCTCCGGAACCCTCGAACGCCTCCTGTCGACCCCGATCGGCAAGTTCGACCTCATCTTCGGCTACGCGTTCGCGTTCGGACTCACCGCCGTCGTCCAGGCCTTCGTGACGGTGCTTTTCGCCGTGTACGTGTGCGGGCTCGACGTCGAGGGGCCGCTCTGGTCGTTGGGCCTGGTCGCGGTCGTCGACGCCCTTCTGGGGACCGCGCTCGGACTTTTGGCCAGCGCGTTCGCGCGCACCGAGTTCCAGGCGGTGCAGTTCATGCCCGTGCTGGTGTTCCCGCAGATCATCCTGGGCGGGCTCTTCATGCCGCGTGACCAGATGCCGGACGTGCTCCACGCGATCTCGGACTGGCTGCCCCTCAGCCACGCGATCGACGCGGTCGACGCGGTGGCGGCCGGGGACGGCGCCTGGGACGTGTACCGGCCGCTGCTGATCGTGGCCGCCTTCACCGTGGGCGCGGTGCTCCTGGCCTCCCTCACCCTCCGCCGCCGCACACCCTGACACGGCCACCGGGCCCGGGGCCGGTGCGTCAACCGGGCGGACCGCGCCGAGCACTTCTTCGTCGGACTCCACTTGTAGGACACCGGGCGGGAGGCGCTCGGCCACTCCGACGACCAGCTGATCCACCAGGCGCTGGGTGAGGCCATGATCGGGTTCGCCGCGGACATCGCGGACGCCCACACGACTCTGCGGCGCTGGCGCTCGGCACTCCACGGCCAGCACACCCGGGCCGGGGAGCGTCATCTCGGCGGCGGTGGACGCGAGAAGGACCGGCTACCGCGATCCGATTCCCCGGGGCTGCTGGAGGGCCTGCACTGGCACTACCTGGAGCCGAACGCGAGGCACGCCCCCGGGACACCCGCCCTTGAGAAAGCCGTCGATCGGGCCACCGATTCGGAGGGTGGAGCCTTGGCTGTCTGCCCCCGTGGGAGAGCGGTCGTGCGAGGCGTTCCGGCGGGCCACGACCTTCGAGTGGATGTTCCGGGACGCGGCCTGGCGTGGCGGCACTGAACCGGGTTCAGGGCTCCGGGACCGGGGTGAGCCGGAAGACGGGGATGACCCGGTCGGTCCGCCGCTGGTAGAGGGCGAAGTTGGGCCAGACCTCGCTCATGCGCGCCCAGGCGCGGTCCCTGGCGGCTCCGCTGAGCTCCTCGGCCCGCACTGTGACCAGGCGGCCCGATCGCTCGATCTCCGCCGTGCGCGCGGCCCTCAGGTTGTGCACCCACGCCGGGGTGGCGGGCGCGCCGAAGGACGAACCGGCCACCAGGCGGTCCGGGCCGTCGGGGACGCACAGCAGGGGTGTGGTGCGCGGCCGTCCGCTCCTGCGGCCCTTGACGGTGAGCACGGTGTTGGGCAGCCCGGCGAGGTCGAGCAGTCCGAGCCGCCCTCGACTGAGGCGGTGCAGCCTACGGTCGAGCCAGGTGATCTGGGGCAGGAGTCGGGGCAGCCACGGGAGGGCCCCGATGCGTACGGCGAGCGGTGTGAACAGGCCCATGTCCGCATCGTAGGCGCCTCCCGCCGGATTCGGCAGACCCCGTACGGCCCACGGGACGATCGGTCCGGGTGACTTGCGACGACACGCCCTCGCTGCTGGGATCTCGACGGGTCGGGGGGAAGACGCTGCACGTGGTGTACGCCTGGCGATGCCGTTGGTGATGTCCCTTTACGCGGGCCCCACCCGGTTCCCACCGCAGGAGGAGGTCTCCGACCAGGGCCACCGGGTACTGGCCGAAGCGTCCCGGCACGTGCGGGAGCGTCGTCCCGAGGACTCGTGGAGGAGTGCTGGCGCTGGGGAACCGGGCACCGCGCTGTCGCGCCGCATCGGCCCGTTCGACCTCGTGGTGGTGGGATCGCGGGGGCTGGGCGCGGCGCGGTCGGTACTGGAGGCATCGGCGAGCGTCCCTCTGGCGTCCCGCACGAAGTGTCCCGGTGGCGGTCCTGCCGGGGCACCCCCGGCCCCGCTGAGCGGGCCAACGTCCACCCCGACCGGTGGTAACACGCTCCCAACTGGTGTGATGTCGTCGGGCACGGGAACACCGCCGTGCCCGGCGGAGTTCCTCCTACGAAGGAACACGCCGATACCCGGACCAAGGGCCTCGGCGCGAACGCCCGGCTCTCCCGGGCCGTTCGGGCGCCGCCGTTCCCTCACCTCTCCCCCGTCACCCGAGGAACCCGATGCCCCAGCTGCACCCCGACCTGTCCGCTGCCCGATTCCTGCCGACGCCGACCTTCGGCCCACGCACGGCACGTCTGGCGCAGCGGCTCACCGAACGCATGCGGCCGGTCCGGGCACCCTCCGACCTCCTCATCGAGGAGCACACCGCGCCGGGGCCCGAGGGCGCGCCGTCGCTCGGTCTCCGTGTCTACCGGCCACGGTCGCTGGAGGGGCCCTCACCCGCGCTGTTGTGGAGCCACGGCGGCGGCTACCTGTTCGGCAGTCCGATCCAGGACGAGAAGGGCAGCATCGAGTTCGCCCGCGAGCTCGGCGTCACCGTGGTCGCGCTCCGCTACCGAAAGGCACCCCAGCACACCGCCCCGGCACCGGTCGAGGACGCCCTCGCGGCGCTGTCCTGGATGGTCGAACAGGCCGGGCCGCTGGGCATCGACCCCGACCGCGTCGCGATCGGCGGGGCCAGCGCCGGCGGCGGCGTCACGGCCGCCCTGGCCCAGATGAGCCTGGACCGGGGCGGCCCCCGACCCCTGTTCCAGCTGCTCGTCTACCCGATGCTCGACGACCGCACCGCGCTGCGCGGCGACCTGGAGGGGCTCGACGCGCGCATGTGGTCGATGGCCAGCAACCGGTTCGCCTGGCGGGCCTATCTCGGTTGCGACCCCGGGGACGCGGGGGTCTGCCCCTACGCGGCGCCGGCCCGTCGCGACGACCTGTCCGGGCTGCCCCCGGCCTGGATCGGAGTGGGCACGCTGGACCTGTTCCACGACGAGGACCTCGCCTACGCGGGGCGCCTGCGCGAAGCCGGGGTTCCCTGTGCGACCACCGTGGTGCCGGGGGCATTCCACGGGTTCGACACGTACCTTCCGCACGCGGAGGTGGTCCGGGAGTTCCGCCGCGAACAGGTAGCGGTGCTGCGCGCGGCCTTCGGGTGAACACTTCCGAACCGACGTTCCGGAGAACACCCGCTTCGAAAGGGACTCGATACATCATTGAATGGTGGCGCCACAGGGGGCTCTTCATGAATTCTGTTGGCCGGTCCCGGTCAGCAGAATTCCTCGTTTCACCCTTTGCGCCCGACCGGCTTTCGTGTTTTTCATTAACTGGCAAGTAACCAAGCCGAACACGAAGGACGGCCATGACCGCTATCCCCCACTCCGGAATGGACAGACGCGCGCTCCTGAGGACGGCGGCCCTCACTTCGGGAGCCGCGGTCCTCGGCGGTTCCCTCGGCGCCCTGGGCGCCGGTGGCGCCGCAGCCGAGACCGTCGACCCCGCCGCCCAGGCGGCGCCCGAACTGTACTGGCGCGGCGCCTGGAACGCGCGTCCGCCGAGCAGCCCCATCCAGGTCCTGGCCACTCCGCCGCAGTTCATCGTGGTCCACCACACCGCGACGGCCAACAGCACGAACTACACGCTCGACCACGCCCTGAACCTGTCCAAGTCGATCCAGAACTACCACATGGACAGCAACGGCTGGATCGACACCGGTCAGCAGCTCACCATCAGCCGTGGCGGCTTCCTCATGGAGGGGCGCGACCGCACCCCGGAGTCCATCGCGGCCCGCCAGCACGTCGTGGGCACGCACGTGGCGAACAACAACAGCACGTGCATCGGCATCGAGAACGAGGGCACCTACATGACCCAGGGCCCGACCCAGGCCCTGACGAACACGCTGGTCGACACCCTGGCCTGGCTGTGCGGGGCGTACGGCCTCAACCCGGGCAGCGCGATTCGCGGACACCGGGACTTCAACGCCACCGCCTGCCCCGGTGACGTGCTGTACTCCATGCTCCCCGAGCTGCGCACCAGGGTCGCCTCGACCATGCGGGCCCAGGGCATCGCCATCGCCGCCGCCCCCACGACGGTCGAGAACGGTCCGACCTTCCCGCCGGTCCCCGACGACGAGCCCGACCACGACTTCTACCACGGCCCGCTCCGGGGCCCGGACGACTTCTCGCGCTGACGTCCACGGAGAGGACATCACCCCGTTCGGTGTCGCTCTCGCCCCCACCCCACGGCGCCCGCACGCCCGGCCACGGCCGCAGCGTGCGGGCGCCGCCCCGTGTGCGGCCCCCACCAGGCATGTCGCCGGACACGGAGAGCGTTCACGTCAATACAATCTGCCGTGAGACCCCTGCCCACGCGGTGAGCCCGCGCTGGCGGCCACGACCCGAGGAGCACGGAATGCGGCCCACGAAGGTAGCCGACTGGGACGACCTCGAACCGCTCCGCCCCGCCCACGCGCGGGTCTCCAACGTGGACCTGGCGGTGATCCGTCTGCCAGCGGCCTCCGTGGCCCCCGACGCCGAATCCACCGGCTCCGAAGCCTCCGGGGACGAGGTACGGGTCCTGTACGGACGCTGTCAGCACCGGGGCGCGCTCATGTCCGACGCCACCGTGGAGGACGGCGACCGACTGGTCTGCGGTGTCCACGGCTCCGCTTACGACGCGCGCAGCGGCGTCAACCTCTACTACGAGGGCGAGGACCTGGAGAGGTTCCAGGCGTGGGTGGAGGACGGCGCGGTCCGGGTCGACGAGGACGAGATCCGCGCCTGGGAACGGGACCACCCGCAGAACTACGACCGCTCCGCCTACCAGGGCTCCTACGCCGACTTCGAGGGCACCCCGGACGAGCCGTTCAACGACCGCATCCACCAGCTGGCCGAGGAGGGGCTCACCCGGGTGGGCCACCACGGCGAGGTGGCGGCGATGGGCGTGCCCCGCCACGAACTCCCCTCATGGGACGACCTCCAGATCGTCACCGCCGAACTCCACACGCCCCCGCTCCTCGACGACCACCCGGTGGGCACCAGCGTGGTGATCGGGCCGAACGCCCGCCGACCCCTCGTCCTGGACATCCCGCTCCTGGTGTCGGACATGAGCTTCGGCGCGCTCTCCGCCGAGGCCAAGACCGCGCTGTCCATGGGCGCCGAGCTGGCGGGCACCGGCATCTGCTCCGGTGAGGGCGGGATGCTCCCGGAGGAGCAGGAGGCCAACGGCCGGTACTTCTACGAACTCGCCTCGGCGCGCTTCGGCTACTCGATGGACAAGGTCGCGCGCTGCCAGGCCTTCCACTTCAAGGGCGGCCAGGCCGCCAAGACCGGGACCGGCGGGCACCTGCCGGGCGACAAGGTGAGCGGGCGGATCGCCGAGGTGCGTGAACTCCCGGTGGGGCGGACGGCGATCTCCCCGGCCCGCTTCCCGGACCTCGTCTCCGTCGCCGACTTCCGCCGAGTGGCCGCCGAGGTCCGTGAGGCCACCGGGGGCATCCCCATCGGGTTCAAACTGTCCGCGCAGCACATCGAACGCGACCTGGACGCGGCGCTCCGGATCGGGGTGGACTACGTGATCCTGGACGGCCGGGGCGGTGGCACCGGCGCCGCTCCCCTGCTGTTCCGGGAGAACATCTCGGTGCCGACCATCCCCGCGCTGGCCCGGGCCCGCCGCCACCTGGAGAGGATGGGCCGCCGAGACGTCACCCTGATCATCACCGGCGGCCTGCGGGTCCCGGCCGACTTCGTCAAGGCCCTGGCCCTGGGCGCGGACGCCGTCGCGGTGGCCAACTCCGCGATGCAGGCCATCGGCTGTCTGGGCATGCGCGCGTGCCACACCAACAACTGTCCGGTGGGTATCGCCACCCAGCGGCCGCACCTGCGCGAGCGCCTGCCGGTGGCGGAGGCCGCCCAGCGGCTGAACCGGTTCCTGCGGTCGTCGGTGGAACTCATGCAGGTGATGGCTCGGGCCTGCGGGCACGACCACCTGGGCGGGTTCGGCCCCGACGACCTGGTGGCGTGGAAGCGCGAGCTCGCCGACCTGTCCGGAGTGTCCTACGGCGGCGTCTCCGTCTGAGCCCGGGGTCCCCTCACCTCGCCGCGGCCACCGCCGCGTTCAGCCGCTCCAGGGCCTCGGCCAGCAGGTCCCGCCCGTCCAGGTCCGTGTGGCCGAGGGGCAGCATCTCGCGCAGCGGTTCGTGCTGGCCCTCCTCACGCAGGTGGGCCAGGAGGACGTCCTTCCAGGTGCGGGGCTTCACGGCGAACGACAGGTGGAGCGAGAGTTCGTCCGTGGCGGTTCCGGCGTGCGGATGCCCCCGGGGGATGTACAGCGTGCTTCCCGGGGTGAGCACCGTCTGGAGGACCGGGGCGAACTCCGGCTGGGAAGCGCCGCTCGGGACCGTCGGCCACAGCGTCTCCGGGGCGCCCACCGACCAGGACTTGGAACCGTGGACCTGGCAGAGGAATCCGCTGGCCAGGTCGTAGTGCGGACGCACCCCCGAGTTCCCGGCCGGGGTCAGGAAGGCCGCGCAGTAGACGCCGAAGCCCAGTTCCTCCTCGAGCTGGGACGCGAGCCGTTCCACCTCGGGGACGAGGAGGCGGACCTCCTCGAAGACGATGGTCGCCCCCGCGTCGTGGGCGCGCAGCAGCGCGGTGCGGTCGGCCACGGGTTCCCGGCCGGGGCCGGGTCGCCCGCGGCCCGAGCTGAACTCCTCCTGCGGCCTGGGCGCGCCGTCCTGGAACACCCGGAAGCAGGACGCGGGGAGCCCGGCCCGGTTCAGCAGGGACAGCGCCGTCTCCAGGGAGAACGCCTCCCCTGCGGCGGGCCCGGCCTCCGCGACCACCGGGCTGTGTTCCCAGTGCCCCAGAAAGGCGTCCGAGTCACCGACGATCCGTTCGAGGACCGGGTGGTCGCCCCGCGATGTCCGGGGAGGCAGGTGCGCTGGAATCATGGGGTCTCCCTGACGAGGGTCGTTCGTGACTCGGCTTCCAGTTCGGCGGCGATCAGGACCGCCAGACGCGGCTCGTGTTCGGCCGGGGGCAGTGGCGGCTCCCCGGCCTGGGCCCTGACGAACGCGTAACCGCTGTCGGCCGCGACGGCCAGGGCCTCCTGGGCCGCGCCCGACACGGGGTCAAGACCGCCCAGTTCCCTGAGCACCGCGAACAGTTCCGCCTCGTCACGCAGTTCGCGGCAGACGTCGGCGGTCCGGCGGAGGAGCCGCGCGCAGTCGTCGACGCGGTCCTGGGAGCGCAGGACTCCGGCGCCCGCGCGCAGCACGGCCACCAGGTCGGCCGAGGGAGCGCCCTCCGACAGGGTGTCCAGGGACCGCAGCAGGGAGTCGGTCCGCGACGCGTCGGCCAGGGACGCGTGGACCTCGATGGCGGTGGCCCCCAGTGTCGGCACGGTCCCCGGCGCGACGGCGGGGAGCTTCGCGCCGCCCCTCAGCGCCAGCAGGGCCGAGGCCTCCCGCACGTGCGGGAGTGTGCGCGCGGTCCCCCGCCAACGGCTGACGTGCGCCGCCAGCAGGTCCGCGCGCCGCCCGCGCGCCAGTGCCTTGGCGGTCTCCACGACGTGGGTGTTCGTGACGAAGGCGCTTCCGCTCTCGGAGCCCAGGACGTCCTCGGCCTCGTCCGGGGTCAGCCCGTGCTCGGGGCCGAGCGCTCCGGCGAAGACCCCGGCCTCCCGCAGCGTGTCCGGCGCGGGGAAGTGCGGCAGGGCGCCCTCCCAGTCACCGCGGATCACCCGGAGTCTGCCGAGGTTGATCCAGGGTTGGAGGACCCGGACGGTCTCGGACCGGGGCAGCAGCCCCCGCCTGACGAGGGAGAGCAGGACGCGGGCCTGGCGCTGACAGGACCTCTCACTCTCCTCGAAGTCACCCGCCATCGCGAGCACCAGCGCGCCCCGGTTCGCGGCCCGGCAGAAGGCGTCCGCGTCGAAGGGGGTCCGGCGTGACGCACGGTCCGTCTCGGCGGCGCACTCCCGGGCCCGTTCCCACACCGACACCTTGGTCAGTCGGTTCTCGGGGGAGAGCAGACGCAGGGGAAGGTCATGAACGGGTGCCGACATGTTGGTCCACCTCCGTGTTCCTCGGAACGGGCCGCTGGGGGCGGGAGGCACGGTGCATCTGCGGCGGAGCCGACCAGAACGTGTCGATGTCCAGGGACCCGTCGCGGGAGCGGATGTCCGCCCGCGCCGGAACCGGGAGTGACTCGAAGGTGTCCGCCTCGACGCTGATCAACTGGTTGTCGAACGAGAAGACGCAGGGGGCGCCGCGCGCCGCCAGCTCTCCCGGCACGTCGAAGCTCCGTCCGCTGTTGACGTTGACCAGGCGGGTGGGGTCCCGGCCCGGGTTCCGGGCGATGAGCCACTCCCCGCTGTGCGAGGCGCGCAGCGACTCGACCGCCGCGCCGAGGTCCAGCCGGTAGACGGCCTCGGAGGGGTCGGCCTCCGTGCGGTGGAAGCGGACCGTGCCGGACGCGTCGGCCGGAACCACCCAGACACCCCCCAGCACCTCCTCGTAGCAGGCCAGGCGGAGGTCCTCGCCCCCGGGCAGGACCGAGGCCTCCACCGACCCCGTGACGGGGTCCGCCCTGAGGACGGTCCCGTCCGAGAGCAGGCACAGGACAGCGCGCCGCCGGTGTTGCCAGGCCAGAACCAACGGCGGTGCGCAGAGCCTGTGCGACACCGCCGTCCCGTCCCCGGCGCGCAGGACCAGTTCCTCGGAGGAGGCGGCGACGACGCGGTCGCCACCGCCGGTCCCGGGCACGCGGGCTTCGAGCAGCAGGGCTCCGGGGGGCGCCGTCCCGGCGTCGCGCGAACCCTCCGCCGGGCTCCACGACCGGACGGACCCGCCGTCCCGGAGGAGGAAGCGCCCCGTGCCCGCCCCGGCGTACACGGCGGTTCCCGGCCCCAGGTCGATGATCCGTCCGCTGTCGGAACCCCACAGTCCCAGGGCCCTGACCCGGCCTGTCTCGGTGGTCCAGGCGCACCAGGTGCCGTCGTCGTCGACCGCGACCTCCGCGCCGCGCGTGCCGGTCACCGCGTCCTCCCGTTCGACGCCACCGTGGTGATGGTGGGTCCGATCCAGACCTTCTGCGGAGGGCAGGGCCGCGTCCCCTCCTGGATGCGCACCAGGGGACAGTGCGCGCCCTGGCAGGAGGGCCGGAAGAAGCAGGAGTGGCAGCCGGAGTCCTTGGCGTCGTCGTTGTCGACCCACAGACTCATCAGGTCCTGGTCCAGTCCCAGGTCACCGTCGGCGCCGAGCTGTCCCACCGCGTTGCGGGGGTCGCGCAGGGCCACGGTGCACTTGTTGACCAGACCGTTGGGCCGGATCACGAAGGACCACGGGGAGGCCGCGTAGCAGACCGAGCCGTTGGGTTTGAGGAACACGTCGTCGGCGGGGGCGAGGCCGGACTCCACCGCGTTCGAACACAGGTCGAGCTTGGTCATCTCGGCCTGCTTGCCCGCGTAGGCCTCGGACTCCTCGCCCTGGGGTCCGCCCCAGTCGCCGACGGGGCGGTAGATGACCCCGAAGCGGGGGTCACCGGCGTACAGCCCGCCCAGCTGCTCGATGAGCTCGGGCACGTGGACGCTGTTCGCCTCGGTGAAGTTGGTCCGGACGATCACGCGGAAGTCCGCGTCCGTCTCCGCCATCCTCGTCAGGTTGGCGATGATCTCGTCGAAGGTCTTCCCGCCGCCCATGAGGAAGCGGGAGGAGTCGTGCGTGTGCGCCGGGCCGTCCAGGGTGACCTGGTAGTTGCTGATGCCCAACTCGACGCAGCGCCGCGCCACCTCGGGGGTGAGCAGCAGTCCGTTGGTGGTGATGCCCGCGCTGTACTCGATGCCCTCCTCGGCGCAGAACTCCAGGAAGAAGGTGCTGAGCTCCTCGATCACGTCGAAGGCCACCAGCGGTTCGCCGCCGAACCAGGCGACGGTGAGCCGTTCGATGCCGTGTTCGCGGCGGTGGCGCCTGACCAGCGACTTGATGCCCTCCCGCACCTCGGTCAGCATGCGGCCCAGCGCGAAGTCCTCGTAGCAGTAGGTGCACCGGAAGTTGCAGGCCTCGGTGGGCATGATGATCAGTTCGAGGCGGTCGGTCCGGTTCTTGCGCCGGTCGCGCAGGGCGTCGGCCTCTGCCAGTTCGTCGTGCTCCTCGGCCACCAGGAAGCCCTTGGTGACGAGGGTGTCGAAGAGGCGGGACTCGTCGGCGCTGTCGGGACCCGGCCGGCGCAGGACGCTCCGGCGGTTGTGCAGCAGATCGTGCACCCGCTGGCCGACGGGGTCCTGGACGCGGAAGACGCTCCCGCGCATGGAGTTGTACAGAACGACCGCGTCACCGTCGTCGGTCCTGGTGACGACGTTGAACCTGGAGGGTCGGAAGGTACTGGTGACGGTGCTGTCAGCCATGGTCAGTCCTCTGGTGCCGCGGGTTGTGAGACAGGGGCCCCGTGGCGGGAACCGGGATCCTCCGGTCCGCCACGGGGCCTGTGACTACCTCGTCGTCGGCCTCTGGGGCCGAGGGCGGTCTCTGGCTGCTAGCAGCCGAAGTCGATGACCGAAACCTCGTCACCAGCGGCGGACTCGGTGATGATCTCCTCGAACTCCTGCATGGGAACCATTCCTCTCAGTAATCTCAAAAAGGGGATTGGAGCCTACGGGTCGGGTGGACCCGAATTCTCCGGGTGAATCCATGACATTCGCGCCGAAGCCAATCGCGAACGGTGCCGAGTCTAGGAGTGTCAATTTTCCCGTGTCAACACGTTCCCCGTGCTTTCCGTGCATTTTTTCAACCGGCCTCAACGCACCGGAAAAGGGCATGGCGAAACGACCGAGGCGTTCGTCGCGCAAAGAATCCGAGGATCGTCGAATCCCCTGGTGAGTGCGCATCGAAGACGCCTCGGCACCGTCGGATAATCGGATTCACATTCTTCCGGTCACCCTTCGCGTGCGCCGGTCAATTAATTGTCGGGAATCCTCTCCTCTTCCAGGGAGGCGGCCCGCGCCCGCAGGGCACGGCGGTCGGGCTTGTCCGTTCGGGTACGGGGGAACTCGTCGAGCAGGTGGATCTCCCTGGGCCTCTGGTGCACCGGCAGGTGGTCCCTCAGGGCGAGGCGCATCAGTGGGAGCGCCTCCTCCCGTTCCGCCGGGTCCACCACCGCGAACGCCACCAGCCGGTCGCCCCTGGCCCGACCCGTCGGCAGGCCCACCACCGCCGCCTCCCGCACCGGGTCGCAGGAGGCCAGGACGTCCTCGACGAACCGCGGCGGAATGGTCTCCCCGTGGACGACCAGTGACTCCTTGATCCGCCCCTCGATGGTCAGGTGGCCGTCGGGTTCGACCGTCCCTCGGTCGCCGGTGCGCAGCCACCCGTCCTCGGTGAAGGCTGCAGCGTTGGCCGCGTCGTCGTCCAGGTAGCCGTCCATCAGGCCCGGTCCGTGGAGGAGTACCTCCCCCTCAGCCGGGTCGATCCGGGCGGACGACCCCTTGATGAGCGGGCCCACCGTTCCGGGTCTCCAGGCACCGGGAAGTGACTGGGTCACCCACGCCACCGTCTCCGAGAGCCCGTAACCGTCGTGGATCGGCCCGCCGACCAGGTCCGCGTAGGCCTCGACCAGGCCGACCGGGAGCACGTCGCCCCCGCATCCGCGCAGGTGGAGCGCGCCCAGGGCTGTCGCCAGACCCTGGTCGCGGCGCGCCGCGACCAGGAGGGCCGCGTACATCGAACCCACCCCGTCGAGCCTGGTGTAGGCGCCCTGTCCCAGCAGGGCGGCCACCCGGTCCATGCTCAGCCGCGACTCCACGTGCATCTCGAACCCGTGCTCCAGCCAGTACTGGACGATGCCCCAGCCGTAGGAGTTGAGGAGTGACATCGGAACCAGCATGCGGTCCCTGGAGTTGACCTCCGCGTGCGCGGCGACGTCGTGCCGGTGGTAGCCGATCGCGGAGTGCGAGAGCTCCACCGCCTTGGGTTCGCCGCTGCTCCCGGAGGTGTAGAGCAGGGTGTGGGCGGACACCGCGAAGTCGGGCAGCCCCGTGTCCCGCTGCGCCGTCACCGAAGGGACGCCACCCTGTCCCGGGGCGACCACGGCGGCCACCCGCCTGGTGCGGGCGACTCCGCGCCACCGCTCCCCCTGGCACAGGACCGGGAAGCACAGCGACTCGGCTGCCAGGGCGGTGACCACCGCGGTGTAGGGGTCGTCACGTGCGATGACGACCCCCCGCCCCGGTCCGGCGCCCGCCGAGGTCAGGGCCGTGGCGAGTGCCGCGGTGTCCCGGTGGACGCGGTCGCGAGTGATCTCCTCGCCGTCGATGACGAGTCTTCCTGTCACCTGTCCCTCCCTCTCACGTGTTGGACGGGACCCGGCCGCCCACCCGGGCCGGGCCCGAGTCGGGGACCTCCAGGCCGCGGGCGCGGGCGTCGGGCACCAGGACGGTCACGTCGAAGTGCTCCTTGGTCAGGCGCTCGAACAGGTTGCCCGGCCCGATCACGTGGACCCGGTCCACCCCCAGGGCGCGGAGCCGGTCCACGACCAGGGGGAAGTCGACCGGGGTGACGCAGTCGTCCCGCAGCAGCGAGCGCAGGTCCTCGGCGGAGTCGACGAGCGCGCCGTCCGACCCCCGGACGAACCCGACCCGCGCGTCCCGGAAGCGCACACCCGAGACGGCCTCCCCGATCCGGTCGCGCAGCGGGGCGTTCACCCCGCTGTGCTCGGCCTGAGGGAAGGTGAGCACGGGCACCCCTCCCCCGGTCCGGACACCCCGTTCGAGCAGGGGGAGGCTTTCGGCGGAGACGTTGAGCAGGTGGATGGTGTCACTGAAGTGACCCGCCACCTCGGCCCGCCCGCCCTCGGCCTCCACCTCCGCGCACAGCTGCGCGAGGCGGTCCCGCCCGACCCGGTACATGAAGTGCGAGACCAGGCCGTGGTCGGTCGCGTTCCACTCGTTCTCGCAGGCCGTGACCGCCTCTCCCAGACGCACCATGTCCGCGAAGGACAGCGCCCCGGAGTAGTGCAGCGCGGGCAGGTGTCCGATGCTCGCCGCCGCGCACACACCGGCCTCGCCGTCCTCCTCCCTGGCCCGGTCGGCCAGCGCCACGCAGGTGACGAGGTAGGCCTGCCGCGCCTCGGGCGAGTAGGACTCCGTCGCCTGGGAGAAGCGGGGCAGGACGCGGTGGCCCAGGACCTCCTCGGCCTGCGCCAACCGCTCACGGGCGTAGGGGTCGGTCTCCAGGAACTCCCCGACCTTGGCGTGCAGCGGCGGCACCGTCCCACCGAACAGCACGGCCCTCACGACCGGCCCGCCAGTTCTTCCGTGAAGGAGGACGCCTGGTCGAAGCGGACCACACTCGCCCGCTTGGCCAGGGTCATGAACCGGAAGGACTTCCCGATGAAGTGACCGGGGCCGACCACGACGAACCGGGTCGTGCCCAGCTCCAGGAGGCGCCCGATCCCCCTGGACCAGTGGACGGTCCGGGTGTACTGGGTGATCAGGGCGTCGCGCACCTCCTCGGCAGTGGCCAACGGCGTGGAGTCCATGTTGCAGATCAGCGGCACCCTGGGGGTGCGCACCCTTGCGCGCTGCTCCCACTCGGCCGCGAAGCGCTCCTCGGCCGGCGCCAGCATGGGCGAGTGGCCGGGCGGACCGTGCGGGATGCGGACACCGACCCCGCCCCCGGCCGCAGCGAGCTCGTTGACCGAGGTCAGGGCGGCGGCCTCCCCGGAGACGACCATCTGGTCGTCACCGGTGATGGCGCAGGGCGCCGCGTCCAGGCCCTGGGCGGTGAGCTCCTCGATCCTCGCGAACACCGACTCCAGGTCGACGCAGTAGCAGAAGGTGCTCCCGTAGTCCCGGCCGGCGAAGACCTCGCCCTCGACCGTGGCCATGGTCCGCACGGTGCGCACGGCGTCGTCGAACGAGAGGGCCCCGCAGGCCGCGGCGGCGGTGATCTGGCCCAGGCTCAGGCCCGCCATGTACTCCGCTCCGTCGCGGTACTCGGCGGGCAGGGACTCGTAGAGCGCCACCCCGAGCGCCACCGACATCGGCCGGATCAGCGGCCCCTGGTTGACCAGGTCGGCGTCGGCGGAGTGGAAGGCCTCGTCCAGGTCGACACCGATCGCCTCGGAGGCCTGTTCCAGGCGGCGGCGCACCAGGGGCAGGGCCTCGTACAGGTCGCGGTAGTCCCCGGGGCGCATGGCGACCTGGGGGTTGAACAGAATCGCGGTCCTCTGGCTCATCTGGTCTTCGCCATCCCCCGGATCACCGACGTCAGGCCGCCGTCGACCACCATGGTCTGCCCGGTCATGTAGCTGGAGCCCTCGCGGGTCAGGAAGACCACGGTCTCGGCGATCTCCTCCGGCTGGGCCGGGCGTTGCAGGGGGATGCGCTCGTTGATGATGACCTCCTTCTGCTCGATCGGGAACTGCTGGATCATGCCGGTGTCGTCCGAGTAGCCGGGGGCGACCGCGTTGACCCGGACGCCGTGCATGGCGAACTCGGCGGCCAGGGAGGCGGTCAGCCCGGAGAGCCCGGCCTTGCTGGCGCAGTAGGCGCTCAGCCCGCCCTTGCCGACCAGGCCGAGGATGGAGGAGACGTTGACGATCGCACCCGAGCCCTGGAGCATCATGGGCAGGGCGCACGCCTTGATGCAGTGGTAGGCGCCCACCAGGTTCGTCTGGATGACGTCGTTCCAGCCCTCCGTGGAGTCCGTGGAGACGATGGTGCCCGCCGTGCAGATACCGGCGTTGTTCACCAGGATGTCGATGCGGCCGTGTTCCTTCGTCAGCTCCTGGACGGCGGCGGAGACCGCCTCGTAGTCGCGGACGTCGACCCTGAGGGCTTGGGCCCTACCACCGGCCGCGCGGATCTCCTCGGCGGTCTTCTCCGCGACCTCCGCCCGGTTGAGGTAGCCCACGGCGACGACGGCGCCGAGGTCGGCCAGCCGCATCGCCACGGCCCGGCCCAGGCCGCTGCCTCCGCCGGTGACGAGGGCGACCTTCGAGTTGAGTTCCTTTGTCATGTCACTACTCCTCTGAATAGGCCCTGCGGATGTCCTGTGGCCACTGGTCACGCATGTGGTCGCGCAACAGCGCGCGGGCCTCGGACTTGTCCGAGGCGGGGACGGTGTCCCCGAAGAAGGCGTCGCCGGTCATTCCGTTCTCGTCCGCGCTGTAGTACTCCTCGCGCAGATACGACGTGACGATCGCGTCGTGATAGGCGCCGTCAAGGAAGAAGTAGTCGCGCAACACTCCCTCGATGACCATTCCGGACTTGATCAGCATTCGTACGACGCGGACGTTGAACGCGGCAGTGACGAACTCGACCCGGTGCGCGTTGTGGGCGTGGAACAGTTCGTGGACCAGGAGCCAGGACGCCTCCCCGCCACAGCCCGAGTCCCAGAGCTCGCTGTCCCCGATGACACCGCCGACGGTGTAGCTCCCGGGGTACTTGCGCTGGCGCCACTGCACCAGGCCGACGGGGACGCCGTCGTGCGTGCGGACCATCGCGTACCTCTCCGGTCCGGCCGCGATGGCGCCGCGGATGTCCGCGGTGCTCGTGAACCTGGCGGAGCCGCCTGTACTGAGCGCTCCGACCATGCCCCGCCGGAACCACTGCGCGACCAGGGGATACTCGTCCTCCTCGATCGCGGTGACCGTTACCAGGGCGCCCTTCACTCGGCGGCCCCCCGGCGCTCGGAGAGGAAGGTGGCGATGGACGCGGGCGTGCGGAAGGTCTCGGTCGCGATCTCGGAGACGTCGAGGTCGTAGCGCTGGCGCAGGTCCGCGAGGAACCGCAGGACGTCCATGGAGTCGATCCCGTAGTCGCACTGCGGGCCGAACAACTCCTCGTCACCGCCGATCGACTCCGGGTCGACATCGATCTCGAACAGCTCGACGTAGACCTTCTTGACTTCGCTTTCGTACGACTCGGTCCCGCTCATCTGGAAATTCCAATCACTGTGGGGATGGTGGGTTTTCTTGTATGTTCATTCCTGGTCGACACGGATTCATCGAACAGGAAGATCGGGGTACAAAATGGCAGGGGAATTCTCAGTGGACGACTCGGTCACTCTCGGCATCATTCTCGAGGCGACCGACGCTTCGGGAACGCGACTCGAAAGGGGCGATCTCCTCCAGGACGTGGGGGTGGACTCGATCGCCGGGTACGAGATTCGTCTGCTGATCAGGGAGAGGTGCGGGGTGGAGGTACCGGAGGAGGGGTTCGAGGATCTCGGCAGTGTGGGGGATCTGCTGGACCTGGTCCGCTCTCAGGCCGCGGAGGCCTGCTGACGGAGGCACATGCTGCCCCAGAGGAAACCGGCCCCGATGACGGCGATCAGCACGTGTTCGCCCGCGCGGGGCCGGCCGCTCTCCCGGAGCCGGTCGAGCACGGTGAAGATCGTCGCCGCGCCCGTGTTGCCGTACTCCTCGATGGTGGTCACGGCCTTCTCCCGGGGTTGCCCCAGGGCGTCCATCAGGCCGGTCACGAGGTTGCCGTTGGCCTGGTGGAAGACGTAGTGGTCGACCTCGTCCGCCCGCAGACCGGCGAGTTTGAGCGTCTCCTCCACGCTCGGCGGGATGCGGGTCATGACCTGGTCCCAGACCTCCGAGCCGTTCATCTTGAGGTACTGGCGGCCGGTGCCCAGGACCTCGGGGCCGAACGGCTCCCTGGTGCCGCCCGCGGGCACCTCGACCCCGTGGGAGAGCGTCCCGCCCAGGCTCCAGGAGAGCACCCCGCTGGACTCCTCCACCGGGCCGAGCACGGCGGCGCCCGCCGCGTCGCCGAAGAAGACCCGCGTGGTGCGGTCGGTCGGGTCCGTGATGCGGGACAGGGCCTCCGCGCCGACGACCAGCACCCGTTGGAACTGGCCGCCCTGGAAGAGGTGCAGCGCCGTCCACATGCCATACAGCCCGCCCGAGCAGGCCGCCTGGTTGAGGTCGAGCGCGACCGCCCGGCGGGCGCCGATCCGCTCGGCCACCGTCAGCGCGGTGGAGGGGAGCAGCTGGTCGAAGGTGAAGGTGGCGACGATGACGCAGTCGAGGTCGGAGGCGTCGGTCCCGGACTCCCTCAGGGCGCGTTCGGCCGCCGCGACGCACATGTCCGTGGTGCCGGTCCCCTCCGGCAGGAACCGCCGCTCGCGGATGCCCGTCCGCGCGACGATCCACTCGTCGCTCGTGTCGAGGTGTCGTGTGAGTTCCTCGTTGGTGACCACGTTGTCGGGAACGTAGGAGCCCACACCCAGGATCCCCACGGGAAACCTGTTGGAGAGCGTGCTGCCGGACGTGGAGGGAACATCCTGGAGCGGTCTCATGACACTTCCTTTGCACTGGGGGGTGCGTGGTCAGGGGGATTCCCCGGAGCACGGTCCGGGGAGGTGGGGAGTGAGCTCAGCCGCCGAGTGCTGGGGTCGAACGAGACCCACACGGCGACGACCAACATGAGCAGGGTGAATCCCAGGAACAGGGGCAGCGTTCCGGCGAACTGGAGACCGAACCCCGCAGCCAGGGGGCCCAGGGGCGCGGCGATCCCCGTGACGAACGTGCAGGCGCTGCCCACACGGGCCTGGAGGCGGTCGGGGGTGTTCAGGAGCTGGTAGGTGCCGAGGATGATGGACAGCAGCGGCGCGGCCGCCATGGCCGCCGCGAGGGGGAACACCACCGTCCAGTGGTCGATGAGGGGGATCGTGGCCAGCACGGTGAACGGGAGCCACCACAGGGTGGCCAGCACCAGGCTCCGGGCGGAGAACCTGCGCAGCAGGGCCGAGGCGCCCAGCGCGCCGCCGATCCCGCCGAGGCTGGCCACACCGAGCACCGTCCCGATCTGGCCGGTGCCGATCCCCGCCTCCGCGCCGACCATGACGACGGTGAGCATCACCCCCGTGATCACCAGGTTCGGCGTGACGCAGCTGAGCAGCAGCACCCGGAGTTCGGGCCGCGCCCAGATCCACGAGAACGCCTCGGTCCAGACGCGGGGCCGGGGGCCGGTCCCCCGTTCCGCGGGCGTCCTCGGCTCCTGCAACCGCTCCCGGACGAAGAGCAGCCCGATCGCGGCGACCGCGTGCCCCAGGGCCGCCGCCCCGAACGGCAGCGTCCGCGAGGCCGCCATCAGCCATCCGCCGAGCACCGGCCCGATCAGCGAGGCGATCTGGTTGCGCGCCTCGTTCTGGCCGACCGCCGCGGACAGGTCGGACGGTCGGACGATGTGGCGCAGCGCGGCGCGTTCGGCGAAGCGGTAGGCCTCGTGCCCGACCACGTCCACCAGCGCCACGAACACCACCAGCCACAGCAGCCACGTCGCTCCGGTGAGCAGCCCCAGGCACAGGACCACCATGGCCAGCATCCGGGTGCCCTGCGCCACGATCATGAGCGCGCGCCGGTCGAAGCGGTCGGCCGCCGCGCCGCCGGGCAGGCGGGCGGCGACCGCCGCCACCCCCAGGAGGAAGGTCACCGAACCCGTCAGGGCCGGTGTCCCGCCCAGGTCGAGGAGGATGACGGGGTAGGCCACCGCCCCCATGCCCGGGCCCAGCTGCGCTGCGAACTGACCGGTCCACAGGATGTGGAACGACCGGTTGCGGCGCAGCGGAGCCGGCTCGCTCTCAGGACTGGCCACGGAGCGCCTCCGCCGGGGGGACCTCTCCCGCCCTCCGCGACGTCAGGACCGAGACCACCGTGGAGAACACCAGGGTGACCCCGACCACTCCGACGAGCACGGACACGGGCACCGTGTAGACGACCCCCGGCAGGTCGACCCGCAGCGAGTCGACGAGCCCGGGGGAGACCGCGAAGCCCAGACCCACACCGAGGGCGATGCCGCTCACGGTGATGACCAGCGACTCGATCAGGAAGAGGCGGCGGACCCCGGAGATCTGCATGCCGATGGCGCGCAGCACCCCGATCTGGTTGCGTCGTTCGGAGATCGACCGGATGCTGACGACCCCGAGCGCGGCACAGCCGACGACGAGTCCGAAGCCCATGAACGCCATCAGGAGCCACTGCACGACGCCGTTGGACGAGGCCCGGAACTCCACCTCCTCCTGCATCGGGGCGGTGGCGACCCCGTGCTCCATGAGCGCGCGCTGCACGGCGACCTCGAGCTTGCCGACCTCGTCCCGGTCCTGGGCCCTGATGAACCAGTTCCCGGGCACGCTGTCCTCACCGGTGACCCGGCTCATGCCCTCGCTCGAGGTGACGACGTCGCCGAGGTACTCGGCGCTGCGGTCCACCACGCCGATGACGCGGAGCGTGGTGGTGCTCTCGCCGTCCGGTTCGGTGACCTCCAGCCGAAGGTTCGCGGGCAGGCTGTCGTCCAGGATGTCCACGCCCTCCAGCTCGAGGTCGCTCCCGCCGCCCACGAAGGCGGCGGAGTCACTGGGGATCATGGCGGCCGAGACCACGGCGGTGTTCGGTGAGCGCCTGAGCTCGTCCCACACCTCCTCGGAGGTGTCCAGGCCGTCGGCGCGCAGGAAGACCGGGTAGCGGTTGCCGAGGAGGTAGTCGTCGTCGGCACCCCACACCCGGACCTCCTCGGCGTCCGCGTCGGTGTCGACCTGGCGCGCCTCGGTGGTGATCTCCTCGTATCCGCCGAGGCGCGCGACCTTCGCGGTGTCGACGCGTGGGCTCTCCTCCAGAACCTGGCGGAGCGCGGGCGGCTCGCCCTGGGCGGCGACCCACTCGGCCCGTACGTCGAACCCGCCCGTCACCGAGCGGTGGTCGGAGTAGACCTGGTTGACGGCGGCGGTGACGAAGCCGCTCAGGGTGATGGTCAGGACGACGATGCTCAGCATCGCGATCGTCATCCCGGCCTGGACGCGGTTGCGCACGGAGTAGGCCACCGAGATGGGCACGACCGAGGTCATCGAGGGCAGCGGCCCCAGGACACGGCGCAGGAAGCGCTGGACGAGGTCGCTGTTGGCCACGAACAGCCACACACCCGCGGCCACCAGCGCCATGCCCGCGAGGAAGAACAGGGTGATCCCGGAGCCGGTGTCGCCGAACAGCTCACCCGGCACGGACCAGAGCACGATGATCACGGCGGCGCACAGCGAGTGGGCCAGCCGCCTGGGCACACGCAGCCTCGGCAGGAGCGCGCCGAGGCCCCCGACCGCCAACGTGAGACCGGTCAGGGTCTCGGTCGCGGTGCCGTTCTGGACGCCCAGGGCGACGGTGGCCAGGCCCAGCAACAGGATCAGCACCAGCAGCGGCACGGACCACCAGCGGCGGCGGGACGGCGCCTCGGACCCGCGCAGCGCGGAGACGATGTCGACCTTGGAGGCGCGCACGGCGGCGAAGGTGAACACGACCGTGATCACCCCGACGCCGATGAGGTAGGCGGTCGCCATGGCCACGGGGTCGAAACCGAACTCCAGAGCCGGGGCGGGCATGGCGGGGTCGGCGACCCGGTCACTCAGCACACGTGAGGCGGCGGCGCCCGCGAACCAGCCCGCCGCCGTTCCGGCGGCCGAGGCCAGGACCGCGTAGCCGAGCCCCTCGACGGTCAGGACGAGCCCCAGACGGGCGCGCTTCATACCCATCGCCCGCAGGACGCCGAACTCCTGGCGGCGCTCGCCCGCGAGCATCATGACGACCAGGACGATGAGGAGCACGCCCGCGACCATCGAGAGCTGGCTGAAGAGGAGGAACAACGTGGCCAGGTCGGTCGTGAGGCGGTCCGCGCTGTCGTGCGCGGAGGCGCGCAGCGGTTCGGCCTTCCAACCGTTGTCCTCGACCAGCGAGGAGAGGTCGGTGCGGACGGGGTCCTCGTCCTCCTCCCAGGTGACCTCCTCGCCGTAGGAGATCGTGACCGTGTTCACCCGGCCGTTGAGGTCGGCGGTCCGCTGGAGCGCGGACAGCGGCACGACGGCGGACTCGGGCGGGGTCAGGGGCGCCCCGGCCTCGTAGACGCCGACGACGCGCGCCTGGCGTCCGGCGACCTCGACCGTGTCGCCGCGCTCGGCGCGTAGCTCCCGTGAGGCCTCGCTGCTGAGCAGGACGTCGTTCTCGCTCAGGCCGTCGCGCGCGATCTCCTCGCCGTCACCGTCGACGAGCTGGATGGCGCCGTCGGTGTTGGCCGCGCCGAGCACCGTGAGTCCCGGGTCGCCGCGGTCGGCCCGCTCGTGGGCGACCGGGAGGCGCAGGGTGAGCAGTGAGGAGACCGTGGTGTCGGGATCGTCGAGGGCCTCCTCGATGGCGCGGACGTCGTCGCGCTCCAGCATGGGCGGCTCGTCGTCGGGGTCGTCCGAGTCCCGCCGGTCGTCCTCGTCGTCCCCGACCCCGCTCCCGTCCGGGGTCACGACCGCGTCGACCCCGCCGAGGTCGGCGGTCTGCTGGGCCCGCATCGCCTGGTGGAGCGCGGACTCCAGGGTGAAGGAGGCTGAGAACAGGAGGGCGGCCAGGGACAGGCCCATGGCCACGAGCACGGTCTGCCCCGGGCGCCGCCAGACGTTGCGCGCGGCGATGCGGACACTGAGTCGGCCCCGCGCGGAGAGCGCCACCAGCGCTATCAGCGCCAGGGGTGACGCGACCGCGACGGCCAGCGTGATTGCGTCGTTCATCTACTCGTCGCCCCCGGCAGGAGTGGCGGCGGCGGTCGACTTGTTGTTGTCCTCGACGCGGTCCACGCGGCCGTCGAGCATGTGGACCTCGCGGTCGCCGTAGGCGGCCACCTCGGGGTCGTGCGTGACCATGATCAGGGTGAGGCCGTCGGCGTGGAGCTCCCGCAGCAGCGCCAGCACCTCCGAGGTGGAGGCGGAGTCCAGGGCGCCGGTGGGCTCGTCCGCCCAGACGATCGCCGGGGCGTGCACAATGCCCCGGGCGATGGCGACGCGCTGCTGCTGACCACCGCTCAGCTGGGCTGGAAGGTGGTCGGAGCGTTCACCCAACCCCACGCGCGCGAGCGCCGAGACCGCCTTGCGCCGGGCCTCCCTCGGACGCACTCCGCCCAGGAGGAGGGGCATCTCCACGTTCTCCACGGCCGACAGGACGGGGACGAGGTTGTAGCCCTGGAAGACGAATCCGGTCCGGCGCGCGCGCCAGGCGGTGCGCTTGCGCTCCGACATGGCGTGGATGTCCTCGCCCTCGACGAGCACGCTGCCCCCGTCGATGCGATCGAGGCCGGAAGCGCAGTTCAACAGCGTTGACTTGCCGCAGCCGGAGGGGCCCATCACCGAGACCCATTCGCCCTCGGTGACGTCCAGGGAAACTCCGCGAAGTACCGGAACCGTGACCCGACCATCACCGTATGTCTTTGTTATGTCTTTTACGCGCACGACTGGGTTGGTCACGAGTTCCCTTACTTACGTCACGGTCTACCGCCAACCAGTGGCGATACGCGCCCTACACTGTCCGCCCGACCAGTTCCGAAGTTGATCATGGCTCGATTGCCAAATCGAAGCAGAGGCAATCATTCTTGTCAACACTTCCCAGGGAATCGAACGACGAAATACCAAGCACCCGATCACACAGCCCCACAAAGGGACTGAGTACCGCCCCCTCAATGGTTTCACCATTGCCCAAGGTGAGCAGGCAGTCGGGTTTCCTCGCGTTGATTCGTGCGGAGTGGAGTCGATTCACGCAGCCCGCTTGCCCCGAGCGCACAAGGCTTGGAGGCCAACAGCCACGTAGCGTGAATGTTTGAGTACGCGAATCTCCGAATCCGGGGGCGTTCCGCCTCCATACGCGACCCCCCGCGCCCCCTCAATGAGAGTCCCTACCGGAATCCATTCATGTTCGTGAAGCACTCCCGACGCGTGGCCCAGCGGAAAGGACGCCCCACCCGGACTCCTTCCTATAAGTCTCGTTTAAGCTTCCTTTAAGTTGAAACCCGGAGCATTTCCCGGTGCCCTGAATCGAACACGACAAAAAAGACCGCCGGACGGTGACGGAGAAGTCACGCACCGAATCCGACGGCCTATTGCTGATTGAAGCTACAAATGGTCGGCGAGGAAGTCGCCGATACTCTGCCGTGCGACCTGGCTGGAGAGTCCTCCCCAGTTCAGGTCGAACATGTGCTCGGTCCACGGCAGTTCCACATGGTGGTGCGGTACGCCCTCCGATTCGAGGTGCTCGACCATACGGTCGTTGTCCTCGGTCCCCAGGAAGAAGTCGTGCCCGGCGGTGATCAGCAGGGTGGGCGGACTGTCCGCGTCGACCTGGAGGATCGGGGACATCGCCTCGTACTCCTCCGGGTACTCCTCAGGTGGACCGCCCACCATGCGCTCACTCGACTCCAGCAGCTCCTCCTCCACCGGGGACTGTCGCTGGCGCCAGGGAGCCGGGGGCGCCTCGGCGGTTCCGTCGGTCGCCGAGTACCAGGCGACGACCGCGTCGACCTCGGGGACCTCGGTGTCGCAACTGGGTTCGGTCTCGTCCGAGTACGCGGCGAGCAGCACCAGGAGTCCGCCGGCCGACTGCCCGTTGAGCGCGATCCGCTCGGGGTCGCCGCCGTACTCGGCGGCGTTCTCGTACACCCACCCCAGGGCGCAGCGCACGTCGGCCAGGGAGGCCGACCAGTCGCCGTCCGGGAAGAACCGGTAGTCGACGTCGAACACCACCCGGTTCCCCCCGCTGTCGGCGAGCCAGGTGTCCCAGCGGGGCAGCAGGCTCTGCGGCAGGTCCTCCGCGCCGCCGTGCACGTTGACGACCACGGGAAGCCCGGAGTCCTCGGGCACGCCGCCCTCGGGCTGCCACACGTCGAGTTCCAGCGGCTCACCCCCGGGGCTGGCGTACTCCAGCGTGACCGGCTCCCGGTCGGCGGACGTGGCGAACCCGGCCGCGTACTGGAACGGGTCGAGCCGCGCACCCTCGGCACGGGCCGTCTGCCAGACGGAGACCGAGGGGACCAGGGCCAGGACCATCAGGAGCGCGTTCAGGGCGGCGAGCAGGAACGCTCCGCGACCACCGCCCGAGCGCCGGGCTCCCAACGCCAGCAGCGCCCCGCACAGCGCGGGCAGCGCGAACAGGGCCGAGAACTCGAGCACGACCAGCGCGGCCTGCCACATCGCCAGAGAGAGGGGTGGCAGGAGCACCAGGCCGAGCCCGGCCAGGGCTGGCAGGCACAGCAGGGCCGAGCCTGTGAGGAGACCCCGTGAGCGGGTGGGGGCGACAGTGGTCAAGCGAGCACAACCTTAATACGTCCGTATCGATACGAGCGTATCATTCATGCCCGCCCTGTGCCAGAATGAACCTCGTGCCAAAGATCGTGGACAAGGAGAGCAGACGCCGTGAGATCGCGGAGGCCCTTCACCGGATCGCCGCACGCGAGGGACTCGAGGGCGTCAGCGTCAGGACCGTCGCGGCGGAGGCGAGACTCTCGGCGGGCGCGGTCCAGCGGGAGTTCGACTCCAAGGACAAGCTGCTCCGCTTCGCCCTCCACGTGACCGTGGACGAGGTGGCCGAGCGCTTCGGACGGTTACGCATCGGCCCGGGCCGACTGGACTTCGCCGGAGCCCTGCGCCAGGTCCTCCTGGAGATGCTGCCCACCGACGAACGCAAACTGGCCCAGGCCCGCATCTGGGCGGCCTTCTACGCCCGGGCGGCGGTGGACCCCGCGTTCGCGGACACCCTCCGGACACTCACCGAACAGACCCGCGTCAGCTTCCTCCGTCTCCTGGAGTACGCCCGGGACCAGAACGCCCTGACCCCCGACAGGGACCTGGAGGCCACCGCCGAGATGATCCTGGTGATCATCGACGGACTCTGGATCGGCGGAGCCCGGCTCCCCGAGGGCGCTCCCCTGGACGGGCACCGCGCGGCCGTGGAGGCCGCCGTCCAGCTCCTGAGCCACTAGGGCCCCGGATCGTTCCGCGCTCGCCCCCGACCGCCCCTCGCTGCGCGGATGAGGCCCGGACAGCCACCCTGAGCGGGCCCCCGCTGTGCGAGCCTGCGGAACTAGCGTGGCGGCGCACAGCTGCTTCGCTCCACGGATCGCGGGAGACGGCCCGGACGGCCCCTCGCACCGATCGCGGCTCCGCCGCCACCAGCGAAAGCATCCAGGAACACGCCCCAGCCGACACCGCCCATCCCCCTCTTCGCCCCACCACACGCGAGCGGACAGCACCCCCTGGGGCACAGGACCCGAACCCGCCCAGGCGAACGCAAAGGCCCCAGCGGAGCACGAAACTACCCACGGGTAACCCCGCCCTCCACCGAACCCGGCACCGCTCGTTAGGGTTCCCGTGGCCGTGCCTGGGCACCGCTTCCCTGGAGTGGCGCCCCGAGCGGCCACTGGCAGCACCCGGAGTACCGGCCACACCGGCGACGGCGCCGACCCGACCGGTACCGCGTCACGGAGTCCAGGAGGCATCCGGCATGTTCGAGAAGATCTTGGTGGCCAACAGAGGTGAGATCGCCATCCGCGCCCTGCGCGCGGGGCACGAACTGGGAGCCCGCACCGTCGCGGTCTTCCCCCACGAGGACCGCCACTCGCTGCACCGACTCAAGGCCGACGAGGCCTACCAGATCGGCGAACCCGGACACCCCGTCCGCGCCTACCTCTCAGTGGACGAGGTCGTCCGCGCGGCACGGGAGGCGGGTGCCGACGCCGTGTACCCCGGCTACGGCTTCCTGTCCGAGAACCCGGCCCTGGCACGGGCCTGCGCGGAGGCGGGCATCACCTTCGTGGGCCCGCCCGCCGAGGTGCTGGAGCTGACCGGCAACAAGGCGACCGCGATCGCCGCGGCCAAGCGGGCGGGCATCCCCGTCCTGGACTCCACCGCGCCCTCCACGGACGTGGACGGGCTGGTCGGCGCCGCCGAGGAGATCGGCTTCCCGGTGTTCGTCAAGGCCGTGGCCGGTGGCGGCGGCAGGGGCATGCGCCGGGTGGACGCGCCCGCCGCGCTGCGGGAGTCGATCGAGGCGGCCATGCGCGAGGCCGAGACCGCCTTCGGCGACCCCACGGTGTTCCTGGAGCGCGCCGTGGTGGACCCGCGCCACATCGAGGTACAGATCCTCTCCGACGGCGAGGACGTGATCCACCTCTACGAGCGCGACTGCTCGGTGCAGCGCCGCCACCAGAAGGTCGTGGAGCTGGCCCCCGCACCCAACCTCGACCCGGAACTGCGCGAGCGCATGTGCCGGGACGCTGTGCTGCTCGCCCGCGAGCTGGGCTACCGCAACGCGGGCACGGTCGAGTTCCTCGTGGGCCGGGACGGCCGACACGTGTTCATCGAACTCAACCCCCGCATCCAGGTGGAGCACACGGTGACCGAGGAGGTCACCGACGTGGACCTCGTGCAGTCGCAGATCCGGATCGCCTCCGGTGAGTCCCTCGCCGACCTCGGCCTGTCCCAGGACGCGATCGTCCTGCACGGAGCCGCCCTGCAGTGCCGCATCACCACCGAGGACCCGGCCAACGGGTTCCGGCCCGACACCGGGACGATCAGCGCCTACCGCTCCCCCGGCGGCTCGGGGATCCGCCTCGACGGCGGTACCGCGGCCGCGGGTTCGGAGGTCAGCGCGTACTTCGACTCCCTGCTGGTCAAGCTCACCTGCCGGGGCCGTGACTTCGCCACGGCGGTGAGCCGCGCCCAGCGCGCGGTGGCGGAGTTCCGCATCCGTGGTATCTCCACCAACATCCCCTTCCTCCAGGCTGTGCTGGAGGACGAGGACTTCCGGCAGGGCCGGGTGACCACCTCCTTCATCGAGGAGCGCCCCCAGCTGCTGACCGCGCGCCCCTCAGCGGACCGGGGCACCCGCCTGCTCACCTACCTGGCCGACGTGACGGTCAACAAGCCGCACGGGGAACGCCCCCACCTGATCGACCCCGCCTCCAAGCTGCCCGCCGTCCCCGAGACGGCCCCGCCCGCGGGGTCCCGGCAGCGCCTGCGCGAACTCGGCCCCGAGGGGTTCGCCCGCTGGCTGCGCGAGTCCGACGTCCTGGGGGTCACCGACACCACCTTCCGGGACGCCCACCAGTCGCTGCTGGCCACACGGGTGCGCACCCAGGACCTCCTGGCGGCCGCGCCCGCCGTGGCGCACACCCTGCCCGAGCTGCTGTCCCTGGAGTGCTGGGGCGGCGCCACCTACGACGTGGCCCTGCGGTTCCTGGCCGAGGACCCGTGGGAGCGGCTCGCGGCGCTGCGCGAGGCCGTGCCCAACGTGGCCCTCCAGATGCTGCTGCGCGGCCGCAACACGGTCGGGTACACCCCCTACCCCACCGAGGTGACGCGGGCCTTCGTGCGGGAGGCCGCCGCCACCGGTGTGGACGTCTTCCGGGTCTTCGACGCCCTGAACGACGTCGAGCAGATGCGCCCGGCGATCGACGCGGTACGGGAGACCGGCACCGGGCTCGCCGAGGTCGCCCTGTGCTACACCGCCGACCTGTCCGACCCCGCCGAGAAGCTGTACACGCTGGACTACTACCTGAAGCTGGCCGAGCGGATCGTGGAGTCCGGCGCGCACGTGCTCGCGATCAAGGACATGGCCGGGCTGCTGCGCGCCCCGGCCGCCTCCCGCCTGGTGAGCGCGCTGCGCCGTGAGTTCGACCTGCCGGTCCACGTGCACACGCACGACACCGCGGGCGGCCAGCTCGCCACCTACCTCGCGGCGGTGAACGCGGGCGCGGACGCGGTGGACGGCGCGGTGGCCTCCATGTCGGGCACCACCTCACAGCCCTCCCTGTCGGCGATCGTGGCCGCCTTCGACCACTCGGACACCCCCACTGGGCTCTCCCTGGACGCGGTGAACGAACTGGAACCGTACTGGGAGGCGGTGCGCAGGGTGTACGCGCCGTTCGAGGCGGCCCTGACCTCGCCGACCGGCCGCGTGTACCACCACGAGATCCCCGGCGGCCAGCTGTCCAACCTGCGCACCCAGGCGGTCGCGCTGGGACTGGGCGACCGGTTCGAGGACATCGAGGCCATGTACGCCGCCGCCGACCGCATGCTGGGCCGCCTGGTGAAGGTGACCCCCTCCTCCAAGGTGGTGGGCGACCTGGCCCTGCACCTGGTGGGCGCGGGGGTGGAGCCCGAGGAGTTCGAGAGGGACCCGGACCGGTTCGACGTGCCCGACTCGGTGGTCGGCTTCCTCCGGGGTGAGCTGGGGGTGCCCCCGGGCGAGTGGCCCGAGCCCTTCCGCACCAAGGCTCTGCGCGGCCGGGGCGAGGCCCGTGCCACCACACCGCTCAGCGAGGCGGACCGCGCCGGGTTGGCCGAGGAACCCCGCTCCACGCTGAACCGGCTGCTGTTCGCCGGTCCCACCAAGGAGTTCGAGGCGCACCGCGCCGCCTACGGCGACACCAGCGTGCTGGACAGCCGGGACTTCTTCTACGGCCTGCGCGAGGGAGAGGAGCACGTGGTGGACCTGGAGCCGGGCGTGCGCCTGCTGATCGGCCTCCAGGCGGTGAGCGAGGCCGACGAGCGCGGCATGCGCACCGTCATGACCACCCTCAACGACCAGCTGCGACCGCTGCACGTGCGCGACCGGTCACTGGCCTCGGACGCACCCGAGGCGGAGAAGGCCGACCGTGACGACCCCGCCCAGGTCGCGGCGCCCTTCGCCGGGGTGGTCACCCCGACCGTGGCCGTGGGCGACGAGGTCGCGGCCGGGGACACGGTCGCGACCATCGAGGCCATGAAGATGGAGGCCTCCATCACCGCCCCGCGGGCCGGGGTGGTCGCGCGGGTGGCCGTCGAGGGCGCCCAGCGGGTGGAGGGTGGCGACCTGATCGTCCACCTGGGCTGAGGCGTCGGGTGGCCGTCGACGGCGACGGCCACCCACCGGCCGCTGCGCGAGAGGCCCTGTGCGGCGCTGTTTCCGTGCGGGGTCCGGGGGTACTCCGGCCGGGGGTACGGGTAGGACTGGACCCCGCCCCCCGACCGGATCGGTACCCCATGCACACACCCCCAGCCCCCGAATCCTCAGCGCCCGAAGGCGTCGACGTCACGACCCCGCACTCCGCGCGGGTGTGGAACTACTGGCTCGGCGGTGAGGACAACTACCCGGTCGACCGGGAACTCGGCGACCAGATCCTCGGCATCCACCCCGGAATCGCCGTCGACGCCCGCGCGGGCCGGGCCTTCCTCGTCCGCGCCGTCACCCACCTGGCCCGCGAGGAGGGTGTACGCCAGTTCCTGGACGTCGGCACGGGCCTGCCCACCCACCGGAACATCCACGAGATCGCGCAGAGCGTCGCCCCCGACGCGCGGATCGTCCACGTGGACAACGACCCCCTGGTACTCGCCCACGCCCGGGTGCTGCTGCGGGGCACCGAGGAGGGCGCCACCGCGTTCGTCGACCACGACCTGCGCGACACCGGGCGGGTCCTGGCACGCGCCGGTGAACTGCTCGACCTCGACCAACCAGTGGGGCTGTCCGTCATCGGCACGCTCGGCCACCTCCCCACCTTGGAGGAGGCCGCGGGGGTCGTCCGCTCCTACCTGGCCGGGCTTCCCTCCGGCAGCTTCCTGGTGGTGGCCGACGCGGTCCTGCCCGACGAGGGCAGCGCCGCCGAGGCCCTTGACGAGTGGAACAGGGAGGCGGCCCTGGCCTACCGGGGCCACACCCCGGCGGAGTTCGCCTCCTACTTCGACGGCCTGGAGCTGCTCGACCCCGGTGTCGGTCCCACTCCCCTGTGGCGCCCCGAACCGGGGGAGGTCGGCCGCACCCCGGACACCGACATGTACGGCGCCGTCGCGCGCAAACCCTGAACGGCCGCGCCGCACCCGCCCGAAGTGTTCCCGCGTGACGGTTTCATACGATGTAGACCGAATCGATCACGCGGGACCTCCCGCGACGAAAGGAGCCCCGGTGGTTGACGTGCCCGAACGCGCCCTGGTCGTGATGGCCCACCCCGACGACGCCGACTTCTCGTGCGCCGGGACCGTGGCGCTGTGGACCCGGGCCGGGACCGAGGTGGTCTACCTGATGGTCACCGACGGCGAGGCCGGTGGCGACGCGCTCACCCTGGACAGCTCGGAGATCGCCGCCATGCGCCGTGAGGAGCAGCGCCGCGCGGCGGCCGAGGTCGGGGTCAAGGACGTGCGCTTCCTCGGCTACCCGGACGGGCGGGTGGAGGCCACCCTCGACCTGCGCCGCGACATCGCACGGGTGATCCGGCAGGTCCGGCCCGAACGCGTCGTCATCCCCAGCCCCGAACGCGACTGGGACAGCGTCGCCGCTAGCCATCCCGACCACATGGCCACCGGTGAGGCCTCGATCAACGCGGTCTTCCCCGACGCCCGCAACCCGCACGCGCACCGCGAACTCCTCCACGAGGAGGGCCTGACCGCGTGGACCGTGCCCGAGGTGTGGGTGGTCGGCGGCCCCACGCCGCACCACTACTCGGACATCACCGACGTCTTCGAACGCAAGGTGGCGGCGTTGGCCGCGCACGAGAGCCAGATCGGTGACATCGCCGAACTGGAGCCCATGCTGCGCCAGTGGATGGCGGCCAACGCCGCCGAGGGCGAGCTGCCCGAGGGGCACCTGGCCGAGGTCTTCCGGATCGTCCGGACCGCCTGAACCGTTCCGGGGCGGGGGCGTGCGCCCTCGCCCCATGGAGGAAGGGGAGCACGATCGCGACCTGTTCTCGAGGGGTGACGAACACGTTCCACCCCAGCGGCCTGGTCGAGACCGCCCGCCGCGTGAGCGAGGCTCTCGGCCCGGGGCCGGTGGTCGCGCTGACCGGCGCCGGGATATCGACGGACTCGGGCATCCCCGACTACCGGGGCCCGGACTCACCGCCGCGCACACCCATGACCTACCAGGAGTTCGTCGGGGACGCGGCCTTCCGACGCCACTACTGGGCGCGCAACCACGTGGGCTGGCGTCACGTGGCGGACACCGCCCCCAACGACGGCCACCGCGCCCTGGCCGAGCTCGAACGCGCCGGGAGGGTGTCGGGGGTCATCACCCAGAACGTGGACACCCTGCACGACGCGGCGGGCAGCAGGAGCGTGATCGACCTGCACGGCCGCTACGACCGGGTGATCTGTCTGGGCTGCCGGGCCGTGACCGGCCGCGCCGAGCTCGCGGTGCGGCTGAACGAGCTCAACCCCGGCTTCGCGGAGGAGGTGGCCGACGTCGAGGTGGCCCCGGACGCGGACGCCGTGCTGGCCACCACCGAGCACTTCCGGGTGGCCGACTGCGGCTCCTGCGGCGGTGTCCTGAAGCCGGACATCGTGTACTTCGGCGAGAACGTGCCCCGACCGCGGGTCGAGGAGGCCTACGCGATGGTCGACCGGGCCGCCGGGCTGCTGGTCGTGGGATCGTCGTTGACCGTGTTCTCCGGCCGCAGGTTCGTGAAGCACGCCGCGGGGCAGGGCAAACCAGTGGTCATCGTCAACCGGGGTGCGACGCGCGCCGACGACGTCGCGGCGCTGACGGTGGGGTACGGCTGCTCCGAGGTCCTGCGGGCTCTGGCGGACGACAGCGCCCGGGGCGCGAACGCGTGACGCCGCCCGCACCCGACATGCCGCCTATGTGTACCAACCGGACGGTACAGTAACCCCAAGGCGACCCAGACACCCCTCCACCGCCAGCGGTGCGTCTCCTCCGGGCGGGGAGGACCAGGATCCGAGCCCACACGGAGGTCCACGTGCCGATCAGCAACAGGAACATCCTCGTCTCGGGGGGCGGCGTGGCCGGAAGCGCGCTGGCCGTCTGGTTGGCCCGGCGGGGATTCGCGCCCACCGTGGTCGACCCCGCCCCGGAGCCCCGCGCGGAGGTCGACCACGCCGAGGTCTCCCGCCAGGGGATGGCGCTCCTGGACCGGATGGGCCTGGGCGAGAGGGTCCGAGCGCTCGGGTCTCCCGTGGACGAGGTGCGCACCCACGTGAGCGGACGCCGGGAGCCGACGTGCCTGCCCGGCGAGCCCGGCAACCTGACCGTCCGGCACAGCGACCTGGTCCGGGTCCTGCGGGAGGACGACGGCGGGGTCGAGTACCTCCTCGGTGACGGCGTCACCGCGCTGGAACAGGACGACGAGGGCGTCGACGTCACCTTCGCGCAGGCCCCCGCCCGCCGGTTCGACCTGGTCGTGGGTGCGGACGGCCGGGACTCGCCGGTGCGCGAACTGGCCTTCCCCGGGCCGGACCAGGGGCGCCTGCGCTACCTGGGCGCCAACACGGCGGTCTTCGAGACGGCCAACCTCCTGGACGCCGACAACACCACCGCCTGGCACGTGTGGCCGCACCGGGGCTGCCTGGTGACGACCCTGCCCGGCGGCGACCGGGCCTCGGTAGTGCTGGTGGTGCGCGACCGCTTCCCGATCGACGGGGACACCATGGACCAGGACGCCCGACTGCGGTGGGTGGAGGAGGCCTTCGGCGAGGACGGCTGGGAGATGCCCCGACTGCTGCGCGCCGCGCGCGACGCCGACGTCCGGGTCCTGCCGTCCACGCAGGTGCGGATGGATGTGTGGGAGCAGGGGCGCGTGGTGCTGGTGGGCGACGCCGCCTACTGTCCCGACCACCTGAGCGGGCAGGGTCCGACGATGGCTCTGATGGGTGCCCTGGCCCTGGCGGGCGAACTGGTGTTCACGGAGGGCGAGCACGGGCGGGCGTTCTTCTCCTACGAGGCCGCGTTGCGCCAGTCCGTGCGCGAGGCCCAGACCGTGGCCCCCTACGTGGTGGACAGTGTGGCCCCGGAGGCTGGCCGCTACGAGACGTGGATTCGCGAGCGGGCCGAACTCGCCCTGGCCCGGGGCACCCTGCTGATGGGGCGCCTCGGGATCCGCCCGCCCTTGGACAGCGTGGGCCGGGAGTTCGCCGTGGAGCGCTACGCGGGGATGCTGACCGACTGAGACCCGACCGGGGGCCCGCCCGCGTGGCGGGCCCCCGGTGTTCCCGGGTGTCGTGCGCGTGCGCTACGGTAATGATTATCGTTTTCATCCTAGGGAGGTCCACTCCGATGACCGTAGCGACACCCCTGCCCGTCGTCGTGGTCTCCGGGCTCCACCGGCTGGCCCGCCGCAGCACCGTCGACGACCTGATCACCGCCGTACCCGGCGCCGTCGCCCTCCACCACGACATGGACGGGATCGGCGAGGGGATCGTCCTCCGGGTCACCCGCAGCAGGTGGGGAGTCCTGGACCGCACACGCCTCGACCTCGACCACCCCTGCGCCACCTGCGCCCTGCGCGAGGACCTCCTCCCCATCCTGCTGGACCTGGCCGAACGCGGCGAGCACAGCCTGTGCGTGGTGGAGACCTGGGACGCGGTCGAACCCCGCTCCGTGGCCGAGGCCGTCGCCGCCCACGAGGAACTTCGACTGGCCGCCGTGGTCACCGCCGTGGACGCCGAGCGCCTCCTCCCGGACCTGTCCAGTGTCGACGACCTCTCCGACCGTTCCCTGACCGTCGTCTCCGAGGACCGGCGCTCCGTCGCGGAGGTCCTCTCCCACCAGATCGAGTACCCCACGGTGGTCACACTCCACGGAGAGCACCACCGAAACGAGGCCCGCTCCCTCGTCGCGCACCTGAACCCGGCGGCCCTGGTGGTCCCGCCCGGCGGCGGCCTGGTCGCCCTCACCGAGGGGCGCTTCCTCCCCGACGCCGCCGCCAACCGGCTCAACCCGGCCTGGGCGCAGTACTGGGACCTGTCCGACGACAGGGTCAGCACCGTGGTGTGGACCCGCAGGCGCCCGCTGCACCCCGTTCGACTGCACGAGTCCCTGGAACGGATCGTCTCCACCGGACTGCGCGGACGCGGCCGGATCTGGCTGGCCAGCAGGCCCGACACGCTGCTGGTCTGGGACAACTACAACGACTCCCTGGTGCTGGAGAGCGCCGGCCCCTGGCTGGACGCCCTGCCCGGGGCCGCCCTCGACCTGGTCTCCGAGACCCGTCGCGCCTCGGCCGACCTGGACTGGGACCCGGTGGTGGGCGACCGCCGACAGCACCTGGCCTTCACCGGGGTCGACCTCGACGCCGCGCGGCTCGTGGAGCTCCTCGACTCCTGCCTGCTCACCGACGAGGAGGCCGGGCGACCCCTGGCCGTGGACCCCTTCGCCGACGCTCTCTGACCCACCGCGTTCCGACGCCCCGACCACCGGAGGAGGACCCGTGCCACAGAGGAACCGACGCCCCGACCCACGAGCCGCGACGCGACGGTTCGCCAACCCGCTGGGCGACGCGGACCACGTCGACTACAAGGACACCAACCTGCTCCGCAAGTTCATCTCGGAGAAGGGCAAGATCCGCAGCCGACGGGTCACCCGCGTGACCGCGCGCCAGCAGCGCCTGATCGCCGCGGCGGTCAAGAACGCGCGCGAGATGGCCCTGCTGCCGTACCCGTCCACGACCAGACGGGACTGACCGTCCGCCCCACCGGACCGAACAGGACCGGCCCCGGAGCGAAGGGCCGGAAGACGACCGACGACCAGGAGGAGACCACCGTGTCCCGTGTCTGCCAGGTGACCGGAAGGGCACCCAGCTTCGGCAACGCCATCTCGCACTCCCACCGCCGCACCAGGCGGCGCTTCGACCCCAACATCCAGAACAAGCGCTACTGGCTGCCCAGCGAACGGCGCTTCGTGAAGCTGCGGCTGAGCGTCAAGGGCATGCGGGTCATCGACGCCCGAGGCATCGAACGCGTGGTCGCCCAGATCCGCGCCCGGGGAGAGAGGGTCTGATGGCCAAGAAGAGCAAGATCGCCCGCAACGAACAGCGCAAGGAGATCGTCGCGCGCCACGCCGAGCGACGCTCCGAACTCAAACGCCTGATCAAGAGCCCGCACACCGGCGAGGCCGAGCGCGCGAGCGCCGTCGCCGAGCTGCGCCGCCAGCCGCGCGACGCCAGCGCGACCCGGGTCCGCAACCGGGACGCCGTCGACGGCCGCCCCCGCGCGCACCTGAGGAAGTTCGGACTGTCGCGGATCAGGTTCCGGGAGATGGCCCACCGCGGCGAGCTGCCCGGAGTCACCAAGTCCAGCTGGTAGCCGGGCCGGCCGTGTGGGCGGACTGACGCCCACCGGCCCCGAGAACGGGGCCGACCGTTCGCGATCCGGTCGGCCCGAGGGTTCCCGGGGCGCTCCCTCCCCCGGGAGCCCCCTCCCCCGCCCCGGGGACCCGCCCCCGCACCCCCGCGCAGAGCCCCACCGAGAGCCGTGAGCGCGCCCCCCAGCTCACTCCTTGGGCGGGGCCGTGCTGTCGCGCCTGACCAGACGAGTGGCCAGTTCCACCCGCGTGGTCTCGGGCTCGTTGCCGTTGACGAGGTCGAACAGCATGCGGGTGGCCATCTGCGCCATGTCGCGCAACGGCTGCCGCACGGTGGTCAGCGGCGGGGTCGCCCACCTGGCCTCGGGAAGGTCGTCGAAACCCACCACCGAGACGTCGTCGGGCACACGCAGACCCCGCTTGTACAGGACCTCGTAGGCGCCCCGGGCCATCTGGTCCGATCCCGCGAAGATCGCGGTCGGCGGCTCGGGCAGGTCGAGCAGGACCTCGGTGAGGTCCTTGCCGGTCCCGGCCAGGAAGTCCCCGTGGGAGACGTAGCCGTCGGGCACCGGGAGCCCGGCGTCACGCATGGCGCTGCGGTACCCGTCCACGCGGGCGCGACTGCACATGACGTCGGGTGGCCCGGCGAGCATGGCGACGCGCCGGTGGCCGAGGCCGATGAGGTGTTCGGTGGCGGTCAGACCCCCGTCCCAGTTGGCGGCGCCCACCGCCGGGATCTCCCTGGCGGGGTCGCCGACCGGGTCGACGAGCACCACGGGCACGCCCAGCGCGTCCAGCTGTTCCTGCTGCTGGGAAGGGAGCTCGGACAGCACCAGGACCACGCCGTCCGAGCGCCGGGCCTGGATGTTGTCGAGCCACCTGCGGCCGGGCCTGCTGCGCTTGCGGTCGTGCACGGCGGAGACCACGACCCCGAAACCGGCGTCGTGCGTGACCTCCTCGACCCCCGTGAGGATCTCCATGGCCCAGGGGCTGCCGAGGTCAAGGAAGACGAGGTCGATCAGGCCGACCGGGCGGCGCTTGCGGTGGCGGCGCTGCTGGTAGCGGTGGTGTTCCAGGAGCCGTTCCACCTGTCGCCGGGTCTCCGCCGCGACGTCGAGATGGCCGTTGATCACCTTGGAGACGGTCGAGACGGACACCCCCGCCTCACCAGCGATCTCGGCCAGTGTGGGGCGACGCTTCGCCATGTGCCTCCTCGTCGTCGGGGACCGTGTTGCCTCGGTTCGCTGCGCTGGATTGTATCCCGAAACTTTTCGGGACCGCACACCGGAACTCCCTCGCAACGAGAACTCCCCTTGACGCGGACACAGGGAGAACTTAGCGTCGACCTTCCCGAAAGCTATCGGAAACCTTTCGAAAGCTTGCGGCTCCCCCCGGAACAACGGAAGAACGGTGTACACGCCATGAGTCGCACCCACCGGACACGTGTGATCGGCAGTACCACTCTGGCCCTCTCCCTCCTCGCCACCGGCTGCGGCACCTCCGGCCCCGGCGGCGGTGACGCCCTCCAGGTCTGGGCCCTGGAGGACGCCGCGGTCAACGAGATCGTCGAACGGGGCATCGAAGCGCACAACGCGTCCCACGACGTGCCCGCCGAACTCGTCACCTTCGTCAACGACGCCTACAAGCAGCGCCTCCAGGTGGCGCTCGGCTCCCCCAACGCACCCGACGTGTTCTTCAACTGGGGCGGCGGCAACCTCGCCCAGTACACCGACCAGGACCAGGTCCTCGACCTCACCCCGACCCTGGACGACAACCCGGAGTTCCGCGACGCCTTCCTGCCCAGCGTCCTGGACGTGGCCGCCATCGACGGCGCCTACTACGGCGTGCCCCTCCTCGGCGTCCAGCCCGTCGTCATGTACTACAACAAGCCCGTCCTGGAGGCGGCCGGGCTCCAGCCCCCGCGCACCCTCGACGACCTGCACGAGGCGATCGAGGTCCTCCAGGCGGACGGTGTCACCCCGATCGTCCTCCCCGGCGCCCAGGGCTGGACCCAGCTGATGTGGTTCTCCTACCTGGTGGACCGGATCGGCGGCCCGGAGGTGTTCCAGGCCGTCGTCGACGAAGAGGAGGGCGCCTGGCACCACCCCGCGGTCCTGGAGGCCATGGAGACCTGCCAGGACCTGGTCGACCGAGGGGCCTTCGGCGCCAACTTCACCTCCATCGACTACGACAACGGCAGCGCCTCCGCGCTCCTGGCCACCGGCGAGTCCGCGATGTTCCTGATGGGCAGCTGGGACATCGCCCAGCAGATGGACAACAACCCCGGGTTCGTCGAGAACGACGAGCTCGGCTTCACCTCCTTCCCCGTCGTGGAGGGCGGAGCGGGAAACCCCGACGCGATCGTCGGCAACCCCAGCAACTACTTCTCCGTCAACAGCGACAGCCAGCACGCCGAAGCGGCGACCGACTTCCTCGTCGAGACCATGGCCTCCGAGGAGTACGTGGACGAACTGATCAAGGCAGGTCAGGTCCCCGCCGTCGAGGGCATCGAGGACCAGCTCCAGGAGAGCGACCACGCCGAGTTCGCCACCTTCACGCACCAGCTCGTCTCGGGTGCGCCCACCTTCACCCAGTCCTGGGACCAGGCGCTGGCCCCGGCGGCGGCCGAGGCCATGCTCACCAATCTCCAACTGCTCTTCATCGGCGACATCACCCCCGAGGAGTTCGCCGAGGACATGGAGCAACAGCGGTGAGCAACTCCGCCACGGAACGGCCCGGGCTGCTCTGGGTCGCCCCGGCCCTGCTGTTCTTCGGCCTGTTCGGCCTGGCCCCCGTGGTCATCGTGGGATACCTCAGCCTGACCTCGTGGAGCGGGATCGGCTCTCCCGAGTGGGTGGGCCTGGCCAACTGGTCCGCTCTCACCGACGACGGCCGGGTCCGCGGCGGCCTCACGGTCACCCTGACCCTGACCGCCCTGTGCTGGGCGACCCAGACCCCGCTGGCCCTGGCCTTCGGAGTGTGGGCGGCCGGTCCGCAACGCGTCCGAGCGGTGGTGAGCGCGGTCTTCTTCCTGCCGCTGCTGCTGTCCACCGCGGCCATCGCCCTGGTGTGGAAGGCGTTGCTCGACCCGAGTTTCGGCATCCCCTCCCAGGTCCGCGAGTGGTTCGAACTCAGCCACAGCAACGTGCTCGGCGATCCGACACTGGCGCTCTACGCGATCGTGTTCATCCTGCTGTGGCAGTTCCTGCCGTTCCACATGCTCCTGTACCAGGCGGCCGCCCGGCAGATACCGCGTTCGCTCCATGAGGCGGCCGAACTGGACGGGGCCTCCGCCCTCCAGCGCTTCCTGCGCGTGACCGTGCCGCAGCTGCGGCACACGATCATCGCGTCGTCGGTGCTGATGCTCGTCGGGTCCATGACGTACTTCGAGACGGTCCTGCTGCTGACCGCTGGCGGCCCGGGCAACGCCACCCGCATCCTGCCGCTCCACATGTACAACCAGGGCTTCGTCGCCTTCGAGATGGGCTACGCGAGCGCCATCGCGGTGCTGCTGGTGGTCCTGGGAACAGGGCTGTCCCTGCTGGTGGTCCGGGCGACCGGCTACTCCCGGATGACCAGCCAGAGAGAGGGGATGTGACATGGCCTCCCGAAGCAGACCGGCGTACGCCGCCGGGGCCGGGGCCGCCCTCTGGCTGCTGGTCGTGTGCGTCCCCCTGTACTACCTGGTCGCCACGAGCCTGCGCGGACCCGGTGACTACCTGTCCCGGGGCCCGCTGTCCCTGCCCGAGTCACTCACCCTGGACAACTACCGCAACGTCTTCGAGGTCGGGTTCCTCGGATTCCTCGCCAACAGCCTGATCGTGGCGACCGGAGCGATCCTCCTGGTGCTGCTGGTGGCGGTACCGGCGGCGTTCGCGATCGTACGCGGACGCAGCCGGGCGGTCCGGATCAGCTTCACCCTGTTCCTCCTGGGACTGGCCGTCCCGGCCCAGGCGGTGATCATCCCGATCTACCTGATCATCACCCGGCTGCACCTGTACGACAGCCTGCCCGCGATCATCCTGCCGACCGCCGCTTTCACGCTGCCGATCTCCATCGTCGTGCTCACCAGCTCGCTGCGGGACGTGCCCGGCGAGCTGTACGAGGCGATGGCGCTTGACGGGGCCGCGACCTGGCAGGTGTTCCTCCGCCTGGTCCTGCCGCTGTCACGGCCCGGAGTGGTGACGGTGGCGATCTTCGTCGGCCTCAACGCCTGGAACAACTTCATCTTCCCGCTGGTGCTCACCCAGAGCGAGTCCAACCGGGTCCTGCCTCTCGGGCTCTGGGCGTTCCAGACCCAGTACGGAACCGACGTGCCCGGCCTGATGGCCGCCGTGGTGCTCTCCACCATCCCGATCCTGGCCCTGTACCTGTTCGGCCGCAGACACCTCCTGGGCGGACTCGCCGCCGGTTTCGGAAAGTAGCCCAACCCCTCCTCGAAAGGCCGTGATGACCGCGACCATCAACAACCCGGTGCTGCCCGGGTTCCACCCCGACCCGTCGATCCTGAGGGTCGGTGAGGACTACTACCTGGCGACCTCGACCTTCGAGTGGAGTCCGGGGGTGCTGCTGCACCACTCCCGGGACCTGGTCCACTGGCGCCCCCTCGGCGGCGTCCTCGACGAGGACCGCCTCCTCGACCTGACCGGACACCGCGACGGGGCGGGCGTGTGGGCGCCCTGTCTGTCCCTCAAGGACGGGGTGTTCCACCTGATCTTCACCGACGTGGAGAACTACGCCGGGGGCTTTTGGGACACGCCCAACCACGTGACCACCTCACCGACCCTGGATGGTCCGTGGAGCGACCCCGCGCCGATCCACTCCATGGGGTTCGACCCGTCCCTGTTCCACGACCAGGACGGCCGGAGCTGGGTGGTCACCAGCCTGATGGACTGGCGGCCCGGCCACCACGCCTTCGCGGGGATCGTGCTCCAGGAGCTGGACACCGAGTGGATGCGCCTCCTGGGCGAGCCGACGGTGGTCTTCGAGGGGACCTCGGCCAGGGTGACCGAGGCGCCGCACCTGTACCGCGAGAACGGGTGGTACTACCTGGTGACCGCCGAGGGAGGAACGCAGTGGGACCACCAGGTGACGGTGGCGCGGTCCAGGAGAATCACCGGACCCTACGAGGTGGACCCGGCCGGGCCCATGTTGTCCTCTCGGGAGCACCCCTCACTGACCCTGCAGAAGGCCGGGCACGGGAGCCTGGTCAGCACCCCGTCCGGCGAGTGGTTCCTGGCGCACCTGGCCTCACGCCCGCTCACCGAACGCGGCCGCTGCGTGCGCGGCCGTGAGACCGCCCTGCAGCGGGTGGACTGGGTGGACGGCTGGCCCCGGATCCGTGACGGGGTACCGCACGTGGAGGTCGAGGGGCCCGACCTGGAACCGCACCCGTGGCCGGAGGTGCCCGAAAGGGACGACTTCGACGCGCCGGTGCTGCGCCCGGAGTGGAGCACGCTGCGGCGCCACGTGGACGAGGAGTGGGTCTCGCTGACCGAGCGTCCCGGACACCTGCGTGTGCAGGGCGGGCAGTCCCCCTCCGGGACCCGCACGCCCAGCCTGGTGGCCCGACGGGTGCAGCACGAACGGTGCGTGCTGGAGACGGTGATGGAGTTCTCCACCGACACCTTCCAGCGGATGGCCGGACTGAGCGCTTACTACAACATGCGGCAGTGGCACTACCTGCGCGTCGGCTTCGACGAGCAGGACGGGCTGTTCGCCGGTGTGCTCAGCTCCGACCGGGGACGGGTGCGCGAGTCCGGGGACCGGGTCGACGTGCGGGGCTGGGAGCGGTTTCACCTGCGCGCGGAGATCGACGGAGCCGAACTGCGGTTCGCCCTCTCCCCCGACGGCCGGAGCTGGACGCCCGTCGGCGGGGTCCTGGACGCCAGCATCCTGTCCGACGACTACGCCGCAGAGAGCGACGGTGAGACGGCGACCATCTGGGGCTTCACGGGCGCGTTCCTGGGGCTGTGGGTCCAGGACCTGACCGGCACGGGTTGTCACGCCGACTTCGACCACGCCACCTACCTAGGATCCTGAGAACCGGGGAGCGCTTTCCTGACGGGGCGCTCCCCACCTTTACTACGTAGATTCTTAGTACTGCCCCAGTCGGTCGAGCGCGTCGAGCTGCGCGGGATTCAGGCGCAGAGTCCGCAGCTCGCCGAGCAGCCGCGCGAGCCTACCCTTGGGCGGACGCACGTCCGCGAGTGCCGACAGATGCGGGCGCAGCGCGTCGGCGACGGAGTTTCGCGCCGCCTCGCCCGCGTCGGGAGCCAGATCAACGAGACCGTTGATCGCGGCGAAGAACGAGGGCGCGTCCTTCAGGCCGCCGATCGCGGCGAGGCCCTCCTCCACCGCCGAGGTGTCTCCACCGGACAGGTGCACCACGAGGGTGGCGGTGTCGGAGTCGAGCCTGGCGGCCTCAGCCGGAAGACCAGACTCCCGGTGCACGGCCGCCAGGGCGCCCACCACCCCGTCTGCGGCCTCGGGCTCCTGCCACTGCGCGCGCAGCGAGCGCACCAGTTCCCGCTGGGTCCGCAGACGTGCCATCCGGGCGTCGATGTCCGCCTCCACCCGGTCCAGAACCCCGACGACGGACGACTCCTCGTCCAGCGCCTCCTCAACCTCCGAGAGGCTCACACCCGCCTCCACCAGGTGTCGGATGCGCAGCAACCGGACCAGGTCGTCGACCGTGTACCGCCGGTACCCGTTCATCGTCCTCGGCGGTTCCCGCAGCAGCCCGATCTGGTGATAGTGGCGCACCGTCCGCACGGTCACCCCGGCCAGGTCCGCCAACTCACGTGAACGCATCTTCCCCCTTTGACTACGACGCTACGTCATAGTTTGGAATGGTCCGCATGAACAACCGGATCGAACCCTCCTACGTGCGGGCACTGCGGGCGAGGCCCCAGGCCTGGCGCACCGCTCTGGCCGCCGCCACCGGCCTGGGCGCACTCGCCCTCGTGCTCTTCGTCGCCGTCGTACCAGCGGGGGTCGCGCTGGACCGTCTTCTCGGTGTGGAGCCCTTCGACCCGAACGATCCCTCCATCACCGTCGGGTTCTGGCTGGCGGGCAACCTGCTGCTCGCGGCGCTGATCCCGGTCTGCGGCCTGGCCCAGTGGGCGATCTATCGAGAGCGCCCCGGGACACTGTCGTCGGTAGCGGGGCGGTTCCGCTGGCGGGTCATGGCCCTCGCCGCCACGGTGGTGGTTCCGGTCTGGATCGTCTACACAGCCGTCCTGCACCTGATCATGCCGTTCGGGTCACTCCAGCTCACGACGGCGACCATCGCCCTCGCACTCGTCGCGATCGTCGTCGTCCCCCTCCAGTCAGCCGGGGAGGAGTACCTCTTCCGGGGGCTGCTCTTCCGAGCGGTGGGGGCACGCTTCCGACGCCCTGGGGTCTCCCTGGCTGTGTCCACGGTGGTCACTTCTCTGGCCTTCGGTGCGATCCACGGTTCTCTGGACCCCTGGGCCCTGACCTCCTACGTCTTCTCCGGGGTGTGCTTCGCCCTGATGACACAGCGCACCGGCGGCCTGGAAGCGGCCGTCCTGGTCCATGCCGTCAACAACACCGTGCTGATGGTGTCGATGATCCTCGCCGACCGCCTCGACGACGTGTCAGTGGTGACCGGACCGGTGCTCGTGGTGCCCATGGTCGTGATGGGCCTGACCACCCTGGGCCTGTGGAAGCTGCACTCAAAGCCCAACCCCACGCGAGCAGTCGCTTCGTAACCGCCCCAAGTGCTCCCCGCGTGCGCGGGGAGCACCGGTTCCGCAACGGGTTCGATGACGCCGGAGCGACGGCCTCGGCCGGACCAGCCCCGCATGCGCGGGGAGCAGCGCCGACAGGTTCGCGATCAACGTCGCGGAGGAGGGACCATCCCCGCGTGCGCGGGGAGCATTCGGAGGAACTCTCCGAGGCGGTCCGGATGCTGGGACCATCCCCGCGTGCGCGGGGAGCAGCCGGTGCCTGACCGGTGTCCGGCGCCGGGCCGGGGACCATCCCCGCGTGCACGGGGAGCAGACTCGTTGACCTGCGGTTCCAGAGCGCGGAACCAGCGAAATCTGCAACTTTTCGCGAAACAGACTCCGGCGACAAACACCCCAAAGGGGGCCCGCACAGGGGCCTCTCTCCCCCTCACCAGAGCAGGCTACCGATCTTCGGGTCAGCCGCCCAGGGCAAGGCGCAGACCCAGGGTGAGCATGACGAGTGCGATGATCCCGTCGAGCACCCGCCAGGCCCCGGGCTTGGCGAAGACCGGGCGGAGCAGCCGGGCACCGAAGCCCAGGGCGAAGAACCACACGAAGCTTCCGGTGACCGCACCGCCCGCCCACCACCAGCGGGCCTCCCCCACCTGCTGGTTGGCGACCGAACCGAGGAACAACACGGTGTCCAGGTACACGTGCGGGTTCAGCCAGGTGAGGGCGAGGGCCGTGACCACCGCCGCTCCGGTTCCGGTGGAGCGGGTCGCCAGCGCGACCCCCGCACCCTGAGTGGGCCGGGCGGGTTCGCTCTCCGTGGGGACCAGAACCTCGGCCCGCCCAGGCCGCAGGGCACGGTGGGCCGCGAACAGGCCGTACACGATGAGGAAGCCCGCGCCGAGCAGGCGGATGACCACCATGGCCGTGGGCATCGCCTCGACCAGGCCACCGATGCCCACGACACCGGCGGTGATGAGCAGGGCGTCCGATACCGCGCAGACCAGCACCACGGCCAACACGGAGGAGTGTCGGCCGTCGATGCCGAGGCGGAGCAGGTACGCGTTCTGGGCACCGATGGCCACGATGAGCGCCAGTCCGGTGCCCAGGCCCATCAGTGCGGGGAGAAGGGTTTCGTTCACGGGACAAGCCTCCAGGAGAGAACCCGTGCAGTAAAGCTAAACTTTCTCAGATCCCCTTAGAGATGCTTATGACAGGAGCGTACGGTGCCCTTCCAGTTCGACCATCTGCGCACCCTGACCGCCCTCATCGAGGAGGGCACCTTCGAGGCCGCCGCGCGACGCCTGCACGTCACCTCCTCGGCCGTGTCCCAGCGGGTCCGGGCCATGGAGCAGGCCGCGGGCCAGGTCCTGGTCCGTCGCACCAACCCGGTCCTGCCGACCGAGGCGGGCGACGCGGTGCTGCGCCACGCCAGACAGGTGCTTCTGCTGGACCAGGAGGTGCGCTCCGAGCTCAGGGCCGTGGGCCACGAGGGCGGCCGCACCCGGGTGCCGTTGGCCGTGAACGCCGACAGCCTGTCCACCTGGTTCCTGGAGGCGCTCCCGACGGAGTTGGGCGCCGTCTTCGAGCTCCACCGCGAGGACGAGGAGCACACCACGGGCCTGCTGAGGTCGGGCGCGGTCATGGCGGCGGTGACCTCCACCCCGGAGGCGGTCCAGGGTTGCTCCGTGGAACCCCTGGGAGGACTGCGCTACCAGGCGGTGTGCGCCCCGGACTTCGCGCAACGGTACGACGCCACCGATCCCGCACGCCTACCGGACGCGCCGATGGTGAACTTCGACCGCAAGGACGACCTCCAGGACCGCTTCCTGCGCGATCTCACCGGTGAGGGTTCCCGGGGCCCGACCCACTACGTTCCGGCCTCGGAGGACTTCGCCCGCGCGGTGCTGCTGGGGTGGGGTTGGGGTGTGGTCCCCGAGCAGCAGTGCGCCGAGGGCCTGGCGTCCGGGAGGCTGGTGCCGTTGGCTCCCGGCAGGCCCGTGGAGGTCCGGCTGTACTGGCAGCGCTGGAACCTGCGTTCACCCCTGCTCGACGAGGTCACCCGCCGCGTTCGCGCCGGGGCCGCCGCGTACCTGCGCCCGGTGTGAGTTCGGAGGCGGGATGCTGGCGAACCACATCCCCGGTGAGCGCGGGGAAGGATCGCCCTGGCGTGCACAGAGTGTCATCCCTGTTGGGCGGAGCATCTCACCGGGAGAAACCAGCGGGATCCCAGGGCGCGTACGGGCGGTTCCGTCGGGTCCTCAGGGCTTTCCCACGGTGCTCTCCCGGGGCACGAGGGCGAAGCCCGGCTGCACGCGCCTGGGCGCGATCGCCCGGTCCGCGTCGGCCAGGCGTTCCAGGAGCGCCTCCGTGGCGGCTCGGGCGATGGCCCTCTTGTGCGGGGCCACCGTGGTCAGGGTGGTGGCGCCGTACCTGCCGTCCTCGATGTCGTCGAAGCCCACCACCGCCACGTCCTCGGGGATGCGCAGGCCGCGTTCGGTGAGGGTGCGCATGGCCCCTATGGCCACGAGGTCGTTGTAGCAGAACACCGCGTCCGGGCGGACGCCCGAGTCCAGGAGGCGGGCCATCGCCTGGGCGCCGTCCTCGCGGGCGTAGCCGTCAGTGACCGCGACGAACTCGTCGCCGGTGGGCCGTCCGTGCTCGGTCATCACCTCCCGCCACCCCTGGAGGCGCAGGTGGGCGGTCTGGCGCGCCCGTCCGTGCCGGGCTCCAAGGAAGGCGATCCGCTCACGGCCGATCTCCACCAGGTGGGCGGCCGCGGTGCGGGCGGCTGCGACGTTGTCGATGGCGACGTGGTCGTGGGGGGCGTCGTACTCGCGCTCGCCGAGCAGGACCAGGGGCGCCTCGCTCTCACGGGCGAGCAGGTCCTCGTTCTCCAGTTCGATGGGGCTGAGGATGAGCCCGTCGATCACCCGGGCGCGCAGGCCCTGGGCGAAGAGGACCTCCTGGTCACGGCGGCCGCCCGTGTGGTCGAGCAGCACGATGTAGTCGAGCCCGCCCGCGTACTCGATGACGGCGTCGGCGAGTTCGGCGAAGTAGGGGTTGCCGAGTTCGGGCAGAGCGAGCGCGATCATCCCGGTCCTGCCCTTGCGCAGGTGGCGGGCGGTGAGGTTGGGCCGGTATCCGAGTTCGTCGATGACCCGCTGGACGCGCTGGCGGGTCTCGGGGGTGACGTGCCGGTAGCCGTTGACGACGTTCGACACGGTCTTGACCGACACCCCCGCCCGTAGCGCGACGTCCTTCAGGCTGATGCCCACTCGCTTCCCCTTCCGGGCCGCTGTACCCAGGGCCGTTGAGTTTTACATCGTTATACAACACGGGTGCGGTCTCTGCCCAGCGTCGCTGACAGGCTGGTTTCCGCCATACGCCGGGCACTGACGTTTCCCCGGATGTCCAGCGGGTTTCCTTTCAGGGTCTGGACAGGACTCGTTGATCGTGCTGTCATCTTGGCTAAGTCAGGTTTCCCACGTTGTAAAAGCGGGGGTGGCACTGCCTCGTGCAGGTCCTCCCGCACCACTCGACACGGAGAACCCCCATGAGACGTCAACCCCCCGCGTCCCTGTCCCCGAGTCCCGCCCGCCGGACGACCGTCCGCGCGGCCGCCCCCGTTCTGGCCGCGTTCCTGACCGCTTCGGCGCTGACCGCGCTCCCGGCCGCCGCGTCGGATGAGCCCCGCCTGGAGACCCCCTGGACCTCGGAGGTCTCCCCGGACAACGCCCTGCCCGAGTACCCGCGCCCGCAGATGGTGCGCGAGGACTGGGAGAACCTCAACGGCCTCTGGCAGTGGGCCCCGGCCGAGGACGGCGAGGAGCCGCCCTTCGGCACCGACCTGGACGGCGAGATCCTGGTCCCCTACCCCGTGGAGTCCGCGCTGTCCGGCGTGGAGGAGCACCACGACCGTCTCTGGTACCGCCGCACCATGGAGGTCCCGGACTCCTGGGACGGCGACCGCGTCCTGCTCAACTTCGGCGCCGTGGACTGGGACTCCGAGGTGTGGGTGAACGGCACCTCCGTCGGCTCCCACAAGGGCGGGTTCGACAAGTTCTCCTTCGACGTCACCGACGCCCTCCAGGAGGGTGAGAACGAGGTCATCGTCGGGGTCCACGACCCCAGTGACGAGGGTGAACAGCCCGTCGGCAAACAGCGGCTGGAACCCGGCGGCATCTGGTACACGACCTTCACCGGCATCTGGCAGACGGTGTGGATGGAACCGGTCTCCGAGGCCCACATCACCCGGCTGGACATCACCCCGGACGTGCCCGGTGAACAGGTCGAGGTGGTGGTGAACGCGACCGGCGCCGAGGACGCCGCGGCCACCGTCACCGTCCTGGACGACGAGGGCGCCGAGGTCGGCTCGGCCACCGGTGCCCCCGGCTCCGCCATCGCCGTGCCGGTCCCGGACGCCCGCCTCTGGAGTCCGGACGACCCCTATCTGTACGACGTGGACGTCACCCTCACCTCCAACGACGGCGCGCAGGTCCACGACGAGGTCGCGGGCTACACCGGGATGCGCTCCATCGAGACCGGTCAGGTGGACGGGGTCCTGCGCCCGCTCCTCAACGGCGAGTACGTGTTCCAGGTGGGCACGCTCGACCAGGGCTACTGGCCGGACGGCATCTCCACCGCGCCCACCGACGAGGCCCTGCGCTTCGACATCGAGTCGCACAAGGAACTCGGCTTCAACACCATCCGCAAGCACGTGAAGGTGGAGCCGGACCGCTGGTACTACTGGGCCGACCGGCTCGGTGTGATGGTCATGCAGGACATGCCGTCGATGTCGGGTGACCCGAGCCAGGCGGGACGCGACCAGTTCGAGTCCGAGCTGCACGCCCTGGTGGACGAGCACCGCAGCTTCCCGTCCATCGTGAACTGGATCGTGTTCAACGAGGGCTGGGGCCAGTACGACGACGACGCCCGCCTCACCGACGAGGTCAAGGCGTCCGACCCCTCGCGCCTGGTCACCGGCGCCTCCGGATGGCACGACACCGGCAACGGCGACATCGTCGACTCCCACATCTACGTCGGCCCCGGTGATCCCGCTCCCGCGGAGGACGAGCGGATCTCTGTGCTGGGCGAGTTCGGCGGCTACAACCTCCCGGTGGAGGGCCACGAGTGGAGCCCCGGCGACGGCTTCGGCTACGAGGACATCAGCGACGGCCACTCCCTGGCCACCCGCTACGTCGGCCTGATGGCGGGCGTGCAGCGGCTGGAGCGCACCCACGGTCTGTCGGCGGCGATCTACACCGAGATCACCGACGTGGAGACCGAGCTCAACGGGTTCTGGACCTACGACCGCCGGGTGCTCAAGGTCGACCCCGAGGTCGTCGCCGGGGCGCACGAGCAACTGCTGGCCGGGGAGCCGGTCGGCGGAGTCGCGGACGTGCCCGTGGAGGAGAACCTGTCGCTGCGGGTCACCACCCCCGGCCACGAGGACCGCTACCTGGCCCACGAGGGCGGGCTCGGCGTCACCACCCCGGTGGACGGCGACAGCTCCGAGACCGACAGGTCCGCCGCCACTTGGCGGTTCGTGCCCGGCCTGGCCGACGACCAGTGCCTGACGCTTGAGTCGGTGGACCATCCGGGCGAGTACCTGCGGCACAAGGCGTCGCGGGTGAGCCGGGAGCCCGCGGACGGCTCCGGCCTGTTCGACCAGGACGCCACCTGGTGCGCCGTGCCCGGACTGAGCGGCGAGGGGATCTCGCTGCGCTCCTACAACTACCCGGACCGGTACCTGCGCCACCACGACTCCGAGCTCTGGCTGTCCGGAGCGGGGACCGTCGGCGAGGACCACGACACCGCCGAGCACTACGACCACGACACCTCGTGGTCGGTGGAGACGCCCTGGTCACCCTGAGCCGTCGCCCCCGGTGACCCTCGGATCCCGTGACTGACCACATCCCTCAGCGGGGCGCCCCCGACCCGGCGCCCCGCCCCTCCCGCACCCCTGCGCCGGCTCCCCCAGTCGGCTTCCCCTCAACCCGGGCGGAGACCGGACATGATCGAACACCACACCCACCACACCGGTGCGGGAGCGCTCTCCCGACCCCGTCGGGTCCTGCTGGCCACCGCCGCAGTGGGCGCGGCCCTGACCCTGGCGGCCACCGGCTGCGCCCGGGGCGAGGACGACGTCGCGGCGGGGAACGCCGCCGCCGGGGACACCGAGGGCCAGGCCCAGGTCCTGGACGACGCGGCCAGCGGCGGCCAGACCTGCAACGCGCAGGGCCACGGGATCGAGCCCTTCGACCTCGCCGACAAGAAGGTCGGTTTCTCCCAGTCCGAGGCCGAGTCCAACCCCTTCCGCATCACCGAGACGCAGTCCATCAAGGACGAGGCCGCGGACCGGGGCGTCGAACTCATCACCTCCAACGCCCAGTCCGACTTCTCGCAGCAGATCAGCGACGTCCAGGACCTCATGTCCCAGGGCGCGGAGGTGCTGATCATCGCGCCGCTCAACTCCGACGGCTGGAAGCCCGTCCTTGACCAGGCGCGCGCCGACGCGATCCCGATCATCACCATCGACCGGCCCATCAACGGCACCGCCTGCGAGGACTACGTGACCTTCATCGGGTCCGACTTCGTGGAGCAGGGCCGTCGCGCCGCCGACCAGATGATCGACGTGCTGGGCGGCGAGGGCGAGGTGGCCATCCTGCTGGGCGCGCCCGGCAACAACGTGACCACCGACCGCACCAGCGGCTTCCTGGAGCGGATCGAGGCCGAGGCCCCGGGGATCGAGATCGTCTTCCAGCAGTCCGGCGACTTCACCCGCGAGGGCGGGCAGTCGGTGACCGAGCAGCTCATCCAGTCGCAGCCCGACATCTCCGGGATCTACGCGCAGAACGACGAGATGGGCATCGGGGCGGTCACCGCGCTCAACGGCGCGGGCAAGGCGCCCGGCGACGTCCGGATCGTGACCGTGGACGGCACCCAGGCGGCGGTGGAGTACATCGTCGACGGCTGGATCGCGGCGGTCGTGGAGTCGAACCCGCGCTTTGGCCCGCTGGCCTTCGAGGCGGCCTCGGCCTTCGGCGCCGGTGAGGACGTCGGCACGCAGCTGATCATCACCGATCGCGAGTACGACGCGGACAACGCCGAGGAGGAGCTGCCCCATGCCTACTAGGGGTTCCGATCACGCCTCGGACGGGGCGCCCCCGCGCACTGAGGGGGTGGGACGGTGACCGTTCCGGTCCTGGACACCCGTGGGCTGACCAAGCGGTTCCCGGGCATCCTGGCGTTGGACGGGGTGGACTTCGAGCTGCTGCCGGGCGAGGTGCACGCGCTCGTCGGCGAGAACGGCGCGGGCAAGTCCACCCTGATCAAGGTACTGACGGGGGTGTACCAGCCAGACGGGGGCGAGCTGCGCCACCACGGGGAGCCCGCCAGGTTCGCCACTCCCCTGCACGCCCAGCGGGACGGGATCGCCACGATCTACCAGGAGGTCGACCTCCTGCCGCTGCTGAGCGTGGCCCGCAACCTGTACCTGGGGCGCGAGCCGAGGCGGTTCGGGCTGATCGACTTCGCGCGGATGCACCGCGAGGCCGCCCGGACTCTCGGGGACTACGGCGTGGACGTGGACGTGCGCCGTCCGCTGGGGAGCCTGTCCATGGGTGCCCGGCAGATGGTGGCGCTGGCCCGGGCTGTGTCGGCGCGGGCCCGCGTGGTGATCATGGACGAGCCGACGTCGTCGCTGGAGCCGCGCGAGGTGGAGACGCTGTTCGGAGCGATCGAACGGCTGCGCGAGGACGGCGTGGCGGTGGTCTACGTGAGCCACCGCTTGGACGAGTTGTACCGGGTGTGCGACCGGGTGACGGTGCTGCGGGACGGTCGCCTGGTGCACCGGGGCGCGATGGCCGGGCTGGAGCGGCTGCGGCTGGTCTCGCTGATGCTGGGCCGGGACATGGAGCGGGTGCGACGCGAGGGCGCCACCACGTTCTCCGGCGACCGCGAGGCGTGGTCGGGAACCCCCGCGCTGGAGGCCGAGGGGCTGAGCGCCCGGCACCGGCTCCACGAGGTGTCCCTGACCGTCCGGCCGGGCGAGGTCGTGGGGCTCGGCGGGCTGTTGGGGTCGGGCCGCACCGAGACCGCGAAGGCGATCGCGGGCGCGCTGCCGTTGGACGCGGGGCGTGTGTCGGTGGTGGGCGTCCCGTTGCGGACGGGCTCGACGGCGGCCGCCATCCGGGCGGGGGTGAGTCTCCTGCCGGAGGACCGCAAGCACGAGGGCGTCGTGCCGGGTCTGTCGATCCGGGAGAACATCGCGCTCGCGGCCATGCCCGGCCTGAGCCGGTTCGGGCTGGTCTCCGAGCGGGCGATCGACCGGGTGGTGGAACGGTTCATGGAGCGCCTGCGGATCAAGGCGGTGGGCCCGTACCAGAAGGTGGAGGAACTGTCCGGCGGCAACCAGCAGAAGGTGCTGCTGGCCCGGTGGCTGGCGTTGAACCCCAGAGTGCTTCTGCTCGACGAGCCCACGCGCGGGATCGACGTGGGCGCCAAGGCGGAGGTGCAGCGGTTGGTGGACGAACTGGCCGAGGAGGGTCTGGGCGTGCTGCTGGTCTCCTCGGACCTGGAGGAACTGGTGGAGGGCGCGGACCGGGTGGTGGTGCTCAGGGACGGCGCGGTGGTGGGTGAGCTGGTCGGCGACGAGGTCACCGAGGACTCCCTGCTGGCCGCCATCGCGCGGGGCGGTGAGGAACGGTGACCCTCTCCCTGCGCGGGCGACCCCGGGTGGACCGCGAACGGGTCCTGCTGTGGATGCGGGACTACGGCGTGTACGTGGGTGTGGCTCTGGTCGTGGTGTTCAACGTGGTGTTCACACCCAACTTCCTGTCCTTCGAGAACTTCCGCACGCAGGCCGTGCAGGTCGCCCCGGTGCTGATCGTCGCTCTCGGCATGGCGCTGGTGATCGCGACCGGCGGCATCGACCTCAGCGTGGGCTCGGTGATGGCGCTGTCCGCCGCGATGATCTCGCTGTACCTGGGGTACGGGCCGCTGGTGGCCGTGCTGGTGGCGGTGGGCGTGGGCGCCCTGGCCGGGGCGGCCAACGGTGTGCTGGTGGCCTTCGCCGGTTTGCAGGCGATCATCGTCACCCTGGCGATGATGATCGGCGGCCGGGGGCTGGCCCTGGTACTGCTCCCGCAGTTGGACGGCGTGCGCAACCCGGACCTGAGGGAACTGGGTTCGGGGTCGTTCCTGGCCGTGCCCTACGTGGTGTGGATCGCCGCGCTGCTCGTGGCGGCGGTGGCGTTCCTGGTGCGCCGGAGCGTGTTCGGCCGACGCCTCGTGGCGGTGGGCGGTAACCGGCGCGCGGCCGAGCTCTCCGGGCTGCCGGTGCGCCGGGTGCTGCTCGGCGTGTACGCGCTGAGCGGCGCCCTGGCGGCGGTGGCCGGAGTCCTGGTGACCGCCAGGTTGCAGGCAGCCGACCCGAACTCGGTGGGCGTGCTGATCGAACTGTCGGCGATCACCGCAGTGGTGGTCGGCGGTACCCCGCTGACCGGCGGGCGGGTGCGGATCGCCGGGACGGTGGCCGGGGCGGTGCTGATGCAGCTGCTCGTGGCCACGCTCATCAGGCACGACCTGCCTCCGTCGTGGACGCAGATGGCGCAGACGGCCGTGATCATCGGCGCCGTCTACCTGGCCCGGGATCGGGGGAGGACATGAGTACCACCGTGGAGGGAACACGCGTCGGCGGTCTGGGGCGGCCCGCCCCGGGCGTGCCCTGGCGTGAGCTGGCCGCCCGGCACGGCGCCCTGGTGGTGTTGTTGCTGGTGGTGGCGGTGGCCGGGGTGAGCCTGGAAGGGTTCCTGACCCTGGGCAACCTGAACCGGATCGCCGTGAGCGCGTCGTTCCTGGCGATCATCGCGCTCGGCATGACGTTCGTGATCATCACCGGTGGGATCGACCTCTCGGTGGGCACGGTGTTCGCGCTCGGCGGGGTGCTGGCCGCATGGGCCTCCCAGTACGGGGGCCTGGCGCTGATGGCGGTGCCGCTGGCGGTGTGCGGTCTGATCGGGCTGCTCAACGGGGTGTTGATCGCCCGGGCGCGTTTGGCCCCCTTCATCACCACCCTGGCGACCATGCTGGGCGCGTGGGGGCTGATGCTGTCGGTGTCCGACGAGGGCAACACCACCTACCTGGTCCCGGACGGGCTGGCGCTGTCGGCGCTGGTGCACGGGAAGCTGTTCGGAGTGCTCGGGTATCCGTTCCTGCTCGTGCTGGGGGCCTTCGTCGTCGGCGGTCTGGTGCTGCGCCGGACCACGGTCGGCCAGCACGTGTACGCGGTGGGCGGCAACGAGCGGACCGCCGCGCTGATGGGTGTGCCGGTGGCCCGGACCCGGATCGCCGTGTACACGTTCTCCGGGCTGTGCGCGGGCACGGCGGGGGCGCTGAACGCGGTGTGGCTGGGGTCGGGGGTGACGATCTTCGGGATCGGCACCGAACTCCAGGCGATCTCGGCGGTGGTGATCGGCGGGACCCTGCTGACCGGCGGCTACGGGTTCGTCGGCAGCACCCTGGTGGGGGTCCTGCTGCTGGGGGTCATCCAGAACGTCATCAACGCGGTGGGTTCCCTGACCTCGGCGTTCCAGGAGGTGGTCAGCGGTCTGTTCCTGATCACCGTGGTGCTGGTGCAGCGGCACCTGAGCCGGGGGCGCGATCCCGGCTGAGCCGTCCCGTGGGCCCGCGTCCGCCGTTGCGGCCCCCGGGGCGGCGGCGCTACGCCGGGGACCTGGGACCGCCCTGGTCGTCGTCGAGGAGCCGCAGGTCGCGTTCGGTGACCACCCCGAAGTGGAGGGCCTTGTCGATGAGGGCCTGGGACCGCCAGCCCTGGCCCTGTCCCCCGCCCTCCAGTTCGACCTTGAACTTGTCCTTGAGAAGGTAGTTGACCTGGGCGTTCACGGCCGCGGTACCGATACCCAGGCGCTGGGCCACCTGGTTCTGGGTCGGCACCGGCGGGGTGAGGCCGCGCAGCCGGGGTTCGCAGAGGGCGACCAGGACCCGGTAGTAGGTGTGCCACCGGTCCATGCGGAAGCTGTTGGCCTCGGTGCGCTCCCCGGCGGAGTCCGCCCAGTCGTCCTCGGCCGTGCCCGGGGAGCCCGGGGAGAGGACGGCGCTGCACGCGGCCGGGGCCATCACCAGGAAGCTGTGCTCCCCCGTCGCTCCCGGGACACGCACCCGGGAGGTCTCGAAGGGCACCACCATGCCGTGGGTGTTCGGCTGGACCTGCACGTACCCGGCCAACCGCTCCGTGTTCTCCACGATGTAGGACTTGTTGGGGCTGAGGTTGCTGATCCTCCAGTGGTCCCCGTGGGAGGTGATGTCCCCGGCGTGCCGGTGCACGGCCCGGTCTCCGGCTCCGAGCCTCATGTCCACGTCCCGGTCCCGGCCGCCGCGCCCGAAGGTCCGGGTCTCCCCCGGGGTCAGGTGGTGGGTGCCCATGGGGGTGTCGCTCTCGTAGTCCTGTTGGACCGTGACGACCAGGTCGAGGTCGTCGGCCGGGAACAGGTGCACGCTCATCTCGCCGTCTCCAGGGGGTCAGAGGAGAAGCAGCCTCCGGGGTGGGGCCCGCCCCCGCAGGATACGTCGCGGCCCCGACTGGCGGGCGGAGCGCCGATCCGCGACCTCCGGGCCACGCCGCCGTAGGTTGGTGGCGGCACCGCCCCACGGGCACGGGGATCACCGAGTTCACCGAGGAGTATCCATGGGTCTGAACGCGACACCGGTCGACCTGGGCAGGTACGGCGTCTGGCTGAGCCACCAGAACCTCGACGAGGACGTCGCCGCCGAGATCGAGCGCCTGGGATTCGGCGCCGTGTGGCTGGGCGGATCCGCCCCGGCCGACCTGGAGCCGGTGGCCACGGCCCTGGCGGCGACGTCGCGGCTGGCGGTGGCCACGGGGATCGTCAACATCTGGGCGTCCTCCGCCGAGGAGGTCGCCGACTCCTTCGCACGGCTGGAGTCGGCCTACCCGGGACGGTTCCTGCTGGGCATCGGGGCCGGGCACCGGGAGCTCAACGGCCCGGAGGCGGTCCGCCCGCTCCAGGGGATGCGGGACTATCTGGACGTGCTGGACCGCGGTGGTGTGCCGGCCGACCGCAGGGTGCTGGCGGCGCTGGGCCCGAGGATGCTCGGCCTCAGCGCCGAGCGGGCTGCGGGCGCGCACCCGTACCTGGTCACCCCGGCGCACACGCGGTTCGCGCGCGGCGTGCTCGGCGACGGACCGCTGCTGGCCACCGAGCACAAGCTGGTCCTGGGCTCCGACCCCGCGCGAACCCGGGAGGAGGCCCGCCGGGGGATGTCGTTCTATCTGGGCATGCGCAACTACGCGGCCAACCTGGAGCGGTTGGGGTACACGGTGCTGGACCTCGCCGACGGCGGCAGTGACGCGCTGATCGACGACCTCGTCGCGCAGGGCGACGCGGACCGGACCGCGGCGGTGCTGCGAGCGCACCTGGACGCCGGCGCCGACCACGTGGTGGTGCAGCCGCTCCCCGGAGAGTCCGGCCTGCTCGCCACGCTCGCCCGGCTGGCCCCGGCGCTGACCGCCTGACGCCGCCCAGCGCGGGGGCCGCCCGGTGCGAGGCCCTCCAGCTCGGGACCGTCCAGCGCGGGGCCCTCCAGCGCGGGCCCGCACCGGGCGGATCCCGGTTCAGTCCCGGTAGAGGGCGGCCAGTTCCTCGGCGTAGCGGTTCTCGACGACGCGGCGGCGGAGCTTGAGCGAGGGAGTCAGCTCACCCGTCCCCGGCCCCCACTCCCCCGACAGCAGACGGTGGCGCTTGACCTGTTCGGGACGGCTGAGCCGGGTGTTGGCCGCCGCTACCGCGCGTTCGACCTCCGCCACCACCTCCGGGTGCTCGGCGGGTACCGCGCCCCCGGTGTCGATCCCGTGTTCGCGGGCCCACGCCACCACCATCTCGGGGTCGAGGACGAGCAGCGCCACCAGGTAGGGGCGTCCGTCGCCGTGAACGAGGGCCTGGCCCACCAGCGGGTGCTCCTTGAGGGTGTTCTCCACCAGGACGGGCGGGACGTTCTTCCCTCCCGAGGTCACGATGATCTCCTTCTTGCGGTCGGTGATCCACAGGAAGCCGTCCTCGTCGATCCGACCCACGTCCCCGGTGGCGAACCAGCCCTCGTCGTCCGTGGCGGGGCTGACGGAACCGTCCGGCCGGAGGTAGCCCTCGAAGACCGAGCGTCCGCGCAGGAACACCTCGCCGTCGTCGGCCAACCGCACCTGGACGCCCTGGACGGGACGCCCCACGGAGCCGAGTCGGTTGCGGCCGATCTGCGGGGTGTTGAGGGTGGCCACACCCACGGACTCGGTGAGTCCCCACACGTCCATTACGGCCACGCCCAGGGAGGCCCAGAAGCGCAGTACGTCCACGGGCATGGGCGCCGAGGCGCTGGAGGCCAGGCGCAGCCGGTCCAGGCCCAGCCGCTCCAGGATCGGGGTGAGCACGGAGGCGTACGCGTCCCGGTACCTCTCCTCCAGGTCGACGGGGACCTCCTCTCCGCGTGCCCGCCGCCCGTGGTAGTCGCTGGCGACCTCCCGCGCGGCGTCGATGACGGCGCGGATCTCCTCGGGCAGGGCGGCTAGGGAGGCCCGCACGCCGGTGGCGAGCTTCTCCCACACGCGCGGCACCCCCACGAAGTGCGGGGGTCTGATCTCGGGCAGGGCCCCGGCGAGGGCGGCGGGGTCGGCGCACATCCACACGTGCGAGACGCGGACGAGCGGCAGGTAGACGCTGAGCAGCCGTTCCGCGATGTGGGCCAGCGGGAGGTAGCAGACGTGGCTGGGGTGGTCGGGCAGGTCGACGGCGGCGTCGAGGGCGGTGGCCTGGGCGAGGACCTGCCGGTGGGTGATGGCGGCCCCCTTGGGGTCACCGGTGGTGCCGGAGGTGTAGACGACGGTGACCAGGTGGTCGGGTGTGAGGTCGCGCCACCGCTCGAAGGCGCCCGAGGGAACGGAGTCGGTCAGTCCGTCGTAGGGGGTGTGGCCGCGCCCGGGGTCGGGCCGGTCCAGCACCACGAGGGTCTCCAAGGCGGTGCCGGGGTCGTCGAGGAGCTTCTCCCAGTGGGCGGCGACGTCGGGATCCTCCACCACGGCCAGGCGGGCGCGGCTGTGGCGGCAGACGTAGCCGATCTGCTCGGGGGCCGCGGTGGAGTAGACGGTGGTGGGTACGGCCCCGGCGTGGACCAGGGCGAGGTCGGAGAGCCAGTGTTCGGGCCGGTTGCCCATCATGAGCAGGACGTGGTCGCCGGGTCGGACGCCGAGTGCCGCGTACCCCTCGGCGAGGGCGGACACGGTCTCGCGGGCCTGCTCCCAGGTGAGAGTGGACCAGGTGGTGGCGCCGGGTTCACGCCAGGACATGGCGGGGAGACCGGGGTGCTCGCGCGCGTTGCGCAGGAGGAGTTCGGGGAGAGTGCGGTTCGTGGGATCGTCCTCGGTGCCGGGGGCGGAGGTCATCTGTGCTCCTGGGGGGCAGCTTCCTCTACTTTGTGATCCAGAACACACACGAGCCTAGCATTCCGCCTTTCCTCGGAAAGGGTTTCCGGTGGGCGCTTTCCAGCGAAAGGAGCGGTCCGGACCAGGGGTGATCCGACGACCCGCTGACCACCCCCGCCCGAACCCCTCAACGCCCCGAATGCTACTGATGGGTAATGTTCACTAGGGTAACCACCGGTAACACCCTGATGTCCCACCCCCGCGTCCCCGCGTGACCCCCAAGGAGCCACCCATGCCCGACTTCTCCCTCCAGCTTCCCGAAGAGATCAGCGACGTCCGGGACTGGGCCCACGGATTCGCCAGGGACGTCATCCGCCCCGCGGGCGCCGAGTGGGACGAGCGGGAGGAGACCCCCTGGCCGATCATCCAGGAGGCCGCCAGGATCGGGCTCTACTCCCTGGACTTCTTCGCCACCCAGGCCTTCGAGGAGAGCGGCCTGGGCATGGCCGTCACCATCGAGGAGCTGTTCTGGGGCGACTCCGGCATCGGCCTGTCCATCATGGGCACCGGCCTGGCCGCCGCCTCGCTGAGCACGACCGGCACCCCCGAGCAGATCGGCGAGTGGGCCCCGCAGATGTTCGGCACTCCGGACGACGTCAGGCTCGCCGCGTTCTGCGCGTCCGAGCCCGACGCCGGTTCGGACGTCTCCGCCATCCGCACCCGCGCCGTCTACGACCAGGCCAGGGACGAGTGGGTGATCAACGGCGTCAAGACCTGGGCCACCAACGGCGGCATCGCCCACGTGCACGTGGTGATCGCCTCCGTGGAACCCGAACTCGGCTCACGCGGCCAGGCCTCGTTCATCATCCCGCCCAACACCCCCGGCCTCTCCCAGGGCCAGAAGTTCGCCAAGCACGGCATCCGCGCCTCCCACACCGCCGAGGTCGTCCTCGACGACGTCCGCGTCCCCGGCTCCTGCCTGATCGGCGGCAAGGACAGGTTCGACGAGCGCATCGCCCGCGCCAAGGAGGGCAAGCGCTCCAAGGGCCAGGCCGCCATGAAGACCTTCGAGGCGACCCGGCCCACCGTGGGCGCGATGGCGGTGGGCTGCGCCCGGGCCGCCTACGAGTACGCCCGTGACTACTCAGTCCAGCGCGAGCAGTTCGGCAGGCCGATCGGTGACAACCAGGGAGTGGCCTTCCTCCTCGCGGACATGGCCACCCGCATCGACGCCGCGCGGTTGCTGGTGTGGCGAGCCGCGTGGATGGCCCGCAACGGCAAGGACTTCACCAACGCCGAGGGCTCCATGAGCAAGCTCCACGCCTCCGAGACGGCCACCTTCGTGACCCAGAACGCCCTGCGCATCCTGGGCGGCAACGGCTACACGCGGGACTACCCGGTGGAACGCTGGCACCGCGACGCCTCCATCTTCACCATCTTCGAGGGCGCCAGCGAGATCCAGAAGCTCATCATCGGCCGCACCGTCACCGGCCTGCCGATCCGCTGACACACGGGTGAACCCGCAGGTGAGCGGGGAGGCTGAGGGATGAGGAGGTGAGGCCGGTGTTCGCATGGCCCGCACTGGGCGTCCTGATCAGCATCGCCGTACCCGTCGCGATCATCTTCCTGGTGCTGGCGATCTTCAGGATCGTCCAGCGCCAGGCGGAGAAGGCCGTCCGCTCACCCGACTACTGGGACCAGGTCCCCGACGGTCGGACCGATGAGGACGAGGACCGGGGCCGGACCGGAGAGGACCGGTAGGCCCCGGATCCCCGGCCCCGTACGCCTCGGGGCACCGATCCGGTGGGGAGCTACTCCTTGGAGGCGGTGGCGCCCCACCAGATGTTGACGTCGGAGTCGACCGCCCAGCGGTCGATGTCGCGTAGTTCCTCAGCGGAGAAGTCCGTGTTGTCCACCGCACGGAGGTTCTGTTCCAGCTGCTCCACGCTCGAGGCGCCGACCAGCGCCGTGGTGACGGTGCGCGGCCCCTGGTCCCGCAGGACCCAGGAGATCGCCATCTGAGCGAGGGTCTGACCGCGCTCGGCGGCGATCTGGTTGAGCGCCCGGGCCCGGCCGAGTACCTCCTCGGTGAGCATGTTCTCCCGCCAACTGGGCCGCCCCACACCCGCCCGGGAGTCCGAGGGCACCTCACCACCCAGGTACCGGGAGGTGAGCAGCCCCTGGGCCAGGGGTGAGAAGGCGACCACGCCCATGCCCTCGTCCGCGGCGGCCTCCAGAAGGCCGTCCTCGACCCAGCGGTTGAGCATCGAGTACGAGGGCTGGTGGACGACCAGCGGCGTACCGAGGTCGCGCATGATCGCCGCCGCGCGCCGGGTCAGCGACGGCCCGTAGGAGGAGATCCCCGCGTACAGGGCCCGCCCGGACACCACCGCGTGGTGGAGGGCCAGCATGGTCTCCTCCAGCGGGGTGTCCGGGTCCGGCCGGTGGCTGTAGAAGACGTCCACGTAGTCCAGGCCCATCCGGGCCAGAGAGCGGTCCAGCGAGGACAGCAGGTACTTGCGTGAACCGCCCCGCTGGTGCGGCCCCGGCCCCATCACCCACCCGGCCTTGGTGGTGATCACCAACTCGTCGCGGTAGGGACCGAGGTCCTTCGCCAGGGCGCGGCCGAGGTTGACCTCGGCGCTGCCCGGCGGCGGACCGTAGTTGTTGGCCAGGTCGAAGTGGAAGACCCCGAGGTCGAAGGCGCGGCACAGGATGCGGCGCTGCCCCTCCAGGTCCCGGTCGTCACCGAAGTTCTGCCACAGTCCCAGTGACAGTCTCGGCAGGTTCAGCCCGCTCCTGCCGCAGGTCCGGTACTCCAGAGAGTCGTACCGGTCGTCGTCCGCCACGTACGTGCCCAAACTTCCGTTCCCCTTCCGTCCAGCCGATGTGCCCGTGCCGACGTTACTCGTCGATCGTGAGCTCGCCCATCCGGTCCCAGCCCTCGCCGTCGACCACGCGGCTAACGATCAGCGGGGTCTCCTTCAGCAGCGGCTTCATCGAGGCCAGCCCGGCACGGAAGTGGTCGCTGTTGACGTGGGCCTCGGCGGCACCGTCCTTGAACGCCTCGATGAGCACGAACTCGTCGTCGCGCTCGACGCTGCGGGACCACTCGAACCACAGGTTGCCGGGCTCGGCGCGGGTGGCCGCGGTGAAGTCGGCGACCGCGTCGAGGAAGCCGTCCACGGCCTCCGGCTTGGTCCGGAACTTGACGACGATCAGGATCATCCCGCATCTCCTTCGATGTGTGCCACGGGGCGCGCGGTCGTGCCTCGCCCCTTGGTCGACCACTCTCCCAGAGCCCGGAGGGTCGGGGCCTCGACGGCCCGGGCACAAGGGGTGTTCGTCCCCTCACCCCGGCCCGTGGCCGACACCGCACGGGGCGCCGGGGGTGCGCTATGCGCCGCCGAGGGTGGTGCCGGGCAGGCGGGTGGCGCGCCACTCGTCGGGGGAGACCTCACGCACCTCCAGGGAGCCCAGGGTCTCCTCCGCGTGGACCATCTCGACGCTGGCGACCAGCGTGTCCCCGTTCAGGTCGGTGCTCACGGTGACCTCGCCGACCTCGATGCCGTCCGCGTCGGGCAGCCCCGCAGCGTAGGCGGGGAAGGCCTCCACGCAGTCCTGTCCGTCCTCGCCCTGGCCGATGATCGCCGCCTGGGCGCTCTCGTCGGCGAAGGTGCAGGCCAGCTCGCCGTCGTCGACCGCGAGCGCGGCCACGAACCCCTCCGCCACGGTGCGGGCGGCCTCGGTGGCCTCGGCGGCGTCCTCCTCGCTGGGTTCGGAACCGCCCTGGGCGCCCGCCGCCTCCTCCGCGGTCTCCTCGGCGGGGGCTTCGTCCCCTCCCGAGCAGGCGGTGAGCACGATGAACAGGGGCAGGGCAGCACACAGCAGGATGCGTCGCATGGGGGGTCGCCTTCCGTGAACGGACTGGGACGGCCGACGGCGGGTTTCGGTGAGGGTGAGCACCGTCGGTGTATCCGGGACGCACCATTGTTACCGCATTCACCTGATCGATGACTACGTGTGTCCGCCTTTGGCTCTCCGGCACACCTCTGACCAGGCAAAGCATGGGTCCGGGTTCGGTTCGGCTTGACCCGGCCCGGGGCACCCCTCGGGCGCGCACTCCACGAAGACGCGCGTCACACCGGGCGACCTACCGGAAGGGTCCGATGACCAACCTCGACGACGACCGCGCGGCCCAACGCGGACTGGAGCGGCTGAGCCCCTTCGAGCTCAAGGAACATCTGATGGACCTGGCGGGGGACTCCTCGCGCAAGAGCGCCCACGCCATGCTCAACGCCGGACGCGGGAACCCGAACTGGACCGCCGCCCCGCCCCGTGAGGCGTTCTTCCTGCTCGGCAGGTTCGCCGTCCTGGAGTCCCGCCGCACCTGGAACGAGTGGCCCGCCGTCGCGGGGATGCCCGCCTCCGAGGGCGTCGGCGAGCGCTTCTCCCTGTTCCTCGACCAGAACGCGGGCGAGCCCGGAGCCGACCTGCTCCGCCGCGTCCTCAACCGGGTGGAACCGCACCGCCGCGACGAGGTCCTGCACGAACTGGTCGACGGCGTCATCGGTGACAACTACCCCGTGCCCGACCGCATCCTGCCGTTCGTGGCCGAGTCGGTGCACGAGTACCTGGTCCGGGCGATGGGCGACCACGCCCCCGAGACCCCCTACGACCTGTTCGCGGTCGAGGGCGGCACCGCGGCCATGTGCTACGTCTTCGACTCCCTCCAGGCGAACCGTGTCCTGCGCCGGGGCGACAGGATCGCGCTGATGACACCGATCTTCGCCCCCTACCTGGAGATCCCCCGCCTGGACCGCTACGACTTCGACGTCGTGGAGGTCAGCGCCTCGCGGGGCACCGAGAGCGACTTCCACACTTGGGACTACGAGGACGCCGAGCTGGAGAAGCTGGCCGACCCCTCGGTGCGCCTGGTGTGCCTGGTCAACCCGAGCAACCCGCCCTCGGTGGCGTTGTCCGAGCACTCCCTGGAACGCGTTCGCGACATCGTGGAGCGGCGCAACCGCGACCTGGTGATCGTCACGGACGACGTGTACGGCACGTTCGTGCGCGGCTTCACCTCTCTGATGGAGGTGTGCCCGCGCAACACCCTCGGCGTGTACTCGTTCTCGAAGTACTTCGGTGCGACCGGCTGGCGGCTGGGGGTGGTGGCCCTCCAACCGGACAACGTCGTGGACGACCTGATCGCCCGTTTGGACGGGGAGGACACCGAGGCGGTCCGTCGGCGCTACGCCTCGTTGTCGCTGGACGTGCCGGGGATGCGGTTCATCGACCGCATGGTGGCCGACAGTCGGTCCGTGGCGCTGAACCACACCGCCGGACTGTCCACGCCCCAACAGGTGCAGATGGCGCTGTTCGCCCTCTTCGCCCTCACCCACGCCGACGAGGAGTACCACGCACCGGTCATGAGCGTGCTGGACCGGCGGCTCGCCGCGCTGTCCGAGGGGCTGGGCGTGCCCCTGCCCACCGACACACGTCGCGCGGGCTACTACGTCGAACTCGACCTGCTGTCCTGGGCCGAACGCCACTGGGGCGCCGAGTTCGCCGAATGGACGCGCTCGAACCACGAACCGGTGGACCCGGTCCTGCGCCTGGCCCGGGAGGACGGGGTGGTGCTGCTCAACGGCGGCGGCTTCGACGGCCCGGAGTGGTCCGTGCGGATCAGCCTCGCCAATCTCGACCACGAGGCCTACGAGCGGATCGGCCGCGTCCTGAGGGAGATCGGTGAGGAGTACCACCGGAGGTACACCGAGGCCACCGACCGCACCTGAGACCCCGAGAACCGCGGCGGGGAGACCGGGACATGCGGGCCCGATTCCACCACGGCCCGGGAGGGCGTCCTACTGACGGTGGTGGGGCCACACGGCGGCGAGATCGTCCGGGCTGCAGGGGCCCGACGGCGCCGGGTCCGCCTGGGGGGACCGGCCCCTCACAAGGACCGGGTCTTGTCCCCCGGGACGGCCTCTGGTCATATGGAGGAGGTTGACCGGCATCACGGTATCCACTGGCGCACAGAGCACGCGCGGGCGTGCCACCAGCGGTTCGGCGCGCGCACGGGGCGCGCGCCGAACCGCACCGCCGTGCGCCCGCGCCGGAGGTGACATGTCGTACCGACTACGGGACGGTGCCCGCGGCGCCCTCGTCGCGGGCCTTCCCCCGGCCCTGGGAGCCAGGCTCCGCCCCCTGGTGCCGCACCTGACCGAGGAGGCCGTGGAGGCCATCCGGCGACGGGCCGAGGCCCACGCCCAGGCGTTGGAACCCCCGCACGTGGAATCAGTCCGGGCGGTGATCGGGGCCGCCGTGCACGCCTTCCTGGACCGGATCGAGGAGGGCGGGCAGGCCCCACGCCCAGGAGACGGCGAGGTCGTCTCCGCCGCCGAGCGCACCGGCGCGATCGAGGGGACCTTCCGCGCGTTCGGGGCGGGTGAGGCCCGGCAGGGACGCGGCCTGGAGTGCCTGCACACCGGTATGCGCACGTCGGCCGCCGTGGCGTGGCGTCGGTTGGCCGAGGCCGACTCGATCGACCGGGACCAGATGGCCGCGCTCGGCGAGGCGCTCTTCGCGTTCCAGGAGGAGATCTCCTCGGCCGCGGCCGAGGGGCACGCCCAGGTGCGGGGTGCCGGGGTGGAGGCGCTGCGACGGCGCCGCTCCAGGCTGCTGGAAGTGCTGTTGGCCGAGTCCGGGACGGAGCCGGAGGCGCGAACGGTCTCCTCCCTGGCTCGGGCGGCGCGGTGGCGCGTGCCCGAGCGGGTGGCCGTGGCCCTGCTTTACCAGGAGGGGTCGGGAGGCGACCCAGCCCTGCCCTCGGACGTGCTGGTGGACCTGGACCGTCTGGAGCCGTGCGCGCTGGTGCCCGACCCGCAGGGCCCGGGCAGGTTGAGGTCGTTGGAGCGGTCGCTTCGGGGCTACCGCGCGGTGCTGGGACCGCCCGTGCCCCTGGCCGAGGCCCCGGCGTCCTTGTCGAGAGCGCGCGAGTTGGCCGAGCTGGCGCGGGCCGGGGTGGTGTCGGGGCAGGGAGTGCTGCGGTGGAGCGATCACCTGCCAGCACTCCTGCTGTCACGGGACACGGCGCTGGTCGCGGAGCTGGCCCGGGTGCGGTTGGCCCCAATGGCTGGGATGCGGGAGCAGCAGCGGGAGCGGATGGCCGACACCCTGCTCGCGTGGTTGGAATCGGGGTTCAACGCCAACGAGGCGGCGGAACGGTTGCGCGTCCATCCGCAGACCGTGCGGTATCGGATGCGGCAGCTGGAGGAGCTGTTCGGCACCAGGCTGCGGGAGCCCGGCGCGCGCTTCGAGTTGGAGCTGGCACTGCGGGCGCGCAGGCTGTTGGGTCCCCTGGAGCGGGACCGGTGACATACCGAACAGTCGGGATGTTCCCCGCGCGGTGGTGCGCGGGGAACATCCTGGGAGCCCCCTCGGGGGCCTGACAGCGGGCCTGCCCGGGTCTCGGGCGGGTCAGCCCCGGGGAGCCAGTGCCCTGACCACCGCCGCCGGGTCAGTGCCGGGCGGGCCGATCGGTGCGATCACCGGGGTGTCCACGCCCGCTTCGACGTAGGCGCCGATCCGTTCACGGCAGTGCTCGGCCGGTCCGTGCACGACGAGTTCGTCCACCACCGAGTCCGGGATCGCGGCGAGTGCGCCCTTGCGGTCCCCCTCCTCCCACGCCTTCCACATGGGGCCGAGCTCCTCCCGGCCCAGCCACTCGTGGAAGGCCCGGTACACGGGGACGTTCAGGTACGCCGAGATCGCCCACCGGCCGATCCCCCGCGCGGTGTCGGGGTCGGTGTCGGGCACGGCGAAGATCCGCGCCACGATCTCCTTGTCGTCACCGAACTCCCGCACGATCGGCGCGACCGTCCGCACGTCCTCGGCGGACAGCCAGTTGAGGATGGCGCCGTCGGCCTCCCGGCCGGCCAGACGCAGCATGCCCGGGCGCAGCGCGGCCACCAGGACGGGCGGCACCCGCTCGGGGACGGCGCCGAGGGTGAACCCCCGCACGGAGAAGGTGTCGTAGTCGGCCCTGACCTTCTCACCGGTCAGTGCCTGGCGCAGGAAGCGCACGGTGTCGCGGACCCTCTTGTAGGGCTCCTCGAAGGGGAGGGAGTTCCAGCGCTCCACGATCACGTTCGAGGAGGTGCCCACCCCCAGCACGAACCGGCCGGGTGCGGCGGCGGCCATGGTGGCGGCGCTCATGGCCAGGGTGGCGGGGCCGCGCGTGTAGACGGGCACGATCGCGGTGCCCAGTCGCAGGCTCGGCGCCCACACGCTGGCCAGGGCCAGCGGGGTGAACGCGTCGGTGGCGTTGGCCTCGGACGACCACACGTCGGTGTAACCGAGGTCGGGCAGGGCCTCGAACAGTGAGCGCTGGTCGGTCAGGGGGACGCCCTCGAAGGGAACGGTGATGCCCCAGCGTTCGGTCATGGTGGCTCCATGGGTCGGTGGGCGGACCGAACCGGGTTCGGTCCGGTGTGGCACGACCGTACCCTTCGCCGAGGGCCGCACAGAAGACCGCACCCCGCCCGTCGGGGCGTATGTTCGGTGCGGGGCCCGCCCGGGGGGCGGGCCGGAACGGAAGACCCCGAGAACGAAGGAGGCCATCCCCGTGGCCAAGCCACCCTCTCCCTACGACTTCCTGCCCGACGTCGACGCGTTCACCGTCACCAGCGACGACGTCAAGGACGGCCAGGTCCTGTCCTTGGCGCAGGTCAGCGGGATCATGGGTGCCGGGGGCGAGGACGTCTCCCCGCACCTGTCCTGGAGCGGGTTCCCCGAGGGGACCCGGAGTTTCGCCGTGACCTGCTTCGACCCGGACGCTCCGACCGCCAGCGGCTTCTGGCACTGGTCGGTCTGCGACATCCCCGTCGAGGTGACCGAGTTGGCGGCTGACGCGGGCAACGGTTCCGGTCTGCCGGAACAGGCGATCACCCTGCGCAACGACGCCGGGAGCCACCGCTACATCGGTGCGGCCCCGCCCGCCGGGCACGGCCCGCACCGGTACATGTTCGTGGTGCACGCCGTGGACGTCCCGAGCCTGGGCATCGACGCCTCCGCGAGCCCGGCCTTCCTCGGCTTCAACCTGTTCTCGCACGCGATCGGCCGCGCGGTCCTCACGCCCACGTACGAGCAGGACTAGGGGGTCTCGCCCCCGCCGCCGGAGGGCGGGTGACGCACCGAGCGCGTCACCCGCCCTCTGCCCTTCCTCCCGGGGCCGGTGAGTACACGCGCGAGAGGCCCGTTCGGTTGTCCTGGCAACCGCATCCGGCCAATCCCGAGCCGAGGGGGCACTCCCCCGTCTAGGCTCGGGCCCAGCCCCTCGGCCCACTCGAATCTCGCTCGGAAGGGTTCAGCCGGTGCCACAGCAGACTTCGAGGAAACCGACCGTCGTGGTGACGACGGCGGGCTCCGCCCCCACACCCGGAACCATCCTGCGCCTGCGTGAGAACGGTTTCCGGGTGGTGGCCACCGACCTGGACCCGGCCGCGCCCGGCCTGTACCTCGCCGACCGCGGCTGCCTTGTGCCGCCGGGCGACAGCGAGGCCTTCCTGCCCCGGATGCGTTCCCTGTGCGCCGAGGAGGACGCCGCCGCCGTGGTTCCGCTGGTGGACGAGGAGCTGGTCCGGGTGATCGACCTGGCCAAGGACGGTGTGGCGGTCCTGTTGCCCCGCCTGGAGTTCGTCACCACCTGTCTGGACAAGTACGCCCTCATGCGGCAGCTGGAGGACGCGGGGATCGGTGTGCCCCGCACCTGGCTCGCCTCGGAGTGGCCCACCGACGCCGCCGACCGGTCTCCGGGCGGGCTGATCGTCAAACCCCGCAGCGGCCGGGGCAGCCGGGGCGTGATGGTGGTCGACTCGGCCCGCGACATGGCCCGCGTGGTCTCGGAGAGCGGCTACGCGGCCGACGACCTGATCGTGCAGGAACGCGTCACCGGCCCCGAGTACACCGTGTCCGTCGTGGTGTGGCGCGACGGCGACGTGCAGGCCGTGGTGCCCAAGGAGGTCCTCCTCAAGCAGGGGGTCACCAAGTACGCGGTCACGCGGCGCCACCCGGAGGTCGTCCGCACCTGCCGGGCGGTCCAGAACGCCCTGCGCGCGGACGGGCCGTTCAACGTCCAGCTGTGCCTGGACGACGAGGGACGGCCCAGGGTCTTCGAGATCAACCCCCGTTTCTCCTCCACGGCGGCCCTCACCGTGGCCGCCGGGGTCGACGAGATCACCGGGCTGCTCCGCCAGGCCGTGTGCGACGGTCCCCGGCTCACCGACGAGTGGCGCGAGGGGGTGGCCATGGTGCGGCACTGGACCGACGAGTTCATGTCCGAGGAGCGGTTCGCCTCCCACGGGATCTCCCCAGCGCCGACACCGACCGCGAGCGGCGGGGGTTTCTCCCTGCCCGGAGCGGTGAGCACCGGCGAACGTTCCGCCACCTTCCCCGCGCGGGCCCGATGAGCAGTCGGCACGAGCTGTCCGAGGCGATGGCGAACGCGGTGGTGGAGGTCGGCGGGCTGCTGCGCACGTGGCGTTCGGACCCGACCGCGCGCGACGGGGTGTGGGAGGGAAGCCAGTTCAAGGCCGAGGCCGACGCGAGGGCGCACCAGGCGCTCTCCCGAAGGCTCACCGGTATCGACGCCAGCATCCCGGTGGTGAGCGAGGAGGACCCGGACTCGCTCACCCGGGAGCGACCGCCCCGGTACTGGCTGATCGACCCCATCGACGGCACCGCCAGCTACGCGCACGGATTCGACGGGTACGTGACCCAGGCCGCGCTGGTCGTCGGGGATCACCCCGAGGTGGCGGCCGTCTTCGCACCCGAGTGGGGCACCCTCTACACGGCCGTGCGCGGGCGGGGCGCCCGACGCGACGGAAGGGCGCTGCCCCAGCAGCTCCCCGCCCCTCCAGGCCGGGGGGTGCTCACCGACAACACCCCCGAGCCCTCGGGCGTCGCCCGGCGCGTGTACGACCGCTTCGGCTACGTCGGGTACCTCGAGAGCGGGAGCATCGCGCTGAAGCTCTGCCGGATCGCCGAGGGCGACGCCCAGCTGTTCGTGAAGGACGTTCCGGTCCGCGACTGGGACGTGGCCGCGCCCGGTCTGGTACTGGCCGAGACGGGGGGTCTGCTGACCCGTCTGGACGGCTCCGGGTTCACCTACCGGGGGGCCTTCGAGCACACCGGTCTGGTGGGCGCCGCCGATCCGTCCACGTGTCGTGCGGTGTCCCGTTGGTTAGCGCTTTGACCTGCGGTGAAACCACGCCTTCGGGGGTGGTTCTCAAGCCGTCCGAACTGGTGACCCGGGGCCCTTTCGCGCGCCGAACACGGCGCGTATCGTGTGGGAACCAACGCGCCTTTGGGGGTGGGAAGTGGAGGCCCAACGTCTGCCGCTGAACCAGATGCGCGCCTCGGACACCGAGCGGGACCTGACGGTCGACCGCCTCGCGGTGGCGTTCTCCGAGGGCCGTCTGGACCACGAGGAGTACGAGCGCCGTGTGGGTGCGGCCCTGTGCTCGGTCATGGTGGGTGAACTGCGTTCTCTCACCGCGGACCTTCCCGAACCAGAACTCCCGGTGCCGCAGCCCAGGTTCCATCGTGAGTCACGCCCTTCCCCCGAACCGGCCGGTGTGCTGGTGCCCTGGGAGGAGTGGGGCGAGGAGTGGCGCTGGTGGCTGGGGGTGGCCGGGGCGCTGACCGGTGTCTGGGGTGTGGCGAGCCTGCTCGGCGGCGAACTGGTTCCGTACTGGCCTCTGGTCCCCCTGGGGATCTGGGCCGCGGTGCTGCTGGCCTCCGCGATCTGGCCCAGCGAGGAGAACCCTCCCTGACCCCGCGAGCGCGCTGACGGCCCCGGGTGGCCCGCCCAGGGGGCCAGTGCCGGTCCTCAGAATCGGAGTCGGCCCGGCTGGCACGCTGGCGGCTCCCGTCGGGCCCACTCGAGTACCGGCCGCCAGTCCACTGGCCGAAGCGGCCCGTGCAGATGCTGAGGTCCCCGTTGGGTCGCGCGCGAGCGCGCTGACGGCCCCGGGTAGGCCCATCCGGGGGCGGATGCCAACCCCCAGGAGCGGACCCGGACCGGGCGTACAAGGGGTCCCCGGTACTTCCACTCGGCAACCGCCGCGAGCTACCAGGGCTGGTCCCGGCGCGGGCGCGTAGTGGCGGCTCCCGTCGGGCCCACTCGAGTACCGGCCGCCCGTTCAGCCAGGGTCGGTTCTGGCCATGGTGAGGTCCCCGGTGGGTCGCGCTCCTGGACCGGCGCCAGACCTCAGGGCCGCAACGGACCCGGGGCACGGTGCGGACGGTGCGCGAGCAGGGCACCGGTTGTCCACAGGCGTGCGTCGTCTGACTGGTGTCGTCCGGGGCCGGAGGGCGATACTCGACATATCGGGGGACTCGCGCCCGCGCCCGCATGGCGCTGCCCGGAGAAGGTCAGCCGACCGCGTGCAGCCAGCGCACGGGGGCGCCGTCGCCCGCGTAGCGGAAGGGTTCGAGTTCCTCGTCCCAGGCACGGCCGGTGAGCCGGTCGAGTTCGGCGGCGAGTTCGGTGCCCTCGGCGGCGGCCGTGGCCATGGCGGCGCGCAACCTGCCCTCGGGAACGAGTACCTCACCGGCGGCGCTCGTGACGGCGGTGAACACGCCGAGGGAGGGCGTGTAGCTGTAGCGCACGCCATCGCAGCCGGGCGACCCATCCTCGGTCACCTCGAAGCGCAGGCGCTGCCATTCATTGAGCGCGGAGGCCACCGCCGCCGAGGTCCCCGGCTTCCCCTGCCAGTTGAGCTCGGCACGGTGATTGCCGGGGGCCGCTGGCTGGGCGACCCAGTCGAGTTTGACGGGTACTCCAACAACGCCCGCGACCGCCCACTCGACATGTGGGCACAGCGCCGCCGGCGCGGAGTGGACGTACAAGACGCCACGTGCGGACACCGAACCTCCTGATACGAACGAGTGCGCTTCCCCGACGCCCTCGTACTCGAGAAGGTTGCATACCCGCCTGAATGCCTTTTGCCCCATTGTGCCCCAATGGCACCCTGAGAACCATCTCGCACGCTGGTATTTTCCAGCGTTCCCACCGCGCCCGTGGCACCCAGTGATTAGCGTGTGCCCCAAGCGGCGACAGGGAGTCCGATCATAGTGGGGGCGGATGTGCCAGACCAGACTCGAGAGGGCATCCACTCTCCGGAAGCCCACGACAGAAACGCCCATCAGCACTGTTCAGGGTATGTTTCTACCACTTCCTTGCCGGTTCCGGCCACAACCGGCCCCGCCCCGGCACCCCCTCCCGCTCCCCCTCCCGAGTCGGTCGAGCCCACCGACGCCGAACTCGTGCTGGGTGCCTGCCACGGCAGGGCCGACGCCTGGGAGGCCATCGTGGACCGCCACCTGGCCATGGTGAACGCCATCGCCCGGTCCTACCGGCTCCCCCAGCAGGACCGCGAGGACGCCGTCCAGACGGTCTGGCTCCGCCTCAACCAGCACCTGCCCCGCCTCCACACCCCGCACCGGCTCGCATCCTGGCTGCGCCGGGCCACACACACGGCCTGTGACCGCCAACGGCTGCACCAGCGGCGCTTCGTCGCCACGGACCCCTCGGACATGGACGGGTACGCCCACGACCAGGACGACCCCGAGCTCCGGTACCTGCGCGACGAACGGCACGCCGCGCTCCACCGCGCCGTCGACGGTCTCACCGACCCGGTGGACCGCCGGGTCGCACGGCTCTACCTCGACGACTCCCCCGACGCCGGACCGATCTCCCACCGGACCACCCCGAACCAGCGGCGGCACCTGATCCGTCAGCTCCGCCGCTCCCTTCGAGTGAACACAGATCCGAGTGAAAGGCGTGCGTGAACCGTGCGGAACGACCCAGACCCCACTCAGGACCGAGCCGGTCGGGCCGCCGCGCTGGCCGCCTTCGACCGCTCCTTCGACGCGGCCAGGATGGCCAGAACCGTCCGTGACACGGCCCCTTCCCCCACACGACCACTCCAACGCGACGAGCAGGGAACCGCTCCGAGCGTCCTGAGCTTTGACCTGGACGGCGTCCACCTCGACCTCCAGGTACGCGCACGCGGCGACCAACGTGCCCTGTCCGGACTGGTCAGCGGCGAGTTCGACCACGTGGACGTGCGGCTGCGGCGCCCAGACAGCACGCTCCTGCTGTTCGTCGGGCTCGACGGCCGCTTCGACACCTCCGTGCCCGCCGGGCCGCTCTGCCTGGTCGTGGAACGCCCCGACCACCCCGCGACGGTCACGGACTGGTTCACCGTCTGAGACCGGCCCCGAGGAACGGGAAACGGATACGACCCGAACCCGGTTTTCTCCGTGTGCCAACTCACCGTCACGTGTCTGGCTTCGCCCCGGTTCGCCCCACCTCGCCGCCGATCGGTTGTCCACAGGTTGACGCGGGCCACTCCCGCTCGAACGGACACGCTGCTATCACTGGAGTTGATCGGCCCCCTGGCGAAAGAAGGCTGCCGGACGTGCTCCCCAGCGCAACGCCCGCCCGCTCGACCACAAGCCCTCCCCCGGACGACCCACCGTTCCTGGCCACCGGACGCGCTCTGCTGGCGCAGGTGACCCAGGGCGTGCGGTTGGCGCAGACCGGACGCTTCGATCAGACCGTGGTGCTCCTCGACGACAGCAGAAGGCGCCTGCGCGGCCACCCCGTCTCCGAACTCGACCCGGTGCTGCCCGGGGTGCTGACCGACCTCGGGCTGGCACAGACCATGTGCGGGCGGTTCGGCCCGGCCGCGGACCACCTCAACGAGGCGGTCTCCCTCGCCGACGCGCGCCGTCTCCCCCTGCTCGGGCTGGTGGCGCGGCACAACCTGGGCTGCCTGGACCTGTACCGGGGTGACACCGCCGCCGCCCTGACCACCTTCCACGAACTCACCCATCAGATGCCCGACGACCGCCAGGACCCGCTGCGGGTGGACCTGGCCGAGGCCCTGCTCGCGGTCGGGTTGGTGGAGGAGGCCGGGCGTGTCCTCGCGGAGGCCCCGTGGCGGGCCGACGAGGACGACACCGCGCGCGTGCTGGTGGAGGCCAAGCTCCGTCTGCTGGAGGGCGACCGCTCGGGTGCGCTCCACCTCACCCGGAGGGTGCGCGCGGGTCTCGGGCCGGGCTCCCTCTGGCACCGCCTGGCCGGGCGACTGGAGGGGGTGGCCGAGGCCGCCACCCGGAGCCCGGCACCGGCCAGGAGGGCCAGGGACCTCCTGGAACTCCGCGTGCCCGCCGTGGCGCAACCCTTCGCCCGCGAGCCCGCAGATGGCACGGATAGCGCGGATGGCGCAGGTGGCGTGACCGGCACGGGCGGCGCCAGTGGCGTGGCTGGCGGAGGGGACGGCTACCGGAACGCGTGGGACGTCGCCGGAAGGCGGGGACGGCTCACGGACGCGCGCCGGGCGTTGGACCGTCTCGCCGAGCGCGGAGCCCCGGCGCCCGGACCCTGGTTGGGGAGCGCGGACCGCGATCCCCACGTGATCCGGGCCGGGCTGGAGAGCTCCCTGCTCGCCGGTGACCCCGCGACCGCCCTGGAGTGGGCGGAGATGGGTCACACCTGGGCCGACGGACTGGCACCGGCACCGGACACCGCCGCCGCTCCCAGGATGGCTGACCCGACCGGCCGCTACCGTCTGGCCCTGGGACGCGGCGCCGGGCCCGAGGCCCACCACCACGCGCGGCGCTGGGAGTCGGCTCACTGGCGGGCGCCACGGACGGAGGGCGGCGGAGCACGCCAGCACCGTCTCCCGGTGCTGGAGGCGCTGATGGAACGCCTGGAGGGCCGGGCGTTCGTCCACTACACGGTGGCGGGCTCAGAGGCCGTGGCACTGGTAGCGGTCGCCGGACGGGTGCACGCGCGCGGGCTCGGCCCCCTCGTGCGCATCCGTCGGGCACTCGGCCGGTTCGTCCACGAGCGGACCGTCCCGGTTCCCCACGCACGCTCCGCGACGCGCACGGACCCGTTCCGTCTCCCCAGTACACCCGCGCCGCCCGCACGGTCGTCCCCGGCGGACCTGGTCTCCTCGACCCTGCTCGGCCCGGTCCTGCCCCTGACCGGAGACCGGCCCCTGGTGGTCACGGCCGCGCCGTACCTGGGCGACCTGCCGTGGGGGCAACTCCCAGCCCTGCGAGGACGGCCGTTGCGCCTGGTGTCCACGGCGAGGTCGTGGGCCGAACGGCCAGCCACCCGACCCGGTCGGGACAGAGTCCTGCTGGTGTGCGGGCCGGAGCCCCGCATGGCCCGGCTGGAGGTGGCCGCCCTGGCCGGGGTCCACCCGGGCGCACGGGTCCTGGTGCGCGCCGGCCAGGCACGGGTCCTGGACGCCCTCGCCCACTGCGACCTCGCCCACCTGGCCGGCCACGGGAGCATCGGCGACCGGACACCCATGCTCGACCGGTTCGACCTGCGCGACGGGCCGCTGCTCGCCTGCGACCTGGCGGCGCTCAACACCGCCCCCGCGCTGGTCGTCCTGTCCAGCTGCTGGGGAGGGCACGGCTTCGGCGGCGCCCCCGGGCGATCCGGCGGCTTCGTGGGCGCGCTGCTGGCCCGGGGCACCCGAACGGTGGTGGCCAGCCCGGTGCCGGTGGACGACGAACGGACCGGGGTGGCCATGCGTGCCTTCCACCGGGCGCTCGCCGACGGCGCCGAGGTGTCCGAGGCCGTGGCGGACCACCTCGGGCACCTCGGCTTCTGCTGCTACGGGACCTGAGGACCCGGGGCGCGGCGGTCCTTGATCACCGCCGCGCCCCGCGGGTTCCTACCAACCGCGCTCGCGCCACTCCGCGAGGTGCGAGCGCTCGGCGCCCAGCGTGGTGTCCCCGCCATGCCCGGGGTAGACCCAGGTGTCGTCACCCAGCGCGCCGAAGATCCGCTCCGACACGTCACCGAACAGCGTCTGGAAGTCCGCGTCGGACCAGGTCTTGCCGACCCCGCCCGGGAAGAGGCTGTCGCCGGTGAACAGGTGGGTGTGGCCTTCGGGGTCGTCGTAACGCAGGGCGATGGACCCGGGCGTGTGGCCGCGCAGGTGGATGACGGTGAGTGCGCTGTCCCCGACCGGTACGGTGCCGCCGTGTGCGACGGGCTCGTCCACGGACACCGGCAGTTCGTCGGCGTCGTCGGGGTGGGCGACCGTGCGGGCACCGGTCTGGCCGACGACCTCGGCCAGGGCCTGCCAGTGGTCCTGGTGGCGGTGGGTGGTGACCACGCGGGTCAGCCCGTCCTCACCGATCAGCTCCAGGATTCGGTCGGGTTCGGCCGCCGCGTCGATGAGGACCGCCTCGCCCGTGCTCCGGCAGCGGAGGAGGTAGGCGTTGTTGTCCATCGGGCCCACGGCCAGCTTGGTGATCGTCAGATGCGGTAGTTGGCGCAGGTCGGCGGGGCCGCCGACCTTGGTATCTCCGGAGTAGCTCACACGACCATTGTGGCCTGTCGTGGAGAGCGTACGAACCCGGGTGGGACACCCGGTGATCCGGGTGTCCCACCTCCGAGCCCGCGCGGGCTCGGCGACGGTGTCACCTGGCCCAGCGTGGCGGGCGCTTCTCGAAGAAGGACGCCCGGCCCTCCGCCGCGTCCTCCCCGGCGAAGAACTCGGCGGACAGCTCGCCCATGCGCGTGAACACCTCGGTGCGACGGTCCGGGGCGGCCTGGGCCCCGCCGCCGAGCTCTCCCAGGAGTTCCTTGGTGCGCGAGAGCGCGCGCGGGGCGGAGCCACGCAGTCCCTGGAGAACGGCGTCCACAGCCTGCTCCATGTCGCGGTCGGAGACGGCCTGCGTGATGAGCCCCGCCCTCGCCGCGTCGGAGGCGTCGAAGAGTTCACCGGTGAGGAAGTAGCGGCTGAGCTGGCGCGAGTGCATCCGAGCCGAGACCGGGACGGAGATGATCGCCGGGACCACACCGATCCGCACCTCGGTGAAGGCGAAGGTGGCGCTCTTGGGGGCGAGCGCGATGTCGGCGGCGGCGACCAGGCCGATCCCGCCCGCGCGCGCGGCGCCGTTGAGGACCGCGATCACCGGTTTGGGCGCGCCCATGATCTGCTCGAAGATCTCCGGGAGCTCCGGTGCGGGCTCGACCGGGGTTCCCTGGAGGGCGGCGCCGACCTCCTTGAGGTCCGCACCCGCGCAGAACACGGGACCGCTGCCGGTGAGGACGACGCCCCGGACCTCGTCGTCGGCCATGGCGGCCGCCAGCGCCGCGGAGAGCTGGGTGCGCAGCCGGGCGGACAACGCGTTGCGGTTGCGTGGGGAGTCGAGGGTGATGGTGGCGATGGCACGGTCGACACTCGACCGCACGAGGGGGGCGTCGTCCGAGGGGTTCGGGGGCGTCGGGTGCTGCGTCATCGCAGGCTGACCTCTCTCCATTGAACGCGCGCGGACCGGCCACGGCGGCCGCGTCTGACTGGCGGCGGTACACACGGCCGTCACGGCCGGGGCACCGACGCCGAGTCTGCCGGGCCCGTGTTACGGGCGACCGCGCCTGTGTTACGTGCACCACACGCTAGCGCTCACGGGCGCCACGGCCCCTACCCACCCCACGGAACCCGCCGAACCAGGCGCGGTCACCGAACCCCCGCATGGGACGGCGCGTGGATCACCAACCCGGGCACGCGCCGCCGGCCTCGGACCGGGGTCGGGGCACCCCGTGTGGCTCACCGCGCACGGACCCAGATGCGGGACGCCACGCGCGTTCCACTCGCGGACCCAGGCACCGGACACCCCTGCGGGGTCGCCGCACACCGACCCAGGCACCGGACACGCCTGCGGGCTCACCACCCCCTGACCCAGGCACCGGACTCTCCGTGCGGCTCACCGCACACCGACCCAGGCACCGGACACGCCTGCGGGCTCACCACCCCCTGACCCAGGCACGGGACTCTCGTGTGGCTCACTCCCGGACCCAGATGCAGCCCGCGCGGGCGTGTGCTCACGGAGCCGCGCGGATCGGCCCGACCCGTACCCACCCGGCTGTGCTGGATGAGATGGCCCCACTGGGCGGGTGGGCGGCCCGGACAGCCCCTCAACGCCGCGGGGCCGGGGCGGACTCCTTGGGTCCGCCCCGGCCCCGCCGGGTGTTTCGGGCGAGTCAGCCGGTCAGCGCCGGGTGGTCGCGGCGGACAGCGCGTCCGCGAAGTGCAGCATCGTGGTGACGGCCTCGGCCCCGTCCGCCGCCTCGCTGACCCTCAGGGTGAGCGGTTCGGCGGTCAGGGCTCCCGTGTAACCGTGGTCGAGTTCGCAGCTCTCGTCCGCACAGGAGGCGGGTTCGAGATCGATGTGCGCGACCGCGCCCCAGTTCACCGAGAGGTTCACGCTGAGCACCAGCTCGCTGGGCAGGCTGCCCGGCGTGTACTGGGCGGGGTTGGGCACGACCCGGGTCAGCGCCACCGACTGGATGTTGCCCAGCTGGATGCTGTCGGTCGTGGTGGAGGCGTGCGAGGTCCCACCGGGTTCGGTGGGCGGGTGCTCGTCGGTGTGGCAGACGACGAGGCGGGTGGCGGTCAGGAGCATGACGGTGATGTGCCGCCGCATCTCCATGGCCGGGTCGAAGGTCGCCTCATGGTGCACGATGAACGCCTCGGCGGCCTCCTCGCCCAGGGTGGTCGCGACGGCGTCGATGACCAGAGCGGGGTAGTAGCCGCTCCGTTCGATCTCCAGGCGCCAATCCGTGGACACGGCACGTGTTTTCCTCATACCTCTATCCTGCCCCCTTCCGGCGACACTTCGCGACCGTCCACCCAAACGCGAGGCCCACTCCCTGATCAGAACGTCACCCCGCGCAGTCGGCGCGGGCCCACGTCGGGGCGCACATCGGGGGCCTCGCGCAGCCACATGCGGGCGCCCAGGACGTGGGCTCCGGTGGCGTTGACCAGAACCGGGTCCAGGTCCACATAGCCGATCTCGGGGAAGGCCTCCACCAGGCGGGACACCCGGATGAGCAGCTCCTCCAGGGCCTCCACGTTGGGCTGCTCCGCCAGTGACGTGGCCCCGGCGGGCAGCCCGAACAGCAGCGGGGCAGCCCGGACCGCGTGGATGAGGTCGGCCGCGTCCATGTCGGTCAGCGGCGCCAACCGGAAGGAGCGGTCGTCGAGCAGTTCGGCGGTGACGTCCGCCAGCCCGAAGGAGACCACCGAGCCGAAGGACTGGTTGTCGCCCGCTCGCACCACCGTGGGGACCCCGGGCGCCGCCATGCGCTGGACCACCAGCTCCGCCTCGCCGCCGAAGCGGTCCTCCAGGGACAGGTAGGCGCTCCGGACGTCCTCCGGGGTGCGCAGATCCGCGCGGACGAACGTGCCGCCCGCGCGCACTCGCAGGTCCGGGGCGTCGGCCTTGACCACTGCGGGGTAGCCGAGCTCACCGGCGGCGACCACGGCCTCCTCGGCGGAGGTGACCTTGATGTCCGGGTAGGCGGCGATGCCGTAGCAGGCCAGGAGGTCGCGGGCGTCCTCCGCGGAGATCGCCGTCTCCTCGTCGTAACGGCGCTCGCCGCCGAACCAGGCGATGTCCTCTTCGGTCGGCGCGGCCTTCTTGAGGGCGCGGCCGATGGTGGCACGGGCCCGGGCGCGGTCGATGTCGGGCAGCTCGGGATGGCGTCCGGGCTTGCGGTTGCGCCACTGCGCGTACCGGGTGGCGTGGGCGACGGCGCGCACGGCGTCCTCGGGCGAGGGGTAGGAGGGCACCGATCCGTGCACGGTCTGCCCCTGGTCGCCGACGTGGCGCAGTTCCTCGGGGATGCCCTGGCGCGCGAGGTAGGTGGTGAGGATGGGCTTGTCGGAGTCAAGCGAGCGGGCGCGCAGCACCCGGGCGACGTCGTCACCGATGGGGTGCAGGGCCGGGACGAAGACCACCACGATCGAGTGCACGTCCTCGGCGGCCTGCGCGGCCCGGATCGCGGTGTCGAAGTCGTCGGCGGTGGCCTGCGGGCCCAGGTTGACCGGGTCGTGCGGCTTGAGCCCCTGGCGGACGGCGGCGTCCTTGACCAGCAGCTCCAGGGAGTCGGAGTTGCCGATGATACCCACGCGCGGCCCCTCGGGCAGCGGCTGGTAGGCGAACACCTGGGCGGCGTCGAACATCTGCGTGATGTCGTCCACGCGCACCACGCCCGCCTGCTGGAACAGGGAGGTGACGGCATAGTCGGGCAGGGCCAGGCCACCGGCGGCGTGCCCGGTGGGGGTGGTCTGCGCGGAACCGCCGCTGCGCACGGCGACGACGGGCTTCTGCTTGGCCAGGCGCCGGGCCAGGCGGGTGAACTTACGCGGGTTGCCCAGGGACTCCAGGTACTGGAGGACCACCTTGGTGGCCGGGTCCTCCTGCCAGTACTGCATGAGGTCGTTGCCGGACACGTCCGCGCGGTTGCCCGCGGAGACGAAGGTGGACAGCCCCATGCCGCGTTCGGCCACTCGCTGGAGGATGGCCCGGCCCAGGGCTCCGGACTGGGAGAAGAAGCCGATGGGGCCCTGCGGCGGCAGGTCCGGGGAGAGGGTGGCGTTGAGCGAGACCGCGGGGTCGCTGTTGGCGATGCCCAGGCAGTTGGGTCCGACCACGCGCATACCGGCGGCGCGGGCGGTACGCACCAGTTCGTCCTGGCGGGCACGCCCCTCGGGACCGACCTCGCCGAACCCGGAACTGACCACGATCAGCCCGTGCACGCCCTTCTCGGCGCACTGCTCCACCACGTCGACGACGGTGTCGGCACGCACGGCCACCACCGCGAGGTCGATCTGGTCCGGGATGTCGAGGACGGAGGGGTAGGCGCGCACGCCCACGACGGCCTTCGCCTCGGGGTGGACGGGGTAGACCGGGCCCTGGAACTCCCCGCCGAGCAGGTTGCGCAGCGCGGTCTGGCCGATGGTGTGCGCGGTGCGGCTGGCGCCGATGACGGCGACGGACTCGGGGAAGAGCAGGCGGGCGATGGAGCGCGACTCGGCGCGCTGTTCCCGGGCCCGCATGACCTCCGTGGAGTCGTCCGTGGGCTGGAGGTCCAGGGTGAGGCGGATGACGCCCTCGTCGAAGGTCTGCTGCGCGGTGTACCCGGCCTCGCGGAAGACGTTGATCATGCGGCGGTTCTCGGGCAGGACGTCGGCGATGAAGCGACGCACCCCCCGTTCGCGGGCGGCGGCCCCGATGTGTTCCAGGAGCACCGAGGCCAGGCCCCGCCCCTGGTGTCCGTCCTCCACGACGAAGGCGACCTCGGCTTCCTCGGGGGCCACCTTGTCGTAGCGCACCACGGAGACCATGGAGTCGGAGATGGTGGCTACCAGGGCCACGCGGTCCTCGTAGTCGACCGTCGTGAAGCGTTTCACGTCCCGGTCGGAGAGCTTGGGGTAGGGCGCGAAGAACCGGTAGTAGATCGTCTCCGGTGAGAGCCGGGAGTGGAACTCGCGCAGCAGGTCGGCGTCGTCAGGGGTGATGGGGCGCAGGTGCGCGGTGCCTCCGTCGGTCAGTACGACGTCGGCTTCCCAGTGGTTCGGGTAGGACTGCACGACAGCGAGACTAGACGACAATCGGCCGAATTCGGAGAAAGTCCATGCGGGGTGACCGAAATCGACCCCCTGGAAGGGCCTGGGCGGATGGCTGTCGACGGCCTCTCCGGCCCGAGCCGGGGTGCCCGTGTTGCCCTTGCGAGGGCCGACCGGCGTCCGAGATAACGCCGAGTGCGGATAGTCTTCCTGGGTGGGTCGAAACCCCCTGTGCGCAGGGGCTCGCGACTTGCGACAGTCCCGCGCGACAGCGTGTCCCGGGTGCTGTCAGTTCGTTACCCGACACTGATCGTTAAGCTGTTAACGTCGTGCGGGCACAGATTCTCAAACCCTCGGTGGTGGCTGGCGAAATGACTCGAGTGGTCGTGATCGGTGATCTGATGACCGATGCCGTCGCGCGCGCGTTCCACCCGTTGGCCCGCGGCAGCGACACCCCTGCGTCGGTGATCATGTACGGCGGCGGTTCCGGGGCGAACATCGCCTCGTGGCTGGCGGTCGAGGGTACCGAAACCACGTTCGTCGGCCGTCGCGGCTCCGACATCACCGGGCGCACCCGCGAGATGGAGCTCATGGGCTACGGCCTGGACTCCCGCATGGTGATGGATCCCGAGCGTCCGACGGGCACCTGCGTCGTGATGATCACCCACCGGGGCGACCGGACGATGCTGAGCGACCCGGGCGCCAACGCCCGCCTCCAGCCCGAGGACCTGCCCCGCGACGTGTTCGGCCCCGACGGCCACCTGCACGTGTCCGGGTACACCCTGATCAACTCCGACTCCCGCCGCGCGGCCCGGGTGGCCCTGCGCATGGCCCGGGAGAGCGGGATGTCCATCTCCGTGGACGGCGGCTCGCACGCGCCGCTGGAGCGCGCGGGGGCGGAGAACTTCCTGGACTGGACGCAGGGCGCGCGGTTGTTGTTCGTCAACGTCAACCAGGCCCGGGTGCTCACCGGCAGGGAGGACGCCGAGGCCGCCGCGAAGGTGCTCACCGCCTGGTTCCCCAACGTCGTGATCAAGCTCGGCGAGGAGGGCGGACTGTGGGCCTCCAAGACCCGTGAGGACTGCGTGACCGCCCCCGCCGAGCCGGTGGACCCCTCCCCCGGTTCGGTCGGCGCCGGTGACGCGTTCATCGCCGGTTTCCTCCCGGCGTGGCTGACCGGCCGGCACCCCAAAGAGGCGCTTGGCCGGGCCAGCAGGCTGGCCGCCCGGGCGCTGCACCAGCCGGGCGCCCGCCCGGACCTGGGCGAGGGTCAGCCCGTGCGCCGAGGAGCACCCCGAGGCCAGCGCCTCCGCTAGCGCCACCAGTTCCCTGATCGGACCCCGTCACCCCGAGGTGGCGGGGTCCTGTCGTGTCCCGCCGCCGCGTCCCCGTCTGCTGGCCAGCGCTCCACTGGGCGCGCCGCAGCTCTCAGGGGAAGCACCACACGGACACCCGCCGGACCGACAGCAGCGGGCTGCGTGACGGGGGCGACGTGTGCGGGCACCAGGGATCATCCACGTGTACATGCCCGGGCGAGCGAGCACGTGCCCGGTCACCAAGGCGGGTGTCCGCGAGTCGGGGACGCCCGCCGGACGGAACGCCGGGGCGAGCATCCACGAACGCGAAACACCCACCCCGGCCCACCCCGATCAACCTCCCGTGGTCGCCAGCGTCAGGGGCAACACCTCGGGGGCACCCGCCTCACGGAGCAGGGCGGCGCCCACGGTCAGGCTCCACCCGGTGTCGGCTTGGTCGTCGACCAGCAGGATCGGGCCCGGGGCGTCTCTCCGTAGTTGGGCCACGCGCTCCCTCAGCGCGGGGTCCGCCACCAGCGCGTCGTACACCTGCCCCAGGCGCATGGCGCTGTTGTGGCGGCGGGCTCCCGGGCCCTCCGGTGTCCGGTAGGACAGCGAGCCCAGCGGTGTGAGCCGACCAAGCTCGGCGATGCGGGCGGCGAGGTCGCCCACCAGGGTCGGCCGCGAGATCGACGGCATCGCGACCACCCCGACCGGACGGTTCTCCCAACCCCAGGCCGCGAGCACGCGAACCACTCCCTGGAGGAGACGCTCGTCCACGGGAGTGTCCGGCGCGTCCTCGGCGAGGACGCGGCGCAGCTCGGTGCCCCAGCCGATGTCGGTGAGGCGACCCAGGGCACGGCCCTCCCCCGCGCGCAGGTTCTCGGGGATCTTGCCGGACAGGCTCACCCCGAGCGTGTTCATTCCGGTGGGCCACTGGCGGCGCGGTGCGAGGGGCGTGCCGGGCCGGTCCAGGTGGTCGGCCGCGGCCTGACGGCGCCCGGAGTCGACGTCGGTGGGCCAGAACTGTCCGGTGCACACGTCGCAGCGGCCGCACGGTTCGGCGCCCGGGTCGTCGAGCTGACGGCGGAGGAACTCCATCCGGCAGGTGTCGGTGGAGACGTAGTCGAGCATGGCGCGCTGTTCGCGGTCGCGGGCCGCGCTGACGGCCGCGTAGCGCTCGGCGTCGTAGGTCCAGGGTTGGCCGGTGGCGGTCCAGCCGCCGCGTACCCGGCGCACCGCCCCGTCCACGTCGAGCACCTTGAGCATCTGCTCCAGGCGGGTGCGGCGCAGGTCCACCCGGGTCTCCAGGTTGGCGGTGGACAGGGGTTTGTCGGACTCCGACAGCACCTGGAGGGTCTGGCGCACGGTGTCCTCCGGCGGGAAGGACAGCCCCGCGAAGTACTCCCAGATCCGGACGTCCTCGCGCCCCGGCAGGAGCACCACCTCGGCGCGCTCCACACCGCGTCCGGCACGGCCGACCTGCTGGTAGTAGGAGATCGGCGACTGCGGGGCGCCCAGGTGCACCACGAAACCCAGGTCGGGTTTGTCGAAGCCCATCCCGAGCGCGCTGGTGGCCACAAGCGCCTTGACCCGGTTGCCGAGGAGGGCGTCCTCGGCCAGTTTGCGCTCGTCGGGGTCGGTCTGCCCGGTGTAGGGCAGCACCTCCAGTCCCTGCTGGGTGAGGAAGCGCGCGGTCTCGGCCGCGGCGCTGACGGTGAGCGTGTAGACGATGCCCGAACCCGGGATCTTGGGCAGGTGCTCGGCGAGCCAGCTGAGCCGCGCGGTGGGGTCGGGGAGTTCGGCCACGCCCAGGCTCAGGCTCTCGCGTTCGAGGCTGCCGCGCAGGACCAGGGTGTCGGCGCGGTCGGCCCCGGCCTGAAGCTGTTCGGCCACGTCACGGGTGACGCGCTCGTTGGCGGTGGCGGTGGTGGCCAGGACCGGAACCCCGTCGGGCAGGTCGTGCAGGAGGGAGCGGATGCGCCGGTAGTCGGGGCGGAAGTCGTGGCCCCAGTCGGAGACGCAGTGCGCCTCGTCGATGACGACCAGGCCTGCCCCCGCAGCGAGTTCGGGCAGGACGCGGTCCCGGAACTCCGGGTTGTTGAGCCGTTCGGGGCTGACCAGGAGCACGTCCACCAGACCCTGGGAGACCTCGGCGTAGGTGGACTCCCATGCGGTGGTGTTGGAGCTGTTGATGGTGCGGGCGCGGATACCGGCGCGCTCGGCGGCGGCGATCTGGTTGCGCATCAGCGCGAGCAGCGGGGAGACGATGACCGTGGGCCCGGCTCCCTCGGCCCGGCGCAGGGCGGTGGCCACGAAGTACACCGCCGACTTGCCCCAACCGGTGCGCTGGACGACCAGTGCCCGGCGCTGTTCGGCGACCAGCGCGTGGATGGCGGTCCACTGGTCCTCACGCAGGCGCGCGGACTCTCCGGCGAGGGCGCGCAGGTGCCCCTCGGCGCGTTCACGCAGGGCACCGCCGGTGGCGGCGGGCGATGCCAAGCCGGTGGCGGTCGGTGCGTCGGTGACGGGGGCGGGGACGTCAGGCGGGGTGGGAGTGGCCATGACTCCTTGGTACCAGAGGCCGCGGGGATGGACGCGGTTGTCCACAGGTGCGACTGTCCCGCGGGCCCGTGGGTGTGGGTTCGCGCGAAGGCTCCGTGTCCGAACTCTCAGCGGGCCCGCGCGCAAGACCCGCGACGCCCCAGGGCTCGTTCTCTCGCGTGGCGGCTCCGGCGCACCGTCGGCGCTCCGCGGTCTCGGCGGCGTTCGGGAGCTCCCCGTTCCTCCTCGAGGCACCGCCCCTCCCGCTCCCTCCGAGCGGATCTGAGCGGGTCGACGGAGGTGAGGCGCCTGCTGCGCCGGAACCTCGTCCGGGGCAGCGCGTACGGACGGGAACCGGGTTCCGGGATCCGCGGAGGCCGCGTTGGTAACAGAATGGAAACTTTCCAGTTATGTGGCATTGCGCTCACCGAGTGTCATCTGAACACTCGACGCCAGGGCTCATGTCTCCCAGCAATGGGAGCGCTCCCGCTTACGTGGGCTCCCCCGAGAGAAGCACGGAAGGCAGACGATGGCGCAACCACGAGGCCGCCCCACCAGCGGTTTCCTCCCCCGATCCCCCCGACACGCGCACCCGCGGACCCGGACCTCCCTTGGTCTGCTGGCCGCCGCCTCCGCCCTCGTGGTCGGCGGCGCGACGCTCGCGGTCACCGGCGCCACACCGGCCACACCGGTCTCCGCCGACAGCGCGGCCGAGGTCCCGGTCGGTTCCGGCAGCTACACCACCACGCTCCCCGCGGGCGCCTCCGGCCCCTCCGACCTCAACGGCGCTCCCGTCGCGCCCAAGGTCACCGACGACCACACCGGTCCGGCCCCCACGAACGAGTGGTGGTCATCGCTGATCTTCCAGCGCTACCCCGACAACCCCCACGGAGAGAACCTCTTCGCGCACCCCCTGAGCTACAAGCCCCACGAGGGCGGGCTCGACATGGGCTACCCCGACTCCCACCAGATGGTCGGCGACGACCTCAAGTACGAGTACACCGCCGTCTCCGACCTCACCCTCGGCGCGGCCGGTCTGGACTCCCCGGACACCCGCACCGCCGACAGCAGCGACTGGACGGTCACCGCGCAGTGGGAGGGCGGCGGGGCCCAGCTCCGGGTCACCATCGGCCAGGGCCTCCCCTTCGCCTACGCCGAGACCGACGGCGCCGGGGCCGAGGTGACCTTCTCGGGCACCCCCGAGATCTGGCACGAGGACGGCTCCACCGTCGGCGCCACCGTCAACGGCAGGCACTACGCCCTGTTCTCGCCCTCCGACTCGCCCTGGAGCGTCTCCGGTGACACCCTCACCGCCGACACCGGGGACGACGGGTACTACTCGGTGGCCGTCCTGCCCTCACCCGAGGACCTGGACGTCTTCGCCCCCTATGCCCACTCCTTCGTCACCGGCTCCGTCGTGGAGTACGACTACGACGAGGCGGCGTCCACCCTCACCAGCACCTACCAGCTGGAGACCGAGGCCAGGGAGGGCGAGGAGACCGGGACCCTCACCGCCCTGTACCCCCACCAGTGGGCCAATGTCACGGGCGACCTCACCGACCTCACCTACGCCTCCCCCCGCGGTGAGATGAAGGTCTCCGAGGGCGCCTCCTTCACCACCGAGCTGACCACGCAGGGCATCATGCCCAGCCTGCCCACCGTCGACGCCGCGGACCACGACCGGCTGGCCTCCCTGATCGACGAGGTCCTCGCGGAGGAGGAGCTCTTCCCCGAGCCCGGCGACACCTACTGGGACGGCAAGGCCATGGGCCGCCTGGCCCAGCTCATCCCCATCGCGGACTCCATCGGCCACACCGAGGCCCGCGACGAACTCCTCGCCCTGGTCCAGGAGCGCCTGGAGGACTGGCTGACCGCCGGGGGCACCCGTCAGTTCCACTACGACGAGGAGTGGGGCACCATGCTCGGCTTCCCCGACAGCTTCGGGGCCGCCACCGAACTCAACGACCACGACTTCCACTACGGCTACTTCGTCTCGGCCGCAGCCGTTGTCGCCCGCTACGATCGCGACTGGGCCGACGAGGACGCCTGGGGAGGCATGATCCGCCTGCTCGTCCAGGACGTGGCGGGAACCGACGGCGAGATGTTCCCCCGCCTGCGGTCCTTCTCCCCCTACGCCGGGCACGGCTGGGCCTCCGGCCACGCCGGGTTCGCGGCGGGCAACAACCAGGAGTCCTCCTCCGAGGGCATGCACTTCGCCGCCGCCACCGCCCACTTCGGCGCGCTGACCGGCGACGAGGAGCTGCGCGACCTCGGTGTCTACCTCCACACCACCCAGGCCTCCACCATCGCCCGCTACTGGCAGAACGCCGGCGGGGACACCTTCCCCGAGGACTACCCCGAGGACGTCGTGGGCATGGTCTGGGGCGACGGCGGCGACTACCGCATCTGGTGGGACGGCGGCCACGAGGAGCACTACGGCATCAACTACCTGCCCATCACCGCTGGCTCCCTCTACCTGGGGCACGACCCGGAGCACGCCGGGGTGATCTACGAGTCACTCGTGGACAAGCTCGGCGGGGAGCCGGAGATCTGGCGGGACATCCACTGGGCGCACCGCGCGCTCTCCGACGGCGAGGACGCCCTGCGGATGTTCGAGGAGCAGTGGCAGACCTACGAACCCGAGGCGGGCGGCTCCAAGCCGCACACCTACCAGTGGGTCTCCACCCTCGCCGAGCTCGGCACCGTGGACGTGTCCGTGACCGCCGACACCGCCCACTACGCCGTGTTCGACAAGGACGGGACCAGCACGTACACCGCCTTCAACCCGGGCACGAGCCCGCTCACCGTCTCCTTCTCCGACGGCACCTCGCTTGAGGTCCCCGCCGGGGAGACCGCCGTGACCACCGGCTGACGGTCCCTCCCGCCGCGCCCCCTCCCGTGACCGGGCGCGCGGCGGGAGGCACACCCTCGACACGCGAATCGGGTTTTCCGTCCCCGGGTCCTCCGGGGACGGAAAACCGTGTCGAAGACGGTGCGAAACCCCCCAGTCGCGCGACTCACACACGCCCAACCACGCGCCCCGGTACGTTTCAGTCCCTGGCACAGGCCAGAATTACGGACATGGCCCGTACTACTTCCCGTCCCCCCGAGGATCTCGCCGAGAAGATCATCGACATCGACGTCTCCGAGGAGATGCGCGGCAGTTTCCTGGAGTACGCGTACTCGGTGATCTACCAACGCGCGCTACCCGACGCGCGTGACGGCATGAAGCCGGTCCAACGGCGCATCCTGTACCAGATGAACGAGATGGGCCTCCGGCCCGACCGCGGCCACGTCAAGTGCGCCCGCGTCGTCGGGGAGGTGATGGGTCGGCTGCACCCCCACGGCGACTCCGCCATCTACGACGCCCTGGTCCGTCTGAGCCAGGCCTTCGCCATGCGCGTCCCACTGGTCGACGGCCACGGCAACTTCGGCTCCCTGGGCGGCGACGACGCCCCGGCCGCCATGCGGTACACCGAGGCCCGTCTGGACAGTGCCGCCGAACTCCTGGTGTCGTCCATCGACGAGGACGTCGTCGACTTCAAGCCCAACTACGACGGTCAGGAGACCGAACCCGAGGTCCTACCGGCGGCTTTCCCCAACCTCCTGGTCAACGGCGCGTCCGGCATCGCCGTCGGCATGGCCACCAACATGGCCCCGCACAACCTGGGTGAGGTGATCGCCGCCGCCCGCCACCTGATCGCCAACCCCGAGGCCACCCTGGAGGAGCTCACCGAGTTCGTCCCCGGCCCCGACCTGCCCACCGGCGGCACCATCGTCGGCCTGGACGGCGTCCGCGACGCCTACCGCAAGGGCCGCGGAACCTTCAAGACCCGCGCCACCGTCGCGATCGAGAAGGTGTCCGCACGCCGCACCGGCCTGGTCGTCACCGAGCTGCCCTACAGCGTCGGCCCCGAGAAGGTCATCAGCCGCATCAAGGAGCTGGTGCAGTCCAAGAAGCTCCAGGGCATCTCCGACCTGAAGGACCTCACCGACCGCAACCAGGGCCTGCGCCTGGTCATCGAGCTCAAGAACGGGTTCAACCCCGAGGCGGTCCTTGAGGAGCTCTACCGGCTCACGCCGATGGAGGAGACCTTCGGCATCAACAACGTGGCCCTGGTCAACGGCCAGCCCCAGACCCTGGGCCTGCGTGAACTGCTCGAGGTCTACGTCAACCACCGCATCGACGTGGTCCGCCGCCGCAGCGAGCACCGCCGCAAGAAGCGCCAGGAGCGCCTGCACCTGGTCGCCGGTCTGCTCGTCGCCCTGCTCGACATCGACCGCGTCATCGCGCTCATCCGCGAGGCCGACGACACCGCCGCCGCGCGCGAGTCCCTGATGGGCGCCTACGACCTGTCCGAGATCCAGGCGCGCTACATCCTCGACACCCCGCTGCGCCGCCTCACCCGCTTCGACCGGCTGGAGCTGGAGACCGAGCGGGACAAGCTCGACCTGGAGATCGAGGAGCTCACCTCCATCCTGGAGTCGGACAAGAAGCTGCGCCGGGTGGTCTCCAAGGAGCTCAACGACGTCTCGAAGAAGTTCGCGACCCCGCGCCGCACTCAGCTGCGCGAGAGCGACGGGGCGGCCCGCGCCGCCGTCATCCCGCTGGAGATGGCCGACCAGCCCTGCCACGTGTTGTTCGGCGTCGACGGTCACGTCGGCCGCACCAAGGGGGCGACCCCGCCGCGCGTGTACACGGGCCTGCGCGCCAAGCACGACGCGATCGAGGTCTCGGTCCCGACCACCTCGCGTTCGGACATCGGTCTGGTCACCGACCTGGGCCGGATGATCCGCGTCCCGGTCGTGGAGCTGCCGGAGCTCCCGGTCGACGGCGAGGGCGAACCCGAGCGTCCGCCGCTGGCCGCCGGACTGGACGTCGGCGAGTTCGTCCAGCTCGAAGAAGGCGAACGGGTCGTGTCGATCGTGTCGATGAACACCTCCGGACCCGGATTCGTCGTGGGCACCGTCGGCGGCGTGGTCAAGCGGGTCGCACCCGACTTCCCGCCGAACAAGGACGACTTCGAGATCATCTCGCTCAAGGACGACGACCGCGTGATCGGCGTCACCCAGCTGTCCACGGGGGACGAGGACCTGGTCTTCATCACCTCCGAGGCGCAGCTGCTGCGTTTCGCGGCCTCCACCGCCCGACCGCAGGGCCGCCAGGCGGGCGGCGTGGCAGGGGTGAGACTCTCCGAGGAGGCCCGTGTGCTGTGGTTCGGCGCGGTGCCCAGCCCCGAGGACTCGCTCGTGGTGACCGTGTCCGGCGGCGGCGACGCCCTGGACGGCACCCAGCCCGGATCGGCCAAGGTCACCCCGTTCGCCGCCTATCCCTCCAAGGGACGGGCCACCGGTGGGGTGCGCTGCCACCGCTACCTGAAGGGCGAGGACACCCTGATGTTCGCGTGGGTGGGACGCGCCCCGGCCCGTGCCTCACGAGCCGACGGGAAGCCGGTCCGCCTGCCGGACCTGACCGAGCGCAGGGACGGCTCCGGCGAGGCCCTGACCAGTGCGGTCGCCACGGTCGGCAGTGCCCAGACCGACTCCGGAATCACCCCTCCGGGATCAGGGGCCTGAGTACGACGTGACCACACGTGCGCGCGGATGTGCTTATCTGTGTGCACGAGAGTCCATGCACCCAAACGACACAGGGAGTCACCAAAAGTGAGCGACAGCACCCACGCCACCCCTCCCCCCGGGGTCTTCGACGACGTGTTCGGCGCCAACGCCGACTACGCCGCCGACTTCTCACTCGACGGCCTCAAGCCGTTGGCAGCGAGAGGCCTGGCCCTCGTGACGTGCATGGACTCCAGGATCGAACCGCTGGACATGCTCGGCCTCGAGCCCGGCGACGCCAAGATCCTGCGCAACGCGGGCGCCCGGGTCACCGACGACACCCTGCGTACCCTGGTTCTCGCCGTGTACCTGCTGGGTGTCGAGCGTGTGCTGATCCTGCCGCACACCAAGTGCAAGATGGCGTCCGTGGAGAACGACGACGTCGTCCACGACCTCATCCTGAACGACTACGGGGTGGACACGCGCAGCCTGGAGTTCAAGACCAACAAGGACCAGTTGGGCGCGCTCCAGCACGACCTCGAGCGCATCCGGCACCACCCGCTGCTGCCCAAGGGCCTGCCGGTGGCCGGCGCGATCTACGACGTGGACAACGGCAGGGTGACCCCGGTCGACCTCTAGTTGGCCGGTGAGCCCACGACCGCCCCCTGCCGGGTACGGCAGGGGGCGGTCGTGTGTCGTTCCCGGGAAGGTGTCGTGAGGGTTCGGCACGGGGATCACTGTGGTGGGTGGTGCGCACCACCCGCCCCCGGGCCCCCGCACCCGCCTCGCCCATCACCCGGGAATGCCGCCCCTCCCAGGACGGTTGTGACCCGGGACGGTGGCACCGTCGAGAGGAGCACCGTGGAAGAGAGCACCTACGACACCTACAACCGAGCCCGCATGTTCATGGAACTGGGCGACCCGATCTACGCCGCCCGGATCCTCGAACCGGTGGTGGAGAACGAGCCCGGCAGCCGCTCCATGTTGGAACTGCTGGGGCGTGCCTACTTCCACTCCGCTCAGCTCAACAAGGCCGAGTCGGCCTTTCGCAGTCTGATCGAGCTGGACCCGGTGGACAACTGGGCGCACATCGCCCTGGCGCGCACGCTGGAGAGGCAGAGCCGCCACGAGGAGGCGGCCACCTACCGGCGCATGCACGCGGTGATGTCCGGCGGTTCCCTGGACTGACGGGAGCGGTGGTACCGCTTCGCATCCGCGCTTCGCCTCGATGCGTGGTCGGATGCCCGCAAGTGCGGGAACCCTCAGCGTCCGAACGGGGGCACCCCCTCGTGGCCCGGGTCCCGGGAAGGACCCGCGCCCTCGACCGAGGTGCGGAGAAGGGATCCGCGGCCGGGGCTCACGTCCGTGGTTCAGCCATGGACGTGAGCCCCGGCTGTTGCGTTTGACCACCAGGGGCGCCCGTTCGGTGCCGGAGAGTCCGAGTTTCGGCGAGCACTGTGCAGGACGAGTCAGGACTCCGGCGAGGAACCACCGTCAGGCAAGACGAGAATGCCGCGCCTGCCTCAACCCGCAACCCTCTGCAAGGGCGTCGAACTGGCCGGAGCGCAGCGGAAGGCCCGAAAGGATGCGGGTAGCCTCCTGACCATGGCTCCCATTCCAGACCGCCCCGACCCGGACCTGCCCTGGGTCGACCGGTGTTCCGACAGCGCCCGTTCCTGGGCGGACGAGGCGGTCCGCAGGGTGATCGCCGACGACACGCGTTCGGCCGACACCCACCTGCACGTGTTCCCGCTGCCCCCGGAGTGGGGCATCGACCTCTACCTGAAGGACGAGTCGGTGCACCCCACCGGCAGCCTCAAGCACCGGCTGGCACGGTCGTTGTTCCTGTACGGGCTGGCCAACGGGTGGATCACCGAGGGCACCACGATCGTGGAGGCCAGTTCGGGGTCCACGGCGGTGTCGGAGGCCTACTTCGCGCAGTTGGTCGGGCTGGACTTCATCACGGTGGTCCCCCGCCGGACCAGTCCGGAGAAGATCGCGCTGATCGAGCGGTACGGCGGTCGCTGCCACTTCGTGGACAACCCGCCGGACATGTACACCGAGGCCGAGCGCCTGGCCGCCGAGACGGGCGGCCACTACATGGACCAGTTCACGTACGCCGAGCGGGCCACCGACTGGCGGGGCAACAACAACATCGCCGAGTCGATCTTCGAGCAGCTCGCCATGGAGCGCCACCCTGACCCGGACTGGATCGTGGTGGGCGCGGGCACGGGCGGGACCTCGGCGACCATCGGCCGCTACCTGCGCTACCGGCGCCTGCACACCCGCCTGGCCGTGGTGGACCCCGAGAACTCGGCGTTCTTCCCGGGCTGGGTGACCGGCGCAACCGACTACGCCACCGGCATGCCCTCCCGGATCGAGGGCATCGGCCGCCCCCGGATGGAGCCGAGCTTCGTACCGTCAGTGATCGACCTGATGATGCCGGTGCCCGACGCCGCGAGCATCGCCGCGATGCGCCACCTCAACGACGTCACCGGCCGGTGCGCGGGCGGATCGACCGGCACCAACCTGTGGGGCGTGTGGCATTTGGTCGCCAGGATGCTCCGTGAGGGCCGCAGGGGCAGTGTGGTCACCCTGATCTGCGACGGCGGCGAACGGTACCAGCACAGCTACTACAACGACGCCTGGGTGTCGGAGCGGGGCCTGGACCCCGGCCCGTACCGGGCGGCGATCGACCGTTTCCTGGGGGACGGGGTCTGGGAACCGCCCAAGGCCCCCTGAACGGGAACGCGAGGGGGCCCGCACCGGCCCGGGGGTTTCGATCGATACCCCCGGGCCCGGTGCGGGCCCCTCGTGTGTGGAACGGGTCAGGCGTCGATGCGCTCCAGGTCCAGCTCCTGGGCACCCTCCTGGATGAACCTGCGACGCGGCGCCACCTCGTTGCCCATCAGCAGGTTGAACACGGACGCGGCCTCCTCGGCCTGCTCCACCCGGATGCGGCGCAGCGTGCGGTGGCGCGGGTCCATCGTGGTCTCGGCGAGCTGGTCCGCGTCCATCTCACCCAGACCCTTGTACCGCTGCACCGGCTCCTTCCAGGAGATCTTGCGCTTCTCCAGGTCAAGCAGGGTACGGCGCAGCTCGGCGTCGGAGTAGGTGTAGACGTACCGGTCCTCGGGCTTGGCCCCGCGCTTGCGCCGGACGTTGGTGAGCTCGATGCGGTGCAGCGGCGGCACGGCGGCGTACACGCGCCCGGCCTCCAGCATCGGCCGCATGTACCGGTAGATGAGGGTGAGCAGCAGGCACCGGATGTGCGCGCCGTCCACGTCGGCGTCGGCCATGAGGATGACCCGGCCGTAGCGTGCGGCGTCGAGGTCGAAGGTGCGCCCCGAACCGGCCCCGATGACCTGGAGGATCGCCGCGCACTCGGCGTTCTTGAGCATGTCCGCGACCGAGGACTTCTGCACGTTGAGGATCTTGCCCCGGATGGGCAGCAGCGCCTGGAACTCGGAGTCGCGCGCGAGTTTGGCGGTGCCCAGCGCGGAGTCACCCTCGACGATGAACAGTTCGCTGTGCTCCAGCCCCTCGCTGCGGCAGTCCACCAGCTTGGCGGGGAGCGCGGAACTCTCCAGGGCGTTCTTGCGGCGCTGGGTCTCGCGCTGCTGGCGGGCGGCCAGCCGGGCCTTGGCGGCGCCGACGACCTTCTCCATGACCGTGCGGGCCCTGGCCTTCTCCGCCTTCTTGGTGGAGGTGAGGAACTCGCGCAGCTCGTTGCCGACCACCTGGGAGACGATCCGGGAGGCCGCCGAGGTACCGAGGATCTCCTTGGTCTGCCCCTCGAACTGCGGCTCGGGCAGGCGCACCGTGACGACGGCGGTCAGGCCCTCCTGGGTGTCGTCCTTGGTGACCGGGTCGTCGCTGTTCTTGAGCAGCTTGGTGGCGCGCAGCTGGTCGTTGATCACCCGCACCAGGGCGCGCTCGAACCCGTTGATGTGGGTTCCGCCCTTGGGAGTGGAGATGACGTTCACGAAGGAGCGCACGGTGGTGTCGTAGCCGGTGCCCCAGCGCAGGGCCACGTCCACGTCCAGGCGGCGTTCGACGTCGGCGGGCACCATGTGGCCGGACTCGTCCAGGACCGGGACGGTCTCGGTGAAGTTACCGGAGCCGTGGATGCGCAGGACGTCGCTGACCGGGTCGTCGGGCGCCAGGAAGGTGCAGAACTCGCTGATGCCGCCGTCGAAGCGGAACTCCTCGGTGTAGGCGGCCTCACCCTCGGCCCGCTCGTCGCGCACCGCGATGGTCAGCCCGGGTACGAGGAAGGCGGTCTGGCGCGCCCGGTCGAGCAGGTTCTCCCGGGTGATCTCGGCGTCCTTGAGGAAGATCTGCATGTCCGGCCAGAACCGGATGCGGGTGCCGGTGATCTTCTTGGCGATCTTGCGGACCTGCTCCAGCCCGGACACCGGGGTGAACTCGGTGTCGGGGCCCGCACCGGCGAACCGCCCGGCGATGCCCCGGCGGAAGCTCAGGGCGTGCGTGTGCCCCTGGCGGTCGATCTCCACGTCCACGCGGGCCGAGAGGGCGTTGACGACGGAGGCACCGACACCGTGCAGACCGCCGGAGGCGGTGTAGGAGCCCGAGCCGAACTTACCGCCGGCGTGGAGCTTGGTCATGACCAGTTCCACACCGGAGAGCCCGGACTTGGGCTCGGTGTCCACGGGGATGCCGCGCCCGTCGTCGCTGACGGAGACGGAACCGTCGCTGTGCAGGGTCACGTCGATGCGCCCGCAGTGGCCACCCAGGGCCTCGTCGACGGAGTTGTCGATGATCTCCCACATGCAGTGGGTGAGGCCTCGGCTGTCGGTGGACCCGATGTACATGCCCGGCCGCTTGCGGACCGCTTCGAGGCCCTCCAGGACCGACAGGTGCCGAGCGGAGTAATCCTCGGGATCGTGGACGGCTGCGGTCAAGGCGGTCACTCGGACATCTCCTGCGTCTTGAGGGCCATCGTGGCTGTGCGGTGCGGGCCCTTTGTACCGCGCCGCACCGACTGTTGAGGGGGCCAGGCTACGGCGAGCCGGGGAATTTGCGGTGGCACGGCCGTGTGTGGGCGGGGTCGTGTCCCCCGGGTGCGGTCTGCCGGCGTCGACGCCGGGTCCGCTGTGACGGGCTCCACGCACCCGTGTGCGGGTCGGAGCGGGCCGACATGGGGGTCGGACGGGGCCTGCCCGCGCGAGACTACCACCTCTGGTGGATGCGACCTGGATACTCCCGTTTTCCGGGGATAGCCAGGCCCCCCTCAGGGGTACAACAAGAACGAGGAAGCGTGTCCGACGAATATGACCCATTGGGTACCAGACGGGCACGAACCGGGCGGATTCCGCTGTCGGCGTACACGGGACCCGGTTGGGAACGTCTGGGTCGGGTTAGATGTTGTCAGAGGTGACTAACGCCGAGTATTGAGGATGGCGAAGTGACTGGAACCCTTGCCCCCACTCAGCCGCTGACGGCTGCTGACCGCTGCGACCGCTGTGGTGCACAGGCGTACGTCCGGGTGCTGCTGAACTCCGGCGGCGAACTCCTGTTCTGCGCGCACCACATGCGCAAACACGACGACTCGCTCCGCAAGATCGCCTCGGACATCCAGGACGAGACGGACAAGCTCACCAAGAGCGACAAGGACGCGGAAGAGCGTTAGCCACGACGACCATGAAACGTCGACGGCGGTCCCCGGATTCCGGGGGCCGCCGTCCTCGTTCTGGGGTGTGACATTCGGGGCGTGAGTGACGTACGCGTTCTCGTGGGCGCTCTTCGAGGTCAGGCCCCATGACACCCAGGCCTCAGCCGGTTTCCAAGGTGCGACACCCGAGAAGCGAGTGACGTGCCCGACCCGGCCCCGCGGCTCCACGGAAGCCCTTTCGGCTTTCGTCCCAGCGGCGGACTGTCCATGGTCGATGCCCCTGGACTAGGGCCCTCCGGCGAGGCCGGAGCGCCACCTCAGTCCGCGAGGACCCGGTTGTGGTAGCGCGAGACCTCTTCGAACCCCGCCCTCCGGTACAGGCGCAGCGCGGGTTCGTTCCCGGCCACCACGCAGAGGTAGGCGCGGCGGGCGCCCCTGTCGTGCGCCCAGGCGAGCAGGTCGGCCAGGATGATCCCCGCCACACCGCGCCCGCGGGCCGCACGGGCGGTGACCATCGCGCAGACCGCCACCGACTCCCCGTCCAGCACCGCGCAGCCCCGACCGTCCCCGTCCTCGTGGACCCCGTAGGCCGTGGTCACCTGGTCGAGGATGCGGAGGACACCGTCGGCCCAGTCCGGGGACACACCCGTCTCGGCGAAGAGTTCCGTCCAGCGAGGCGTCGGTGCGTCCGAGACCAGGGTCCGCCCCGGGGCGCCCGGCCGCTCGGGGAGCTCCCTGGCCAGCACCAGGGTGGGCTCCACCAGCTCGTACCCGTGTTCGGCCAGGCGGGAGTCCATCGGCTCCTCCCCCGGCCACACCTGCACGCAGGGGCGGAGTCCGTGGGCACGGTAGAACCGGGTGACCTCCGCGACATCGGCCCCGGGGTCCTCCATCAGGGCGCAGTTGGCCCGCTTGGTGAACCCGTCCGCGAGGCCGAACCGCCAGCCCGCGCGCGACTCCGTCCGGAAGGCGGGCCAGTCCCTGGACACCCGTTCGGCCCACGTGTGCATGTTCGTCCCCTCGCTGTCCCGGCTGTCGGAAGCCGCACATCCTATCCGGCCGTTCACGCCCTAACATGGGCACGGTTCCCACCCCACCCGTGACCTGGAGAGTCCATGTTCATCCTGCTCCCGCCCTCCGAGGGCAAGGCCACCTCCGGCGAGGGTCCCCCGCTGGATCCGGGGTCACTGACCCTGCCGGAGCTGACCGAGAACCGGGAGCGGGTCGTGGCGGCGCTGACCGAACTCTGCTCGGGCCCCGAGGACGCCGCACGCGAGGTCCTGGGCCTGTCGCTGTCCCAGACCGACGCCCTCAAGCGCAACCTGGACCTGACCACGGCTCCCACGCTGCGCGCCGCCGACCTCTACACGGGTGTGCTCTACGACCGCCTGGGGCTCCCGGGGCTGCTCGCCGAGCACGGAGCAGCCGCGCGGGAGCGTGTCCTGGTGTTCTCGGGCCTGTGGGGCGTGGTGGGCCCCGCCGACCAGCTGCCGCCCTACCGCCTGTCCATGGGGGTGAAGCTGCCGCCGCTGGGCGCTCTGGGGACGTACTGGCGCGGGGCCATGACCGGGTCGCTCGGAGACCTCACGGAGGGACGCCTGCTCGTGGACTGCCGGTCGGCGGCCTACGCGGCGGCGTTCAGGCCCACGGGCGCCGCCGCCGAGCGGACCGTCGCGGTGCGGGTGCTGCGCGAGCGCGAGGTCGACGGCGTGACCAAGCGGTCCGTGGTCAGTCACATGGCCAAGGCCACCCGGGGTGACATCGCCCGGGTACTGGTCAGCGAGAACGTCCAGGCCGACAGTCCGGAGGAACTGGTGACGGCGCTGCGCGACCTCGGGCACACCGTGGAACTGCCGCCCGCGTCGAAACCGGGCACCTCGCGCACGATGGACGTCGTCGTCCGCGACTGATCCCCCGAGCCTCCCCGAGGCGGGGCGCGAGACCGTCGGCCCCGGGCTCCCTCGCAGGTCAAAAGGGACGAACCATCAGGAAGGCCGGTTCAGGGCACTTTTATGCCGCACCTACAGCGCGTGGGGCAGCATGGTGGCCATCGGATGGAGATCGGACTCCGTGCGGGGACAGTGAGTGCCTGATGACATGCGAGGGACACGCGGGCGTCGCCACACCCGTGGGCATGCAGGGGGCACGAACGCCAGGCGCGCCCTCCCGGATCATCTCGGGAGGGCGCGCCTGTTCTGCTTCTCAGCCTGAAGCGTGGGTCTTCACCCGGACCGGCTGACTAGTCCAGGTAGTCGCGGAGCACCTGGGAGCGCGACGGGTGACGGAGCTTCGACATCGTCTTGCTCTCGATCTGCCGGATGCGCTCACGGGTGACCCCGTAGACCTTGCCGATCTCGTCTAAAGTCTTCGGCTGACCGTCGGTGAGCCCGAAGCGCATGGAGACGACGCCGGCCTCGCGCTCGGACAGGGTGTCGAGCACCGAGTGCAGCTGCTCCTGGAGCAGGGTGAAGCTGACCGCCTCGCCCGGCTGGATCGCCTCGGAGTCCTCGATGAGGTCACCGAACTCGCTGTCGCCGTCCTCGCCCAGCGGAGTGTGCAGGGAGATCGGCTCGCGGCCGTACTTCTGCACCTCGACGACCTTCTCGGGGGTCATGTCGAGTTCCTTGGCCAGCTCCTCCGGGGTGGGCTCGCGGCCCAGGTCCTGGAGCATCTGGCGCTGGACACGGGCCAGCTTGTTGATGACCTCGACCATGTGCACCGGGATACGGATGGTGCGGGCCTGGTCGGCCATCGCGCGGGTGATCGCCTGGCGGATCCACCACGTGGCGTACGTGGAGAACTTGAAGCCCTTGGTGTAGTCGAACTTCTCCACCGCGCGGATCAGACCGAGGTTGCCCTCCTGGATCAGGTCCAGGAACAGCATGCCGCGACCGGTGTAGCGCTTGGCCAGGGAGACGACCAGACGGAGGTTGGCCTCCAGCAGGTGCTTCTTGGCGCGGCCGCCGTCCTCGGAGATCCACTCGAGCTCGTCGCGGAGCTCGAAGGTGAGGACGTCGTTCTCCTCGGAGAGCTTCTCCTCCGCGAACAGACCGGCCTCGATGCGCTTGGCGAGCTCGACCTCCTGCTCCGCGTTGAGGAGCGGGACCTTACCGATCTGCTTCAGGTAGTCCTTGACCGGGTCCGCGGTGGCACCGGCCGCGACCACCTGGGCAGCGGGGGCGTCGTCGTCATCGTCGTACAGGACGAAGGAGTCGTCGTCCTTGCTCGGCTTGACGGGCGCGCCGACGGTCTCGGGCTTGGCGGGCTTGGTCTCCTTCTCCTGCTCGGCCGTGTCCTCGACCAGCTCCAGCTCGGCGCCGGTGTGCTCGAGGTCGTCGTCCAGGGCCTCCTCGGCGAAGTCACCGGAGCCCGAGGCGAGTTCGAGGTCCTTCTTCGTGGACTTCTTGGTCGCCGTCGCCTTCTTGGCCGGGGCGGCCTTGGCGGCGGGCTTCTTGGCCGTGGCCTTCTTGGGGGCGGCCGCCTTCTTCGCGGTCGCCGCCTTCTTGGCCGGGGCCTTCTTCGCGGTGGAGCCCTCGGAGGAGTCGACGACGGCGGTGACCGTCTCCGGCTGGTCCTGGGCGGCCGCCGCACGGGCGGGCTTGGCGGCCCGGCTCGTGGTGGTGGTCGAGCGGGTGGTGGTGCTGGACCGAGGAGCCGCCGACTTGCGCCGCGTGGTCTTGCGCCGCGAGGAGGCCGACTCGGGAACGAGTACGGTCACGCCCTCCTTGGCGAGGCTGCGGAGCACGGACTGCGCCTGCGACATCGGGATTTCGGCCTCTTCGAAGGCACGGCGCACGTCCTCGGGCTCAAGAAAGCCCTGGGACCGCCCACGCTCGATCAGCTGCTGAATGACGGGCTCTTGCAGTGACTCGGACTGCTTCGAGCGAGTCGAACTGGCAGATGACACAAACACCTCTCGAACGGACGTGTGGCGAGAATTGATCGGACCCGGTGGTCCGGTTTGGCCGGGACCGGGCACTGCACCCTCTCCCACCTGCGGCCTGGGATCGTCCCCACTGGGCGGGGAAGCCGTGGTCACCTCCGCATCGCGGGGCGCGGCGGCTTCTTCACTGTAGGCAAGGCAATGGACTTGTTCGTACGGTCTACCGCTCCGACGCGGAATCGATCACCGGAAGCTGAACGGCGAGCAGAGTGACGTCATCGTCCTGCTCATACCCATCGAGCATTCTCTCAACAAGGTACTCCAGCATCTGCTGTGGATCGCCCACCACCTCGGGACGCGCCCTCGACGCGACCCTGACGAGCTCGTCCAGACCGGCGTCGACGGATCGTCTGCGGTTCTCAACCAGTCCATCGGAGTAGAGGGCGACAGTGTTACCGGGTTGTACGAAGAATTTGTGATGCCCCCTCGGAGAGCTGACGCCGAGCGGTGTGTCGGGCTCGGTGTCGAGCAGTGAGGGCCCGGCGTTCCCGGCGACCACGAGCGGCGGGAGGTGCCCCGCGTTACTGAGGTCGAGTTGTCCGGTGACCGGGTCCAGAACGAAGTAGACCAGGGTTGTCACCTGATCCATTCCCTCTGTGGCCGTGAACATGCGGTCCAGCCCGGTCAACACGTCGGCCGGTTCGGGCATGGAGAAGGCCAGGGCGCGCAGCGCGTTGCGGATCCGGCTCATTCCGGCGGCGGCCTGGATGCCCTTGCCCATGACGTCACCGAGGACCCCGGCGACCCGGCCGTCGGCCAGGGGGAAGGCGTCGTACCAGTCGCCGCCCACCTGCACGTGCTGTGAGCCCGACCGGTAGTAGGCGGCCAGGCGCACGCCCGCCACCACGGGAAGTTCCTCGGGCAGGAGGCTGCGCTGGAGCTCCTCGGCGGTCCCGTGTTCGCGTTCGTAGACGATGGCCCGGCCGATGGCCAGGGCGCACTGTCCCGCGAGCGCCTCCAGGAAGACGCGCTCCTCGTCGGTGACGTCGCGCTGGGCCCTGAAAGAGAAGCGCAGCGCGCCGATGGGTCGGCCGGCGGCCATCATGGGCAGCGCCACCCAGGCGCGCTCCCTGGTGTGCTCCAGCAGTTCCTCGACCTCGGGGGCGTGCTCCATGAGCTCGCGCAGATCAGCGGGGCTGGCCGCGAGGCGCGGCGCGCGGGAGGCCACGGCTCGGGCCGCGACGTCCGGGTAGTCCAGGGAGAAGCCGCGTTCGGGCAGGCCGACGCAGCCGTCTGCGGAGAGTATGCGCAGGCGCAGCCGGTCCCGGTCGAACAGGGCGACGGAGGTGTGGTCGGCGCCCACGCCGGAGCGGCCGATCTCGGACATGGCCTGGACGACCTCGTCGGCGGTGAGCGCCTCGGCCAGGTCCGAGGTGGCCTTCTGGAGGCGGGCGGTGCGCATGGCCGCCTCGCTGAGCTGCTGGTTGAGGCGCTGGCGGAGTTCGTCCGCCTCGCGCTCGTTGGTGATGTCCACCAGGGTGCCGACCCACTCGGCGGTCGCGGCGCCGTCCATGATCGGGTTCGCGCGCGCCCTGTAGTGGACGTGCCCGCCCGCGCGGGTGCGCACGCGGAACATGGCGTCGAAGGGGGTGACGTCCAAGACGGCGTCGTCCCAGGCGCGCTCGACACCGGGGCGGTCGTCGGGGTGCACCGCGTCCAGCCAGCCCCGGCCGAGGTAGGCGTCCAGGTCCTGGCCGGTGATGGCCCGCCACTGGGGGCAGTCCTCGCGGACGTCGCCGCCCGCCCCGGCCGACCAGATGATCTGGTTGCCCGCCTGGAGCAGGGCGCGCAGGCGCTCCTCCTCGCGGTGGACGGGACCGTCCTCGTGGTCACGGGCGGCGATGAGGGCGATGTGGCGCGCGCCGTCGGAGGGGTCGTTGACCGGGAACCAGGTGAGGTCCCAGGTCTGGCCCGAGGTGGTCCGATGGCGGCCGCGCACGGAGCGTCCGGTGTCGCGGACCTTCGCGACGGAGGCGCTGAGGCCGGTGGCCCCGGCGGGTTCACCGGCCTGTTCCCCGGCTTCGGCGGGGGTGCGTCCCAGGCAGCGGTCGGGGGTGCTGCCGAGGACGGCGGCCATGCGGGCGTTGATCGACACGAAGACGTCGTCGGGGCCCAGGAGCGCGAAACCGATGGGTGCGTCGGTGAGGAGGGACTTCACCGCGTCCGGCAGTTCCGCCGCGCTGATCCTGGGTGGGGGAATGGACGTCTCGGCGCTCAACTGCTCGACACCTCCGGAACCGTCGGATTCCCCAGCCGGGTTTCGATGGGGGCTTTCTGGACCGCGTGGTCCCCTGTGCACCGTGCCCGCCACCCGTTCACGGTGGCGCGCTGGCGCTGGGTGCGCGGCGCCGATTCCGGTCGGGGGGCTCCGCGGCTCCCAGGAGTCACGCTCCATGACTCCTCTCGGCCGCTGTCACGGCTCAAGCATAAGACACACCCGCTGACTCGCAACGGCCACCGGTGTGGGGGACCCGCCGTGGACAGGGAAGGTAAATGTTAGGCCACGGTGTCGCTTCGGCACAGCCCACCGGGGGTTTTGCGGGCGTGTATTCCCATAATTCACGATGCCTCACGAGGAGGCCGGGTTTGCGCCGAACCCTTCGAAACGGGAACGTTATATGTCCGAAAAGTCCATTTCTCCCTGATGACCTGCGGCGACTGAGGCGTCCGGGTAAACGGGACCTCCCCCAGGTTTTATCAACAGTGTGCCGCGACGAGGGTTGACTGTCCGGCCAGAACAAGTGGAATAGGTGGAGGTCACCGTCCAGACCCATCATCAGCTAGGGGTGTGAGCGAGAATGCTCCAGACCTTCCCGGTCCAGGATCTCAGACAGATCTCGGCACGGCTCCACGACGAGTTCAGCGGGCTGTCCCCCCGCTGCGTGGAACGCTGTGTCAGCGATACCTGGCACTGCATCGAGCACCTGGGCATCACGGTCACACCAGACCTCGTCGAGCGTGTCGCCCGTGAGCACCTGGAGGCCATGGTGAACTCGGTGCCGCCCTCCACGGTCCGCAAGACCGTCCGCCGCGCGGGGACCACCCTGCTCACCGGCCACCGCGCGGTACCCGAACCGCGCTGACCCGGTGGCACGACAGCCGGGCACGGACCCCTTGGGAACCGCGCCCGGCTGTCGCGCCGCCCGGCACCGGACGGTCACGGGTCAGTGACCGGCTCCTCGCGGACCGGTTGTCCACAAGCGGGAGCGGACCCGCTTCCCGCTGGCATACGCTTCAGTTCGTGCCATCCCCTTCGCCCACACCCACAGGCCCCGACGTACCCGCCGCCGCCTTCGAGGAGATGCTGCGCGCGGCCAGAGCCCTGCTCGCCATGCGGCACCCGCTCGACGCGGAACTGGCCTTCAGCGCGCTCCTGGGCTCCTGGTGGGGTGAACGGCTGCCCGGGGTCGACGTGGAGCGGCTGCTCGGAGAGGGGCTGATCACGCACGCCACCGCCTCCGGCAAACCGGCCGGTCTCGGCGTGCTGGCGGCGGTCACCGCGCTGGGCACCTCCCCCTCACAACGGGAACTGGCCGAACAGGGGATGATCGCCCTGCGCGAGCGGGGGCTCCAGGCCCCGGCCTGGGCCGCCCAGCTGGGCGCGGTCTCCCCCGTGGCCGCGTACGTCAACGGCGACCGGTTCGGCGACACCGACGACGTCGTGTGCGTGTTCAGCAGGGACGCCCCCGGCAGCGACGGCGCGATGCCGTCCGAACACGCGCTCATCCTGGTCCTGGACCACAACAGCGGCGGCCTGCTGCGCGACGCCTGGGTCACCACCAAGGTGGAGTTGCTGCTGGAGCAGTGCCGCGAGCGCGCCCGGAACGACGACCTCGCCCGGTTCGAGCGGCTGGAGCTGAGCGAGGCACGGTCCCTGCTCTCACGTGCGCTGGAACGCACCGAACGGGTGGTGACGGGTGCCGCCGCCGACCCCTCCACGGGACCGACCGTGGAACCGGTGGGGATCTCCGCCGCAGACCTCACCGGGGGTTCTCTGGCCTCGCACTTCGCGCTTGCCGCCTCCCGGGTGCAGCGGCTCCCCCTCCCGCCCGAGGGGGTGGCGGCCTCGCCGGTCCCCGTGTGGCGGCGCGACCGGCGCGCGGTGCTGGCCGCGCGCTTCCTCGCCTCGGACCAGGCGGCCGAACTCTCGGACTCCTATGCGGCGAGCCGGTGCGTGGACCACATCATCGCGCACGGCTGCGACGTGGACTCGGGCCGACCGCTGCGGGTGAGCCCCCGCAAGGTGGAGTCGTTCCTGCTGCACTGGCTGCCCGGTCGGGTGGTGCTGCTGCCCGAGGAGCAGGAGGCGATGCCGCACGTCCTCGCCGCCTGGGTGCGCTGGGCGGGTGCCCGCTCCCAGCTCCCGGAGGTGGCCGTGGGCGCCACGCTGGACGCCGTGTGGGAGACCATCTCGGCCTTCGCGTCGACCTACCGCGACCCGGCCCGTCCCCTGGGCCTGCGCCAGGAGGCGGTCCGGCGGCTGCTCCCGGACGGCGACTTCGCGTCCCTGGCCCGGCGGATGTTCGCGTTCCCCCTGCTGGCCAGCGAGATCGTCACCGGCGCCCCGGAGGAGGAGTTCGCCCCGGACACCTCCAGGGGCCGCCGGGCCCTGCTGAGGCTGGACCACTACGGCGAGTACGAGGCCGCCACCCCGCACAGCGGACGTCACCACTCCACCGGGCAGGACCGCTGGTACCGCCCGGTCACCGGTCTCGACCCCGAGCGGGAGCGCGAGCTGGACCGCCACGAACGCCTCGCCAAGAGGCTCTGGGACGGCCGCCCCGCCAACCTGTGGGCGGCGGCCCGCCGGATGCTCGACCGGGGCCAGGACCGCCCGACGGTGCTGGCGGCTCTCTCCGAGGAGCTGTCCAGCGCCACCAGTGAGAGCGACCTCCGCCGAAGACTGGACGCGCTGTAGCGCCGGGCGGTCCCGCACCCGCAGAGGCCGGGATGCCCCGATCGGCCGCCGGGTCCCCCGTTCTCCCGAGCGCTCCCCGCCAGCGAGGACGGGTGGCCCCGCCGGACACCGGCCGCGAGCCCTGCCCTCCCGGTCAGGGGGCTGGCTCGCGTCCCGTGTGAAGCACTCCGAGGGTCAGTCGAGCATCCGGGTCCTGAGGGCCTCCACGGTTCCGGCGGAGAGCTTCAGGCCGTCGGCCACGTAGTCGTCGAAGGAACCGTACAGTTCGTCGATGTGCGCGAAGGCGGTGTCCAGGTAAGCGGCCCGGACGCGGGTCATGGGCTCCACGTCCTCCCACGGGAGCTGACTGTCCTTGGACAGCTGGCGCATCCAGTGGTCGGTGTTGGCCTGGCGTTCGTTGCTGACCAGGAAGTCCTCGGTGACCGCCGCGCGGTCGACGCCGAGGAGGGTGAGCAGCAGCGCCGCGCCCCAGCCGGTGCGGTCCTTGCCCGCGCTGCAGTGGAAGACCAGCGCGGTCGGCCCCTTGGCGGCGCGTTCGACCAGGTCGCGGTAGCCGTCGAGGGCCTCGGTGTCGGAGACCAGGGCGCGGTACACCTCGAGCATGAACCGCTCGGCCGCTCCGTCCCCGAACATGGCCCTGGCCTGTTCGGGGTCGGCGAGCAGCTCGACGAAGTTGGCCCCCGCCGCATCGGCGTCCTGGACGCCCACGGCCGCGTACTCGGCGCCCTCGGGGACCACGTCGGGGAGGCGGTCGCGCTCGTGGTGGGTTCGCAGGTCGATCAGCTGGCGGATGCCGAACCCCTGGTACGCGGGCAGGTCCTGTTCGGCGATGGTGTGCAGGGCGTCGGAACGGTAGAGGAGACCGCCGCGCAGGGTGCGGCCGTCCTTCGTGCGGTGGCCGCCGAGGTCACGGAAGTTGGGGGCACTGGGGAGGAGGAATCCGTCATTCGTCACGAGGCAGACGATACCCACCGCCCCGGTGCCCGTCACCACTCGGTTCCGGGGTGGGACAGTCAGCCCGTGGACCGCATGGCCTCGATCTCGGCGCCCGCCTCCTTGACGTCCTTGGCGGTGTCCACACCGCGCCAGAAGCCCTCGATCCGGTACGCCGTCAGCTTCCCCTCCTTGGCCAGGTCGGGGAAGGTCGAGGACTCGTGGTCGCCCCTGGTCGGCAGCAGCGGGGTCAGGCCCGGCTCGAACAGGTAGACGCCCGCGTTGATCCACACCGGCAGGAGCGGGCTCTGGGTGAAGCCCTCGATGCGGTCGTCGCCGTCGACGTCAACGATGCCCCAGGTGGTGCGGAACTGGGCCAGTGCCAGGGTGGCCAGGCCGCCCCTGGCCCGGTGGCGCCCGGTGAGCTCATCCAGGGGGAACCAGGTGAGCACGTCGCCGTTGAGGGCGAAGTAGGGGGCCTCGGGGTCGCGGAGCCCGGTGGCCGCGTAGCGCAGGGCTCCGCCCCTGCCCAGCGGCTCGTCCTCGACCAGCAGGGTGATCTCGGGGCCGCCCCGCCGGTTCTCCAGGTGTTCGCGCAGGACCTCGGCCTTGTAGCCGCAGGAGACGACGACCTGCTCGACGCCGTGCGAGGCCAGCCACTCCAGCTGGTAGTCGATGATGGGCCGTCCGGCCACCTCCACCATCGCCTTGGGTCGGGTGTCGGTGTAGGGCCGCAACCGGGTGGCCTGTCCTCCAGCGAGGATCAGCGCCTGCCTGACGGGGGACTCGGAGGATGTGGGTGCAGCGGTCATGTACTGGACAGTAGCAGGAGGGGGGTCTGGGAACCCTAGCTCTGCTGGGTCGCGTCGGAGTAGGCCCTGCGCACGTCCTCGCTGGTGACCACGGTCAGTTCGGCGGCGGTGGCCGACTCCCCCACTTCCTGGGAGACCCGCAGGTCACGGTGGGAACAGGCGCGTTCGTAGAGCGAACGCGCGAAGCGCCCGTTGCCCAGTTCGTCGATCCACCCGGTCCCGCACACGTGGGTGAAGATGCTGTGCAGGTCCTCGCGCGCCGTGTCGTCGAAGGCGTCTCCGGTACGCGCCGCCACGGTGTCCGCGATCTCGGACAGCTCGTCCGGGCTGTAGGACGGGAACCGGACGCGCACGTTGAACCGGGAGGACAGCCCGGCGTTGGAAGCCAGGAACCGCTCCATCTCGTCGGTGTAGCCCGCCAGGACCACCGCGAGCCGGTCGCGGTCGTCCTCGGCCCGCTTGAGCAGGGTCTGGATGGCCTCGGCCCCGAAGGCGTCGCCGCCGCTGTAGCCGGGGTTGACCAGCGAGTAGGCCTCGTCGATGAACAGCACCCCGCCCAGGGCCCGGTCCACCAGGCGGTTGGTCTTGACGGCGGTCGCGCCCAGGTGCTCGCCGACCAGGTCGGCGCGCTGGGCCTCCACCACCTCGGAGCGGCCCAGCATGCCCAGGGCGGAGAAGACCCGGCCGAGCACGCGCGCGACGGTGGTCTTGCCGGTGCCCGGGGGCCCGGTGAAGACGAAGTGCCGCATGGGTGGCTGGTGCGGCAGTCCCTGCTCCTCGCGCAGGCGCGCCACGCGCAGCTGGGCGACCAGCGAGCGCACCTGTTCCTTGACCGGCTCCAGGCCGATCATGCCGTCGAGTTCGGCCATCGCCTCCTCCAGGCCGGGGGACTCCCCGAAGCCCGGAAGGCGCGAGGTGAGCTCGGAGTAGGCCGACTCGACGTCCACCGCGTGCACGGTGACCAGGGCGTCCGCGGTCGGGCGCAGCGCCGGTTCGTCGCCGTTGGTGCCCGAGGTGACCACGCGGACGTCGCGAGCCTGGGAGGCCTTCTCCACGACGGAGCGGGCGAAGCGGCCGTTGCCCAGTTCGTCGACGGCCTCGCGCTGCACGGTCTGGTCGAACCGCCGCCGCAGCGTGCGGGCGGCCTCGGGGTCCAGGAGGTCGCCGCGCTGGGCCACGAGGGTCTCGGCGATGCGGAACAGTTCGGCCGCGGAGTAGCTGGGGAAGCTGATGCGGGTGGCGAACCTGGACGCCAGGCCGGGGTTGGTGGCCAGGAAGGCGTCCATCTCCTTCTCGTACCCGGCCAGGATGACGACCAGCTGGTCGCGGTCGTCCTCGGCGCGCTTGAGCAGGGTCTGGACGGCCTCGTTGCCGAACCGGTCGGCCTGGCCGTCGCCCTCGTTGACCAGCGAGTAGGCCTCGTCGACGAACAGCACTCCGCCCAGGGCGCTGTCGATGAGCTCGTTCGTCTTGATGGCGGTGGCGCCGAGGTACTCGCCGACGAGGTCGGCACGCTGAGCCTCCACCACCCGGGAGCTGGGCAGGAGGCCGAAGGAGTGGAAGATCGTGGCGAGGGTGCGGGCGACGCTGGTCTTGCCGGTGCCGGGCGGACCGGAGAAGACCAGGTGGCGCAGGGGGCGTTCCACGGAGAGCCCGGCGTCGGCGCGCAGTCGGGCGGCCTCGATGGAGGCGGCGATCCCCCGGACCTGCTGTTTGACCGGGTCGAGGCCGATCATGTCCTCCAGTTCGGCCAGGGCCACGTCCACGGGGACGGGTTCCTCCTCGCCGTCGGCGCCGTTGTCGGCGGCGGAGCCCCGGTGCGGTGCGTCCGAGCCCCGGCCGCGCAGCCCCTGGACCGTCCGTCCGTGGGACCCGCCGGGGGCCGCGTTCCGGTCCGTCCTCCCGGAGGAGTCCGGGGGTGCCTGGGCGTCCCGTGGGCCCGGCCCGGATCTCGAGGTGCTGTTGCGCCGCTTCTCGTCGTTCTCACGGCTCTCCTTGGCCACCTGCCCCGAGGCGACCAGCCGCCACAGCACGCAGGCACCGGCCGCGGCGTAGAGCGCCGCGATTCCCGCACCGGCCGGGAAGGGCTCGACGATCATGCCGAACAGCGCCACGGAGAACCCGGCGACAAGCCCGGCGGTGAGCGAGAGCAGGGCGGTGTGCCAGGCGGGAAACTCGCGGGCGCGGCCCGCCGCGAGCACCACCAGGAGGGGCAGCGGCAGGACGAGCAGGGTGACGGGTTCGCCCCTGAGTGGGATCTGGAAGAGGGGCACGGCCATGGCCAGCCAGACCACCGAGACCACCACGGTGAGGAAGGCGTCGAGGGAGCGCATCAGTGCGGAGAACGCCACGAGCGCCAGCAGGGTGCCGAACAGGACGTTGAGTACGGGCAGGCTCAGGACGAGGGCCACGACGGCGACCACCGTGAGCACGACCAGGGCCGCCACCAGGCGCCGTCCGAGGGGCACCCGGTGGTAGACGGCGCGCACGCGGTCCAGTCCCGAGGCGCGGTTGGGCTGCGCGGCGGCGGTGGAGCGCGTCTGGCGCGTCATCCGTAGCCCCTTCCTGCGTGGGGGTCGCGTGGGCGGCCGGGGGGCGGGCCGGGTCGGAGGGGCCGACACCCGCGATCCGGTCGTGAGCCGGGTCGTCTTGCCTGGGCCGTGCTCAGCGGGCACGGCCCAGGGAACAGCCTTGCCCCAAGTGGGGCCGGATGTCCAGTGCGGGGCGGCGTGTCGCGGGCCGCCCCGGCACGGATCAGAGCAGCGGGATCTGGCCTCCGGGAGCGGCGCGGACCCGGCGCAGGTGGCTCCATCGGGGCAGGTCGTCGAGGTAGGACCAGCTCATGCGGTGCTGCGGAGTGGGTCCGTGCTCGGCGAGGTTCGCGCGGTGCACGGGCGAGGGGTAGCCCGCCGCCCTTTCGAAGCCGTAGCCGGGGTGTTCCTCGGCGAGCTCGGCCATGAGGGCGTCGCGCCGCACCTTGGCCAGGATGGCGGCGGCGGCCACGCTCACGCAGGTGAGGTCGCCCTTGACCTGGGTGCGCACGCGCCAGGGTCGACCGATGAAGTCGTGGCGGCCGTCCAGGATCACCGCGTCGGGGCGGGGTTCCAGTGCCTCCAGGGCGCGGCGGGCGGCCCGGTGCAGGGCCTCGGTCATGCCGACCTCGTCGATCTCGGTCGCCTCGGACCACCCGAAGGCGTGGTCGGCGACCCAGGGTTCGATCTGGGCGGCGAGCTCACGGCGCCGCTTCGGGGTCAGGCGTTTGGAGTCGGTGAGTCCGGCCGGGGGCTGGCCCTCTCCGGGGACGGCGGCGCAGACCAGGAGGGGCCCGGCCCAGGCACCTCGGCCCACCTCGTCGACACCGGCCACGACCCGCGCACCCGAGGCTCGGAGTTCGTCCTCGACCTCGAAGGTGGGAGCGGGGATCGGTTCGCTCTGGGGGGAGGCGCTGTTCTTCTGGGGAGTCGTCGTCGGCACGCCACAACCCTAGAGCGGGTGGGTGACCTTCCGGGCCGGTTCGGCCGAGGAACGGAACGGGCGCGGGGAGATCCACCAGGGCGGCGGCGGTGGTGGGCGCGGGAGAACGTCAGGAAGGCGGGCCGTCCGACGAGCGCCGGGAGCGCGCTGCCGAGGGCGAACCCGGTCTTCTGGGGGGCGGGGCCAGCCCAAGAGCGGCGGCCCGCCCAAGGGGGTTCGGGGTCGACGGCGTGGTTCATCCGCGAACGCGGCCCGGAACACGGCGACGGGCAGGCCGTTCAGTAGCGGGGCCAGGGCTCCCAGCGGCAGGGGACCGCCAATCCCGTGGGTTTTGTGCGACTCACCGAGAGTGACAAGCAGTCATGGGCCGTGACTTTCGGTAGTTTCCGCTTGTTGGAACCGCCGTGCCGGGCCGCCCGGGAGGAATGGACATGCAGCAGACCAGGCCGAGAACACGGCCCGAACCCCCACCGCGCCTCCCTGCCCGCCCAGCTCCGAAGCGCCGGACCGCACCACCGTTCCTGCGCGGCCGCCTCTACGACGTCATCGCGGCCGGCACCCGCGTGGGTGTGGGCTGGGTGTTCGCGGAGTACGGCCTGGCCCTGCGCGGTGGGGAGGACGTGGTCGCCGAACGCCTCTCCGGAGCCGGGACACCCGCCGCCTCATTGGTCGCTCCCGTACTCCCCGCGGTGCTCGTCGCCCTCGCGGTGGCCTTCGCCGTGGGTCTGCTCACATGGCTGACCGGCCCGCTCCTGGCCCTGGCCGCCGTCGCCGGGACTTTCGCGGCGACGGCCGCTGGCCCCTCCCCGTTCGGCTCCTGGGGAGCGACGGCGCTGGTCACGGCGGTGTGCGTACTCATGGCGGTCGGCGGTGGACGGTGGTCGTGGGACCACCTGGTCCTCTCACCCCGCTCCCGGGTCTCCCACCAGGTCCGACGCCGAACCCCGTCCATCGCGCGCGGGAAAGCCTCCGCCTTTTCGCCCCGTCGCCCCGAACACGCGCCGCCACTGCTCTATCCTGTGGAACAGGCCGCACCGCGTAGGCCGAATCGACTGTGACGCGGCCCGTTCGAGCCCCTCGGCCGCCCATCGGGCCCGCGTCGCCGTGACCCGGATTCGATGGAAGGATCGCCATGTCCGCCTCAGCTTCGGGCCCGAACCCTGACGGGTCCGTGGCCAAGCTGATCGAGATCGCCGAGAAGCCGACGCTGGGCCAGCGACTGATCAGCTGGGCCTCCCGTCCGCCCGGTCGCCTCTACATCCCCGCGTGCGCGGTGGTCGGACTCGTCCTGCTCTTCGAGGACAGCATGCCCGCCGGGCACCTGCCCACCTTCGTCGTCGGACTCGGCGGCGGCCTCCTCCTGGCCGGTATGGGCGCGCTCCGTCTGGGGATCGCGCTCGCGGTCGCCCGACCGATGATCCGCCACTACTGGCTGCGCTGGATCTCCGCCCCGCTCATCGCGTTCGTGGCGCTGAGCCTGGCCGTCGCCGACGTGCCGCTCCAGACTCGTGTGCAGGCCTCCTCCGAACAGCTCCTCGAACTGCGCGACGAGGTGGCCGACCCCACGACCATCCCCCGCAACGGGGAGTGGACCGGCCTGTACGCGCTGCGGAGTGTGTCGGTGACCGGCGACGTCACCCACTACGAGGTGGAGAAGGCCGGGCTCCTCAACCCCGCAGGACTGGCTCACAGCACCGAGGAGATCCCGGTGGGGGTCTTCGTTCCCGGCCAGGGCTCGCGGATCTACGAGCACGTCTCCGGTGACTGGTACGTCTGGGTGGACCACTAGGGGGCTGGCCGTCCGCCGGAGCGGACGGCCCCCCGACCACCTCTTTACTCGGCGCTGTCCCGCTCCAACCTGACTCTCACCCTCGACGTGTAGACATGGGTTCGTCCCCCGGGAGACACCCTCACGGTTCTCCCCCACGGCAGTCTCGCTATCCGAGAAGAGGACCCATGCGCGAGTTCGCGCTCACCCTTCACCTGCGCCTGCACGACTCCCTCACCGCGCTGCGCCGCGCCCACGCCGTCGGCGACGACGACCTGGCCACCGCCCAGGCCGGGGAGGTCGAGGACCTCGTGGAGATCGCCGCACGGCACGGAATCGACATCGCCGGGTACGCGGGCCTGACCTCCCACCAGGCGCTGACCCCGGCGAGCTGAGCCCGCACTCCCCCGGTACACAAGCGAGGGCCCCGCCACCCTTCCTGGATTCCAGGAGGGTGGCGGGGCCCCTTCACGTTCCGCCGCGTTCCGTGCCGTCTCCGGCGGGGGTCAGCGTCCCCGACGGCCTCCCTGACCACCTCCGTAGCCCTCACCGCGCTCGAACTGCTGACGCATGGCGGTGTCCTGCTGGCTCTGGTACTCCTCGGACATCTGCTGCTGACGGGCGGCGGCAGCGGCCACCGAACCCTGCACGCCGTCGAGGGCGTCCTGCGCGGCGGAGGCGCCCAGGGAGCGGGAGGACCCGCCACCGTTGTTGAGCACCTGCGGCAGCAACTGGGCCGTGATCAGCGTGGACAGCGCCGAGCCGTCACCGGAGCCACCCTCGGTCTGGACGACGACCGGCCGCGGGGCCCGCTCGGCCAGCGCCGCGCCGACGTCCAGGCGGCGGCGGGCCAGCTCGTACTCCAGCACCGCCCGGTTGTCCCGGTAGGCCGTGGCCAGACGGTGCTGCGCCTTGGCCTCGTTCTCGGCGGCGACCAGGTCGGCCCGGCCGCGCGTCTCGATCTCGTACCGCACCCGCTGGGCCTCGGTCTCCTGCTCCTCCAGCATCTGCGCCACGTCCTTGCGCGCCTTGTTGAGGGAGGCGTTGACCTCGACGATCTTGGCGTCGCGGGTCTTCTTGGAGCGCTCGATGTCCATGAGCAGGGTGTCGATGCGGCGCTTGCGCGTGAGCTCCCACTCCTGCTCGTAGGCCACCAGCTCCTTGGCGACCCGCTCCCGGGTGGCCAGGTGCTGCTGGTACTGGCTGGGCAGCTGCACGTCCGGGATGTTGCAGCCCGTGATGGTCACGCCGTACTTGTGCAGCTGCGTGTTGAGCAGGCTGCGCATGTCCTCGACGTTGGAGCCGCGCAGGTCGTAGGCGGACTCGGTGTTGACCATGCGGCTGCGCTGGCGGATGGCGTCCTGCACCGCGCTGGACAGCACCAGGTCGAAGTTGCTCGCGCCGATCGAGGTGACGAACCGGTACGGCTCCTCGATCCGGAACTTCAGGAAGAACTCGATCGACTTCAGCGGCACGTTCTCCCGCGTGGGGCAGGCCAGCACGGGGGCCGTGTACGGGATCTCCGTGCGGGTGTCCACCACGAAGTCCACGCGCGACCACGGGTGCCACAGGTAGTGGCGGCCCGGGCCGATGCTCTTGGCGAAGGCGCCGTACTTGGTGAGGATGCCGGTGGTGCCCTCCTCGATCTCGACGATCGAGCCGCGCCACCACCACAGTCCCGCCGCAAGCACGCTGAGCACGCCGACGAACAGGGTCGGCACGGCCAGGGCGCCGTAGGCGAGACCGGCCACACCGCTGCCGAAGGCGACGTTCAGCGACATCATCAGGGCGGAGCTGATCGCGAACAGGCCGAACCAGACCAGGATGGTCCAGCGCAGGCCCCGGTTGTCGCGCGGTATGACCACGGGAACGATCGCGCCCTGGTCGCCGCCGCGCAGGAGACCGGCGAGGTCGCCCCACGAGGCCAGGGACTCCTTGATGTTGGAGCCGCCGCCGGGGTTGAAGGACTCACTCATCTACTGACCTCCCGGGTACTGGCCCTCGGATCCGCCCTGCGACCACGGGGGCGCCGGCGGGTCCTGCGGGTTCTGGAACGGGGCGCCGGAGGGCGGCGGGGAGTCGACCGGGGCCTGACCGGCGGACGGCTCCGGGGCGGCCTCGGAGATGCGCTCGTCGACGGAATCGTCGCTCACCGACTGGCGGATCTCCTCCACCAGGTCCTCGCCCGGGTCCTCCGCGGAGGGACCGCGGCGCTCGTCCGCCTCGTCCTCGACGAGCGCGCTGATCTCCTGCTGGCGCTCGGCGATACGGGCGTTGATCGCGCCCAGACGCTCACGGATCGCGGCCATGTCCTCGTCCGAGAACAGGGCGGCGTCGGTCTGGCCGATGATCTCCTGCGCGATCCGCAGGTAGTCGACGCTGGCTCCGTCGCCCGAACCGATCCGCAGCACCTGCGGGAGGCTGTCGGCGACCGACTCCAGCTTGTCGAGGAGGTTCTCCCGGAACCGGTAGTTGAGGATCTCGGGGGCCTCTGCGGCGCTGACCGCGCGGATGTCCAGGGCCTGGGCCTGGAGGAGCGCGGCGTTCGCGTTGGCCTCGGACTCGGCCTCCACGAAGCGCTGCCGGGCGGTGGCGCGGGCCCGGTTGGTCTCGCGCTCCAGGGCGGTGTCCATCTGCGCCTGGTACTGGGCGATGTCGGCCTGGATCGCGGAGAGCGTCTCGTTGAGGGTGGCGAGCTCCTTGTTCAGGTCGCCCTCGTTCTGCTCCTTGCGCAGCTGGAGCTCGTACTCGAACGTGTACGCGTCCTTGGCCACGCGCACCATCTCCGGCGCCGCCAGGTCCATCCGGTACTCCTGGCTGGAGGGCTCGGCATGCGTGATGTTGGCGCTGGTCAGGACGACGATGCCGCCGAACTGGCGGTTCAGGGAGTCCAGGAGCGCCTGGGTGCTCTCGCCGACCATGTCGTAGATCGCCGAGGCCTCCTGCTCGTAGATGAGGCTGCGGGTGGTCTCGCTGATGGCGTTGTTGAGCTTCTCCTGGAAGCCGGGGACACCACCCAGCGTGTAGACGAAGTCGGTGGCGTTCTCGATCTTGAACTGCACGAAGAGGTCGACCGAGGCCTGTACGCCGCTCTTGGTGGGGGCCGAGCGGATCGGGGCGTTGAACGGGTACTCGCGCGTGGTGTTGACGATGTAGGAGACGCGCTTCCAGGGGTTGAACAGGGTGACCCTGCCCGGCTGGTAGAGGTTCTCCATCTTGCCGAAGCGCGTCACGATGGCCTGGCAGCCCTCCGGCACCATGACCATGCCCTGGCGCCACCACATGAAGGCGGTGACGGCGATGGTGACGAGCCAGTAGTGGACGCCGAAGAAGGGGTTGAGCAGCGGGTTGGCGCCGCTGACCATGGCCGTGGCGGCGGAGGTCGAGAACCCGACGACACCGATGACGAGCAGGGCGATGGCCGGGAGCATCGTCACGAAGGTGCGTCCCCGGGGGATGACCATCGGGCAGATGACATGGACCGGACCGCCCCGGCCGCGCTCGTAGTAGCTGCGGTTGAGGGCCTCGCCAGCGTTGCTCAGCGAGGTGGTCTTCTGCTCGATCCGGGTGTCGACGGAGGCGCCCTGCTCCCTCGCCGCGACGAAGTCACGGGGATCGAGACCGCCCTCCGTACTCTGCCCGGACCGCTGACCGGAGTCCTGCCCGGTCATCTGGCCCGCGGCCTGTTGGACTGCGTCGGTCATGGCCTGGCGCGGGTCGCCCCCTTGGGCGACGGCGCCGGCCGCGCCGCGCACCGTTTGCGCGAACGACATAGGCATGCACTTCCTTGTGACGGAACGTCGGGAACTATCGGCTTCGACGTCGCGTACCGCGACCTGGTTCCAGGTCGGGGCGGGTTCGTTTCAGGACAAACCGGTAGTGGTCAGCCTCCAGCTTGGCACGAGGGCCAGCCGAAACCCATGGGTGTGTCCCGAGCGTGACGCGGAATCAGCCGCATGGTGATCCGCGGCAGCCAACGCGTGCCACATGGCGCGGCCCCGGGGGCGGGGCTAGGGTGGTTTTTCGAATGCTCTCGCCGGTGGCTGCGGAGCCGCCATCGATGCGAGCGGCCGTTTCCCTGCCGTGCACCGCCACGCAGGCTCCGCGGAGCCGCGCAGCGGGGCCCGCCCGGGGTTGGCGGTGCGAGCTTCGTCGGTGCGGTGAGAGGCAGCCTGGTGGTGACGCGAGGCCACCGCGCCGCCGCAGGCGTCCGTTGAGGGTGGTGGAGGGCGACGGGTGGGTCGGAAGGAGCCACAACCCCGCCCCGGCCTCGTCGTGACCGAATCGCACCGAACAGGGAGTTCTCCATGCTCGCAGTACCCAGTGCCGTCCTGACCACCGCCGGTCTGATCGGCGGCTACTCGGTGGCGCGCGCCACCGGAAACCGGCCCCTGGGAGGCGCGGTCCTGGCCGGATTCGGCGCGGCGGCCTTCGAGACCACCCGCCGAAACTCCGGCCTGGGCACCGCCATCGCGCTGACCGGCGTGTACGTGGCCGCCTTCGGCCTGTCGCACCCGCTGGCGAAGAAGGTCGGCTCGTGGCCCGCCGTCCTGGGGGTGACCGCCGCGACCGCCGCCGTGGCCGTGGCCTCCGGCGACCGTTCCGAGGCCTAACGGCCGTGGATGTAGGCCTCCAGCTGGGCCCGGTCGTCCTCCAGACCCCGTAGACGGCTCTTGACGAGGTCGCCGATACTGACGATCCCGGCCAGGCGTCCCTCCGCGGTCACGGGGACGTGCCGGAACCGGCGCACGGTCATGTGTTCACTGACCTCCTCGACGGTGTCGTCGGGGGTGCAGGTGACGACGTCGGAGGTCATGATGTCGGAGACGGGGGCGGACATCAGCTCCGGCCCCCGGCGCTCCAGGTGTCGGACCACGTCGCGCTCGGAGACGATCCCGACAAGGGTGTCGTTCTCGGCGACCACGACGGCACCGACGTTGTGACGGGCGAGTTCGGTGAGCAGTCGGGCGACGGTCGCCTCGGGGGCGACGCTCACCACCTCCGGGCCCTTCGCCCGCAGGATCGCGGCTATCAGCATGGGAACCACCTTCCACTGGCCGTCGCCGGGTGCCGAAGGGGTACCCGATCCCCGCCCCGCCAACCAAAGGTGTGGACCACCCGGGGCGGGCTCCCTCGGGAACCCGCCCCCTCGAGTGTCAGCTGCAGCCGCTGGTGGCGCCACAGCCCTCACAGGCGAAGCAGCTGCCCGCGGGGCGCATCCTGGTCCCGCAGGTGGTGCACAGCGGGGCGTCGGCCATGAACCCCTCGTCGGGAGCCAGCCGTTCGGGGCGCTCCTCCCGCGCCGGGGCCTCGGCGGAGGCGGCGGACTGCGCGTACGACTCCACCTGCACGGCCGCCTGGGACGGGTCCTCCCCGTGGACCTGGGCCTCACGCTCCGAGGCGGACAGCACTCCGAGCGCGGTCCGCTCCTCGTAGGGCAGGTGGTCCAGGGCCAGGCGGCGGAAGATGTAGTCCACCACCGACTGCGCCATACGGATGTCGGGGTCGTCCGTCATGCCCGCCGGGTCGAAGCGCATGTTGGTGAACTTCTCCACGTAGGTCTCCAGCGGAACCCCGTACTGGAGGGCGATGGAGACCGCGATGGAGAAGGCGTCCATCACCCCCGCCAAAGTGGAGCCCTGCTTGCCGAGCTTCAGGAACACCTCGCCGAGGCCGCTGTCCGGGTAGGAACCCGCGGTGATGTACCCCTCGGCGCCGCCCACGGAGAACGAGGTGGTCTCGCTCGGCCGCTTCTTGGGCAGCCGCCGCCGCACCGGCTTCGACACGTCCTCCGCCTCCGCACCGGAGGCGGACAACGGCTGGCCCACCTTGCAGTTGTCCCGGTAGACCGCCAGGGCCTTGAGCCCCAGGCGCCAGCCCTCGTAGTAGATCCCCTCGAAGTCGGCGACCGTGGCTCCCTCGGGCACGTTCACCGTCTTGGAGATCGCCCCGGACAGGAACGGCTGGGTCGCGGCCATCATGCGCACGTGCCCCATGGGCTCGATGTACCGGCGCCCCATGGCGCAGTCGAACAACTCGTAGTGCTCCCGTCGGAGCCCGGGGGCGTCCACCACGTGCCCGTGCTCGGCCACGTGGTCGACGATCGGCTCGATCTGCTCGTCCTGGTAACCCAGGTTCCGCAGCGCCCGGGGGATCGCCTGGTTCACGATCCGCATGGATCCGCCGCCGACCAGCTTCTTGTACTTGACCAGCGAGAAGTCAGGTTCGATCCCGGTCGTGTCGCAGTCCATCATGAACCCGATCGTCCCGGTGGGCGCGAGAAGGCTGGCTTGGGCGTTGCGCCAACCGTCGCGTTCACCGACCTCCAGGCACCGCTCCCACTCCTTGGTGGCGGCCGCGTGGACGGGCTCCTCCAGTGCGCCGATGGTGCGCAGGTCGTCGTTGGCGGCCGCGTGCTTGCGCATCACGCGTTCGTGAGCGCTCTGGTTGCGCTCGAATCCGTCGTAGGGGCCGACCACACCGGCCAGTTCGGCGCTTCGGCGGTAGGCGGCCGCGGTCATCAGCGAGGTGACGGCGGCGGCCACGGCCCGTCCGCCCTCGGAGTCATAGGCGTGGCCGGTGGCCATCAGCAGCGCGCCGAGGTTGGCGTACCCGATCCCCAGCTGCCGGTAGGCCCGTGTCGTCTCGCCGATCCTCTCCGTGGGGAAGTCCGCGAAGGTGATGGAGATGTCCATCGCGGTGATCACGAGTTCGGTGAGCCGGGTGAACCCCTCGACGTCGAACGTGTCGTCCTCGCGTAGGAACTTCAGCAGGTTGATCGAGGCCAGGTTGCAGGACGAGTCGTCCAGACTGAGGTACTCACTGCAGGGGTTGCTCGCGCTGATGCGGCCGGTCTCGGGGTTGGTGTGCCAGTCCTGGATGGTGCCGTCGTACTGGATGCCCGGGTCCGCGCACTCCCACGCGGCGGCGGCCATGCGGTGGAAGAGCTCCTTGGCGTCGACGGTGGCGATGACCTCGCCCGTGGTGCGGGAGGTCAGGCCGAACCCGGAGCCGGTCTCCACCGCGCGCATGAACGCGTCGGACACGCGGACGGAGTTGTTGGCGTTCTGGTACTGGACGCTGAACATGTCGTCGCCGCCCAGGTCGACGTCGAAGCCCGCGTCCCGGAGCGCGCGGATCTTGTGCTCCTCGCGCGCCTTGGCCCCGACGAACTCCTCGATGTCGGGGTGGTCCACGTCGAGCACCACCATCTTGGCCGCCCGGCGGGTGGCGCCGCCGGACTTGATGGTCCCGGCGGAGGCGTCGGCGCCGCGCATGAAGGAGACCGGCCCCGAGGCGGAGCCCCCGGAGGACAGCAGCTCCCTGCTGGAGCGGATGCGCGACAGGTTCACCCCCGCGCCGGAGCCGCCCTTGAAGATCAGCCCCTCCTCCTTGTACCACTCCAGGATCGACTCCATGGTGTCCTCCACGGAGAGGATGAAGCACGCGGAGACCTGGGCCCTGGAGGTGGTGCCGACGTTGAACCAGACCGGGGAGTTGAAGCTGAAGAGCTGGTGGGCCAGGGCGTACTTGAGTTCGTGGTCGAAGACCTCGGCGTCCTGGTCCGAGGCGAAGTAGCCGTGTTCGCGGCCGGTTCTGGTGTAGACGCCGACGACGCGGTCGATGAGCTGTCTGAGGCTCGACTCGCGCTCGGGAGTGCCGACGGCCCCCCGGAAGTACTTGCTCGTCACGATCTGGGTGGCGTTCACCGACCAGGTGACGGGGAACTCGACGCCGTGCTGCTCGAAGTTGACGGTGCCGTCGCGCCAGTTGGTCATGACGACGTCGCGGAGTTCCCATTCGAGGGTGTCGTACGGATGGACGCCCTCGGTGGTGTTGACCCGGCCGATCGTCAGGCCCTTGCCCCGGCGCCTGGTCGTGCCGTTCGTCCTTCGCGTCATGGCGACCTCTCCCCCGAAGGTCATGCGCGGACCCGGCGGTGACCGCGCGGACGTTCATGTGTGTTCGGGGTGGTGCGGAAGGCACGGTCTCGGCCGGGCTCTCCACCCACCATGCGGCGGTCGCCGGGGTTACCCGGTGGTGTCGACCGCGGGCTCCCCCTCGCGGTCCTCCCGCAGGCTCGCGATCTCGGCCTCGAAGTCGGCGAGGCTCTCGAACCCACGGTAGACGCTCGCGAAGTGCAGGTAGGCGACCTCGTCCAGGTCACGCATGGGACCCAGGATGGCAAGGCCGATCTCGTGGGCGGGCACCTCGGCCACACCCCGGCCGCGGATCTCCTCCTCGACCCGCTGGCCGAGTTTGGCGAGGGCGTCCTCGGAGACGGGGCGGCCCTGGCAGGCGCGGCGCACCCCGGCGATGATCTTGGTGCGGCTGAAGGGTTCGGTGACCCCGGACCGCTTGGCCACCATCAGCAGGACGGTCTCCTGCGTGGTGAAGCGTCGCTCACAGACGGGGCAGGTCCTGCGGCGCCGGATGGCCGCGCCGTCGTCGGTGGACCTGCTGTCGATCACCCTGGTGTCCGGATGACGGCAGAACGGACAGTGCATCCCGGTTCACCTGGCTTTCCTGTACCCGACCAACAACCCTGGAGGTCTACTTAACCACAACTTATTGACCACAGCCCCCATGTCAACACCAGATGTTGTGGTCGAACCTAGGCGCCGGGGCGGACACCCGCAACCCTGCCGACGGCGTGTCCCCAAACCCTGGAACAGGGGCGGCCGAGGAACGGGGTTCGAGGAGGTGGAAACGGGGATGTGCGGCTCCGGGAGCCGAATCCAAGGATAAGGGGGCGCGGGCGCGCGGCTCGACGCCCGCCACACCTCGGCGCCGACCGAATTCCCCCCTCTCCCGCGAGCACGGAGTGGCGGCGGGGCACGGCGAGACGAACCCCATACCGGATCGCACATTCCCCGGACAACGGCCACGGCGCGCGTGTACACACATAAGTCCGGACCCCCGGAAATCGGGGCGCGAAAACACAATGCGAAATCCCCACGCGCCCTCGTCCACACGTTCTCGAACGCTTGTTTGATATCACCGTGTGCAACGACTAAAGTTGACCTTGATTTCACACCGGCTTCGCCGTCCGGTCCGCGTGGCCGATCCGGCCACACACAGGCCCTGACCGAACCGAACACCGAGGAGGCCCGGCCGTGCCGGAGGAGAACCCCGGAGCCGTCGGCTCCGGACCCACCACCGTTCTTTCGCCCGTCGGCGACCCGGGCCCGTCCGGGTCCGACACCCCCAAGCTCACCGCACGTCAGCAGAGTGTCCTCAACTGCATCCAGCGCTACGTCCGGGAACGGGGGTACCCGCCGTCCATCCGGGAGATCGGCGACACGGTCGGCCTGTCCAGCCCCTCCAGCGTGGCGCACCAGCTCAAGGTGCTCCAGCGCAAGGGCTACCTGCACCGGGACCAGAACCGGCCGCGCGCCGTGGAGCTGCGCACCCCGGGCCGCGAGGCCTCCCAGACCCTCACCCAGGAGGAGCTCACCGCCGACTCCACCCGGGCGGCCTCGGTGCCGCTGGTCGGTCGGATCGCCGCCGGTGGCCCGATCCTGGCCGAGGAGGCCGTGGAGGACGTCCTGGCGCTGCCGCGCCAGCTGGTCGGCGAGGGCCGTCTGTTCATGCTCACGGTGGTCGGTGACTCCATGATCGACGCCGCGATCACCGATGGTGACCTGGTGGTGGTCCGTCAGCAGCAGACCGCCGAGAACGGTGACATCGTCGCGGCGATGCTGGACGACGAGGCCACCGTCAAGGTGCTGCGCCGGGAGCCGGACGGGCACGTGTGGCTGATGCCGCGCAACGACGCCTACGACCCAATCCAGGGAGACGAGGCCACCATCCTCGGCAAGGTCGTCACGGTCATGCGCCGGGTCTGAGCCCAGGTCCCCGAGCCGGGGGTGGTGGGCGTGCCGATACGCTGAGGGCGTGTCGACACCTGCCTCCGCCCCCGTGTCCCCTTCCCCGAGCCGACCCCGCGCCGCCCTGGCCTCGGCCCTGGTCGCCGGGGCCCTGCTGGTCTCCGCCTGCGCGCCCAGCGACGGCGACGGGCCCGCGCTGCCCGGTGCGGCCGGGCAGGAGCGCGAGGTCTCCTTCGAGGGTGGCGGGTTCACGGTGCCGGGCACCTTCACCGCTCCCTCCGGCGCCGGTGAGGGCTCCGTCCCGGGGGTGCTCATCGTCTCCGGCAGCGGTCCCACCGACCGGGACGGCAACGGCGCCGCGCGCCCGGAGGCCAACACCAACCTGAACCTCGCCCGGGTGCTGAGCGGTGCGGGTGCCGCTTCGCTGCGCTACGACAAGTTCGGCAGCGCGGACCCGGCGGACATGAGCGAGGCCGAGGAGGAGGCCCTCGACCAGCCGGTCGACCCCCTCGTCTTCGACCGGCAGATGGCCGCCGCCTACACGGAGCTGGTCGCCCAGCCCGAGGTGGACCCCGAGCGCACGGTCATCCTGGGCCACAGTGAGGGTGCCCTGTACGCGCTGCGCGCCCACGAACTCCTCGACGCCGAACCCGCTCTGGTGCTGGCCGCTCCGCCGGGCACCCGCATGCTGGACCTCATCGACCGCCAGGTGTCCGAGCAGATCCGCACCGCCGAGGCCCAGGGCGGCGTCGGCGAGGTGACCGCGGCGCAGATGCTCTCGGACCTGCGGGCGGGCCGGGCCGCCGTGCGCGCGGGCGGGGAGCTGCCCGAGAGCGACGCCACGGGGTTGTTCGACGAGAACAGCGCGGACTACCTGACCTGGATCGACTCCTTCGACCCCGTGGAACTGGCCGAGGGCCTGCCCGGGGACACCCCGGTGCTGGTCCTGTGGGGCGACCAGGACGCCCAGGTGAACGAGGAGGAGGTCGACCGGCTCATGACCGGCCTGGACGGCGCCGAGCGGGTGGACCTGTCGGGGGTCGACCACATCCTGCGCGAGTACGACGACTCCCCCGGGGCCGCCGCCCTCGACGCGGACCGTGCCTTCTCCCCCGACGTCACCCCGGCGCTGGAGGGGTTCCTCGACGGTCTCTGGTAGCCGACCCGGAACGATCCGCTAGTCGTCCGCGGGTGCGGGCAGCTCGTCGACGACGGCGCGGGCGAGGAGCTCGGCCTCCTCGGCGGCGGCCTCACCGTCCATGGAACCGATCGCGTCGTAGTCGGTGGCGGCGGTGTAGCAGGACTCCACGTACAGGTTGGAGACCCGCACACCCACGCATCCCACTTCGAAGGCGCCGTCCTCGACCCACGTGAGCGCCTCGTCCCCCAGGCCCTCCACGGGCTGGGTGTCGTTCTCCCCGGCGGTGGAGCGCAGGGTCTCGGCGGCGGTCTCCACGCCACCCTCGACCGGGGCGGCGACCAGGACGAGGGTGGCGGCGGACGGCACGGAGGCGCCCGCTCCCTCGGGAGTGGCCCAGCGGCACTGCCAGCCCGCCCCGAAGGGGTCCTGGCCGGTGCCGACGGTCTCCTCGATCTCACTCTCGTAGCCGGGCACCGACTCCTCGAGGGTCTCGGTCTCACCGATCCCGCACTCGGGCGCGGCCTCGAACTCGCCCAGTTCCACACTGTCGCGCAGCAGGTACCAGGTGAGCCATGCGGCGAGCGCCAGCACGGCCAGGATCAGGACGACGAGGAGGGTGACGGCCAGTCCCCGGCTCTGCGGCGGGGTGGCTCCGGGGTCCTCCGACTGCGCGAAGGCGGGCGGGGGCCCGGAGTGGGGGGTGCTCACAGGGCCTCTCCCAGCTGTTCGGCGAAGGCGACGACGGTCTCGCTGGCGCGGTCGTAGGACACGGGGTCGTCCTCGTCCATGGCGCTGTAGGAGACGCGGACCAGCAGGTTGTCGCTGTGGAAGGCGAGTTCGGCGGTACCGGGGACCTGGCCGCGCCAGACCTCCGCCTCGGCGCCGGATCCCAGGACCACGGAACGACCGCGAGCCGGGGCCATCGCGGTCTGGGCCCGGGAGGCGGACTCGTCGCCGGTCACGGCCGGTTCGGCGGAGGCGTCGGTGAAGCGCGCGGACAGGTCCACCCGCAGCACACCCTGCTCCTCGGCGTCGAGTCCGGCCGTGGTCCACACGCACGCGGTGCCCTCGCCGCCCGCGAGGGGGCCGCCGTCGTCCGTTTCCAGGACGGCACCGGGCAGCGCCTCGGTGATCGCCTCCTCCGGGACCACGCCGCACGGTGGCGCCGTGGTGTGGGCGTCACCGCCCCGGGGTTGGTCCGGGTCGTTCCCCGTGAACCAGAGACCGCCTCCGACGGCGGCGGCGGAGACCGCCACCGTGCCCGTCACCACGATCGCCGCCCGCACCCAGGGTCTGGGTCCGGAACCCGTCGCAGAGCCCACCCGGCCACCGCCTCCCAATCAGTTGTCACGCCCAAGGTAGAGGGCGGTGGTCGCCAGCGCGACCACCGCCCCGTGCGACGGATCAACCGACGACGATGTTCACCAGCTTGGGCGCGCGGACGATCACCTTGCGCACGGTCTTGTCACCGATGAAGCTCTGGGCCTTCTCCGAGGCCAGGGCCAGGCGCTCCAGCTCGGCGGCGTCGATGTCGGGGGACACCGACAGCTTGTCGCGGACCTTGCTCTGCACCTGCACCACGCAGGTGACGGACTCCTGGACCAGCAGCGCCGGGTCGGCCTCGGGCCAGTTGCCGACGGCCACCGAGCCGCTGTGGCCCAGCTTCTCCCAGCCCTCCTCCGCGACGTAGGGCGCGAACAGGGACAGGGCGACGGCCACGAACTCAGCGGCCTCACGGACGGCCGGGTCGGCGGCGCCGGGACCGGAGTCGATCGCCTTGCGGGCGGCCGAGACCAGCTCCATGCAGCGGGCGATGGCGACGTTGAAGCGCTTGTCCTCGACCAGGGCGGTGATCTGGTCGATGGAGCGGTGCGTGAAGCGCCGCAGATCGGTGTCGCCTGTGGAGAGGTCCGTTCCGGGAGTGCTGCCCGCACCGGCCTCACTCATCACCCGATAGGCGCGGTTGAGGAACTTCTGCGCGGCGACCACGGACACGTCCGCCCAGTCCACGTCCTCCTCGGGCGGGGAGGCGAAGAGCATGGTCAGCCGGACCGCGTCCACACCGTAGGCGTCGATCTCCCTGCCCAGGTCCACGCCGTTGCCCAGCGACTTGGACATCGCCCGGCCCTCGTTGATGACCTGGCCCTGGTTGGTCAGACGGCGGAAGGGCTCGGTGAAGCCGACCATGCCCATGTCGTACAGGACCTTGGTGAAGAAGCGCGCGTACAGCAGGTGCAGCGTCGCGTGCTCCTTGCCGCCGATGTAGTGGTCGACGGGGCCCCACTTGTTCACCTCGTCGGTGTCGAAGGGGGCCGTGTCCAGGTGCGAGGAGATGTAGCGGAGGAAGTACCAGGACGAGTCCACGAAGGTGTCCATGGTGTCGGTGTCGCGCTCGGCCGAACCGCCGCAGGACGGGCAGTCCACGTGCAGCCACTCCTTGGCGGCGGCCAGCGGAGAGATGCCCTTGGGGGCCAGCTCGGCGCCCTGGAGGTCGGGCAGGGTGACCGGCAGCTGCTCGTCGGGGACGGCCACCTCGCCGCAGGAGGGGCAGTGGACGATCGGGATCGGGGTACCCCAGTAGCGCTGGCGGGACAGCAGCCAGTCGCGCAGGCGGAAGTTGACCGTGGCGTCGCCGGTGCCGCGCTCGCTCAGGATGCCGATGATGCGCTCGATGGCGTCGGTCTTGGTCAGGCCGTCGAGGGGGCCGGAGTCGCGCAGGACGCCCTCGCCCGCGGCGGCGACGCCGGTCTCGGCGGGGTCGGCCTCGCCGGTCTCGACCACGACCCGCACGGGCAGGTCGAAGGCGAGGGCGAAGTCGAGGTCGCGCTGGTCGTGGGCGGGCACCGCCATGACGGCGCCGTGGCCGTAGCCGGCCAGTACGTAGTCGGCGGCCCAGACGGGCATGCGCTCGCCGTTGACCGGGTTGACGGCGTAGCGGCCCAGGAACACGCCGGTCTTGGGACGCTCGGTCGTCTGGCGTTCGATGTCGGAGAGCTTGGCGACCTCGGAACGGTAGTCCTCGAAGGCCTCGCGCTGCTCGGGCGCGCACAGCTCCGCGGCCAGGTCGGCGTCGGCTGCCACCACGAAGAAGGTGGCGCCGTAGAGGGTGTCGGGCCGGGTCGTGTAGACGGTGACCGGCTCGTCGCGGCCCTCGATCTCGAAGCGCACGTCGGCGCCGGTGGAGCGGCCGATCCAGTTGCGCTGCATGGCCAGGATCTCGTCCGGCCAGCGGCCGCCGTCCAGCTGGTCCATGTCGTCCAGCAGACGCTGGGCGTAGTCGGTGATCTTGAAGTACCACTGGTTGAGGGCGCGGCGCTCGACGTCGGCTCCGCAGCGCTCACACCTGCCCTGCACGACCTGCTCGTTGGCGAGCACGGTCTGGTCCTGGGGGCACCAGTTGACCAGGCCGTCCTTGCGGTAGGCCAGCCCGCGTTCGAAGAAGCGGGTGAACAGCCACTGGTTCCACTTGTAGTACTCGGGGTCGCTCGTGTGCAGACGGTGCGACCAGTCCAGGGCCAGGCCGTAGCGGCGCATCGAGGAGGCCTGGGTCTCGATGTTGGCGTACGTCCACTTGTAGGGGTGGTCGTTGTTCTTGATGGCCGCGTTCTCGGCGGGCAGGCCGAAGGAGTCCCAGCCGACCGGGTGCAGGACGTTGTCGCCCCGCTGGAAGCGGTAGCGGCCGATCACGTCACCGATGGCGTAGGCCTCCGCGTGGCCCATGTGCAGGTCACCGGAGGGGTAGGAGAACATGTCGACGATGTACGAGCGGGGGCGGGTGTCCCCCGGGTCCGTGTTGGCCTCGAACGGAAGCTCGGCGGCCCAGCGCGCCTGCCACTTGTCCTGGAGGGCGCGGGCGTCGTAGGTGTCGCCCGTCGTCTGGTCGCCGTCTACCGCTGTCATCGCTGAGTGTTCCTTAGCCGGTTCTGGGTGTGTTGCCTTCAGGTTAGCGGCTGCGGTACACGGCCGAAGACCGGTTTACCGCCGTCCGGGACGGGACCCCGAACAGGGCTGTTCTCACGGAGGGTGACCAGCGCACCGGTGGTTTTCCGGACCCTGCGCCCCTCCACACCGACCGCCCGGTTTGTTACTCTGCCGTCAAAGTGGCGCAGAACACGCGATCCAGGTCACACCTGGCATTCGTTTCACCTGTCCGGATTCACATGTCTGCGGGAGGCCCCCATGTTCAACCTGTCCGTGCTCCTTGAGGACGGCGCCCGTTCCGCGCCCGAGAAGGAGTGCCTGGTCTTCGGTGACACCCGGCTCAACTACGCGATCACCGACATGATCGCCAACCAGGTGGCCAACCTCCTGGTCTCCAGGGGCGTACGTCCGGGCGACCGTGTCGCGCTGGCCAGCCCCAACCTGCCGTACTTCCCGTTCGTGTACTTCGGCGCGCTCAAGGCGGGGGCCGTGGTCGTCCCGCTGAACGTCCTGCTCACCCCGCGCGAGATCGCCTACCACCTGGAGGACTCGGGCGCCAGGGCGCTCTTCGCCTTCACCGGAACCCCCGACCTCCCGCTCGGGCAGCGTTCCTTTGAGGCGTTCGGCCAGGTGGACGGCTGCGAGATCTTCGTGGACATGCCGGCCACCGCGGGGGCCACCGAGTCCGCCATCGAGGGCGTCGAGACGATCTGGGCGGCCCTGGCCGGACAGCCCGGCACCTTCGAGACCGTGCAGTCCGGGGCCGACGACACGGCCGTCATCATCTACACGAGCGGCACCACCGGCAAGCCCAAGGGCGCCGAGCTGAGCCACAACAACCTGATGATGAACGCGGTGGTCGCCTCCAACCTCGTCAACGCGCACCCCGACGGCCGCGACGTGTCCCTGACCGTCCTCCCCCTGTTCCACATCTTCGGGCAGACGGTGATGCTCAACGCGTCGCTGTACCGCCACGGCACCATGGTCCTCATGCCCCGCTTCGACGGGAACCAGGCACTGGAGCTCATGCAGAAGGAGGGCGTCACCGGGTTCGCCGGCGTGCCCACCATGTACTGGGGTCTGCTCAACGCCGCCCAGCAGGCGGAGCCCGGCAAGTACGACCTGGAGGCCATCGCCCGCAACGTGGTCGACGCCGTCTCCGGTGGTTCGGCCCTGCCCGGCCAGCTCGCCGAGGACTTCACCAAGCTCTTCGGGGTGGGGATCAAGGAGGGCTACGGCCTGTCCGAGACCTCCCCGGTGGCCACCTTCAACAACCCCGCCACCGGCGCCAAGACGGGTTCCATCGGCCGCCCGGTGTGGGGTGTGGAGATGAAGCTGATCGACCCCGAGTGGAACGAGGTCGTCAGGGAGGGCGACAAGGAGCCGGTCGGCGAGATCGCGGTCCGCGGGCACCTGGTCATGAAGGGGTACCACGACCGACCCGAGGTGAACGCCGAGGTCATCAGAGACGGCTGGTTCCGCACGGGCGACATCGCCCGCCGTGACGACGACGGCTTCTACTTCATCATCGACCGGTCCAAGGACATGATCATCCGTGGCGGCTTCAACGTGTACCCCCGTGAGGTCGAGGAGGTCCTGATGACCCACTCGGCGATCAGCCTCGCCGCGGTCGTGGGCGTCCCGCACGAGTCGTACGGCGAGGAGGTCAAGGCGTTCGTGATCCTCAAGGAGGGCGCGGAGGTCTCCGCCGAGGACCTGACCGCGTTCGCCCGCGAGAGGCTGGCCGCGTACAAGTACCCGCGCCAGATCGAGTTCCGCTCGGAGCTGCCGATGACCTCCACCGGCAAGATCCTCAAACGCGAACTGCGCGACGCCGGGTGAGTGTCGGGGTGGGGGAGGCCGGGCGTCCGGTCTCCCCCACCGCCTCTCGGCCACGGGACGAGAGGCCCCCGTCAGGCGTGCGGAGTCCAGTGGGCGACCAACCGGCCCACCCCGTGTTCCAAGTTCCTCCACGAACCCGAGAAGGTCAGCACCGCGATCGAGGAGGTCGGGAACCCGGACCGGTTCATCCGGGGCAGCAGGTCGCCCTCGGCCTCCCCCGCCAGCGCGTCGGCCAGGCCGTGCACGCCGGGGTTGTGGCCGACCACGACCAGGTCCGCGACCTCGCGGCTACCCCTTGACGGCTCCCTGGACGAGCCCGGAGACCATCCAGCGCTGTACGAGGACGAAGAACACCATCACCGGGATGGTGATGATCGTGGAGGCCGCCATGACGTGGCCCCAGTCGTTGGCGTACTGCCCGAAGAACTGGCGCAGACCCACGGCCACCGTGTAGTTCGAGCTCTGCGTCATGAAGGTGAACGCCAGCACGAACTCGTTCCAGGCGACGATGAAGGAGAAGATCGCCGTGGCCACCAGGCCGGGGGCCACCAGAGGGAACAGCACCTTCCAGAACATCTGGGGCCAGGTGGCGCCGTCGATGTAGGCGGCCTCCTCGACCTCCTTGGGGACCGCCGCGACGAAGCCGCGCATCATCCAGACCGCCAGGGGCAGTGACAGCGCCACGTAGACGATGCTCAGTCCGATCACCGTGTTGAGCATCTGGAGGTCGCGCACCTGGATGAACAGTGGGATGACCAGAGCCTCCAGGGGCACCATCTGCACGATGAGGATCATCACGAGCACGGCGGTACGGAACCGGAAGCGGAAGCGCGCCACCGCCACGGCCGCGAGCATCGACAGCACGCACGCGAAGGCGACGGTGATTCCGGCGACGGTCAGCGAGTTGCGCAGGAAGGTGCCGAAGTTGCCCTCGGTCATGACGTAGACGAAGTTGTCGAGCGTGAACGAGGTGGGCAGCAGCGCCCCGGTCCCGGAGGTCGAGCTGTCCGAGAACGCGCTCATCAGCATGAAGTACACGGGGAACAGGGTGAAGAACAGCAGCACGCTCACCCCGGCGGCCTTACCGACCACGCGCCAGAGGCGAAGCGCTCCGCCCCGGCGCCTGGAGGCCCGTACCCGCGCCTCCCACTCACCGGAGGGCGTGTCAGCGGTGTGCGTGTCCATCGGACCTCCTCGTGGGGGCGGGGTGCTGACGGCGTGCGGTGAGGGTCATCTGATCTCGTCCTCCCGGAACAGCGCGCGCAGGTAGACGACCGTGATCCCCAGCAGGAGCAGCGTGAGCAGGGCCGCGATGGCCGAGCCCATGCCGAAGTCGTTCTGTCCGAAGGAGCGCACGTACGCCCACACGCCCAGGTTGAGCATCTGGGAGCCGCCGACGTCGCCGCCGGGCATCAGGTAGATCTGCGCGAACACCTTGAAGTCCCAGATGGTGGAGAGCACCGTCACCACGGCGAACACCGGGCGCAGCGTCGGGAACGTGACGTGCCAGAAGCGCTTCCACGCACCGGCTCCGTCGATCCGGGCCGCCTCGTGCAGTTCCTTGGGGACCGTGAGCAGTCCGGCCAGGACCGTGACGGCGACGAACGGGAAGCCGCTGTGCACGATGTTGAGCGTCACGATCGCGTAGAACCAGAAGCGGTCGGCGAACCAGTTGTATCCGGAGGGCTCGATCAGGCCCAGGGATTTCAGTGCCTGCGCCACGACCCCCTGGTCCACGTCGAAGATCCAGATCCACACGTAGGTGCCGCTGACGGCGGGCATGGCCCAGGCCACCATCACACAGGAGACCACGATGACCCGTGTGAGGGGCTTCAGGTTGGCCAGCAGCAGGGCGACGAGCGTTCCCAGGACCACCGTCGTGACCACGGCGACCACTGCGAACACGACCGTGTTGACCAGGACGACGCGCCACAGGTACGGGTCGGTGAGCAGCGTGACGAAGTTGCCCAGGCCGACGAAGTCCGACTCCCCCGAGACCAGGTTGCGCAGCTTGAAGTCCCGGAAGGACAGCCACACGATCCGGCCGATGGGGAACAGCAACAGGACGCCGATGACCCCGAGCGGGGGTACCAGGAGCGCCCAGGGCAGGAGGGCGCGCCGCCCCCGCATTCCCAGGAGCGGCGCGCGTCGGCCGCCCCTGGGCGGCCGGACCGGTGTGGCGGGTGGCAACTAGTTTCCCTCGTTGAGGATGGTCTCGATGGACTCGGCGGCGCGGTCGGTGGCCTCCTCCACGGTCGCTTCACCGTTGAGGATGTCCTGCTGCATGCCGACGATGATCCCCTCGGCCTCGACCTGCGACCAGGCGGGGACGGCCGGGGTGCTCTTGCCCGCCTCCAGCAGCTGGACGGCGAACGGCTCGACCAGCGGGTCACCGGATTCGGCGTAGGCCTCGATCTCCGCGACGCCGGCCGGGAAGAAGCCGCTCTCCTCGCCCCAGCGGTCGAAGAACTCGCCCTGGGTGAGGAGGTCGACGTACTGCCAGCCGGCTTCCTCGTTTCCGGTGCCCTCGAACACCGACAGCAGGGAGCCTCCGGCGAAGGAGTCGGTGTACCCCTCCTCCTGGCCGGGCAGCACGAACGCGCCGAGCTTGCCCTCGAGGTCCGGGTTGGACTCGATGATGGCCTTCGGGTTGGAGCTGTTGGAGATGGCCATGATGGCGTCCTCGTCGGCGAGGGACTCCATGACGTCGATCTCGTTCCAGTTGACCGCGCCCGTGGTGGACAGGCCGTCCTCCAGGGAGAGGTTGGTGAAGAACTCGACCCCGGCGCGCCCCTCCGGGGAGTTGATGGTGGAGGTCCAGGTGCCGTCGTCCTCCTGGACCGCGACCTCACCGCCGCCGCCCCAGACCCACGGCATGACCGAGTACTGGGCCTGGCCGGGCACCGGGAAGCCGATCATGCCGTCCTCGGCCTCGGCGAGGTCGGTCGCGGTCTCGCGCAGTTCCTCCCAGGAGGTCGGCTCCTCGTGGCCGTGCTCCTCGAAGATGTCCTTGCGGTAGATGATCGAGCGGATCGACGCGTACCAGGGCACCCCGTAGGCGGCGTCGTCGATGACGCCCATCGAGTACATCTCCTCCTGGAACCGGGAGGGGTCGTCGATGTACCCGGAGAGGTCGTGCAGGGCGCCCGCGTCGGCGAACTCCGGGGTGAAGGTGGTGCCCAGTTCGACGACGTCGGGCACGGTCCCACCCGCGATGGCCGTGGAGATCTTGTTCTGGGCGTCGGCCCAGGGCACGAACTCGACCTGGACGTCGACCCCGGTCTGTTCGGTGTAGGCCTCGTTGACCGCGTCGAAGAAGGCGCTGGCGTCCGGGTTGGTGCCCTCCATGATCCACACCTGGAGGGCGTCGGTGGCTCCGCCGCCGCCACCACCGCCGCCACACGCTGTCGCCGCAAGCGCCAGGGTCAGTGTGGCTGCGGGGAGGGTGACGTACTTGTGTGCTCGTCTGCGGGCCATCGGCTCGCCTCCCGTTCCTTTCGAGGGTCCCGTGAGGGTTGGTAGGAAACCTACGTAAAGAAGGACGACTTGTGAAGTAAACCACTGCCACTTGTGTCTGACCTGTTAGGCGGGCGGTTCCGGACGGCGATCGCGAGCGGCCCGACGGGCGCGATCAGTCGCCCAGTCCGGTTACCTGGCGCAGGGTCGACACGAGTTCGGCGCGCTTGTAGACAGCCAGTCCGATGGCGGCGCAGAAGGCGGCGAGCATGTGCACGAACACCATGCGATCGCCCTGGGCGAGGCGCTCGGCCGTCTCCTCCTCGCCGATCGAGTGGGCCTCCCACGCGGTGGATACGGCGAACTCCAGCTCCGGCGGCAGCATCTCCGCGACCGTGCGGGCCACGGCCTCGCGCGAGTCGGCGGGCTTCCACACCACGCCGGTCTCCTGGACGCGGCGGCCGAGGAAGGCCGCGATCACCCTGAGCTCGGACTGGACGTCGTCGACGTCGTCCGCCGCCCTGGGGATGACCCGGTCCAGTTCCTCGCGGTTGTGGTCCACGTAGGCGCTGATCAGCGCGATCGCGGTCTCCCTGACGTGGTCCGGCAGGTCGTGCTCGGGTGTCGGGTCGCTGTGGGGCGCGTTGTCGTCGGAGGACACGGGGTGGGTCCCTTCAAGCTGCTGGGTCTGATGGCTCCATGATGCCGCCTCGGCGCCGTTCCGTTGCGCAGGCCGGGGCCGGGCGCGGGGGTGTCCGCGCAACGCGAACACCCCCGTCTGAGACGGCCGCGACGAAGCGTCCGTCGCGGTGCTGGTCGGCCGATCGGGCGGCCGTCCGTGGGCGTCAGTAGTCCGGGCGCAGCGGCAGGTGAGCGTCGGTGCCGTCCAGCTTCACTCCCAGGATCTGGTGGAGCTGCACCACGTCCCGCTCGAAGCCCAGCACACACCCGGCCATGTAGAGCCGCCACACTCGCGCGGTGCCCTCCCCGACCTCGGCGACGGCCTTCTCCCAGTCGCGTTCGAGGTTGGCGCCCCAGTGGCGCAGGGTCAGGGCGTAGTGCTCGCGCAGGTTCTCCTGGTGGCGTATCTCGAAGCCCGCGTCGTTCATGGCGGTCTGGATCTGGGCGGGGCCCTCCAGCTCTCCGTCGGGGAAGACATACCTGTTGATGACACCCTTGGTGTTCATGGGTTTGAGATTGTTTCGGGGACGGGTGATGCAGTGGTTGAGCAGTCGCCCCCCTGGCACCAGCTTGGCGTTGAGCGAGGCGAAGTAGGCGTCCAGGTTCCGGGACCCGATGTGCTCGGTCAGCCCGATGGAGCTGATCCGGTCGAAGCTGCCGTCCGGCACGTCCCGGTAGTCCATGTGGCGGATCTCGGCGAGCCCGGTCAGCCCCTCCTGGGCGATCCTCTTCGCACCCCACTCCGCCTGTTCCTTGGACAGGGTCACGCCGACCGCCCTGACCCCGTGCTCACGCGCGGCGTGGCGCACCATGCCACCCCATCCGCACCCCACGTCGAGCAGCCGCATGCCCTTCTCCAGGCCCAGCTTGCGCGAGACCAGGTCGTACTTGCGGAACTGGGCGCTCTCCAGGGCGCCGTCGAAGGAGCCCACCCGATCCGGGGCACCGTCCTCCTCGTCGAAGACCGCGCAGGTGTAGGTCATCGACGGACCGAGGACCATCTCGTAGAACTCGTTGGAGACGTCGTAGTGGTGGTGGATCACCTCGGCGTCGCGCTGCTTGGAGTGCCGCATCCCCCGCCCCAGCAGGGTTCCCTGACGCATCTCCTGGGGCGGCGGCGCCACCCGGTTCACGAACTTGACCCAGCCCACCGAACCCACGATGGCGAGGAGGTCGCGGGCGGACACGTTGACACCCTCGGCGAAGGTGAAGTCCGCCATGTGTCTGAGCGCCGTGTACAGGTCGCCCTCCAGCTCCAGGTGGCCGGAGACGTAGGCGCGGGTCAGGCCCAGGGCGTTGGGCGACTGGGCCAGGTAGTTGACGGCCACCGGGGTCCGTACGTTCACCGCGACCTCACTGTCGGGGTCCCCCGCGGAGCTGCCGTCATAGGCGGTGAACCGAATGGGCGCGTCGGGTCCGACGACACGCTCGAAGATCTCTGCAAGCCGCATGCTCATGTCCTTTTTCCCTCCCGTACGCGGCCCCTGCCCACAGGTCGCCGCCCGGCGGTGCTGTCGACTGCTCGGCGAATGGGTGACTCAGCCGTTGCGTACGCACTTGGCGTACAGGTCAAGGAGCCGACCCTGGGGGTCGTAGGTCTCCTTGAGGCCCGCGTAGTCGGCGCCGTTGTAGAGCGCCCAGAAGTCGTCCTCCGAGTAGAAGGAGTCCGAGTACAGGGACTTGTGGCCGCCCAACCGGGTGACCTCCTCCTCGACCCTGCGGTTGTGGTGGCCGCGGCGCTGGCCGGGTTCGGTGTCGACCAGACCCCAGAACCCGAAGTTCACGTAGAGGCGGTCGTTCTCCAGGGGGTAGAGCGGCCAGACGTGCTCGTCGTCGGCGAGCCCGGCGCGGCGGGGCTCGCGGAGCCGGAGCGGGCACAACCACATGGGGGTCATGCCGATCTCCGCGTGGTAGAAGTCCAGGAACTCCGCCCCGCGCTCCACTCCGACCTCGATGTCCTGGATGAGGGGTTCCTGTTGCGGGCGGCCCCGGTAGTGGTTCAGGAGCCGGGAGAAGTCGGTGCGCCGGTCCCAGGCCACCAGCCTGCGGTAGACGTCGGAGCGCTTGAGGGAGCGCGGCCAGAACGGTCGCACGAACCGGTTCTGGGTGCCGAAGGCCCGGGAGCACCAGAACCAGTCGGTGTCCCAGCGCCACAGGTAGTCGTGCACGGTGAGGTAGTCGCCGGGGCCCGTGGAGCCGTCCTCCGGGTCGGCGTAGCGCGGGATCGAGCGGTAGTAGACGTCGTTGCCCGTGTAGTCGCCGGTCCAGGGGGCGTGGTCGGTGAAGCGGGCCAACGTCAGGTACAGCTCGTCGGGGCCGAACACCACCCCGTCCACGAAGTCCACGGGCGACCCCTCGTGGGCCACGTCGGCGCAGATCCGGGCGAGGGCGTCCATGGCCGCCGCGGAGTCGTGGAACCGCAGGTGGCGCAGGTGCACGTAGGGGGACACGGGGTCGAGTTCCACGCGCAGGCGCAGGGCGTACCCGAGCGTGCCGTAGGAGTTGGGAAAGCCGTGGAACAGGTCGCTGTGCGCGTTGTCCCGGGTGGCGGTGACGACCTCCCCGGAGCCGGTGAGGATCTCCATCTCCTGGACCGACTCGTGCGGGAGCCCGTTGCGGAAGGAGGAGGACTCGATCCCGAGTCCGGTGACGGCCCCGCCCACGGTGATGGTGCGCAGCTGCGGCACGACCGTGGGCATGAGGCCGTGCGGAAGGGTGGCGGCGACCAGCTCCTCGTAGGTGGTCATGCCGCCGACGTCGGCCAGTCTCTCGACGGGGTCGATGGAGATAACCCCGGAGAAGGCCGAGACGTCCAGTGCGGGGGCGGAGGACTCCTCGCGGAACCGGAACAGGTTGGAGGTCGGTTTGGCCAGCCGCACCGGGGCGCCCTCGGGAAGGGCCCGGTAGTCGCTCCGCAGCCGCTGGACCGCGGCGATGTGTTCCGCCAGCCCCGTACCCGCCGACGGCCCCCGTTGGGACCGGGGGCCGGAGTTGGAGGTCGTACCGGGCTGTTTCGGAGTCATACCTGGTTCCCCTGACTGTTGACGGCGCACAGCTTGGGTCGGCCAGGACCGGTGGTGGCATGCCGCGGCAGGCCGATCCCCTCAGTTCTACCTAGCGGTATCGGTCCACGGCCACCCCATTTCGGTACGTGTCTTACCCACTCTCGGGCACGGACGAAGGGGGTGCCGAAGGCAGGGGAGGGCGCCCTGGCGGCATCGGACCCCCTCCACTCCGCCCTTACCTGCGGTGATATGAGCGTTACGGCGGGGGCCACATAGGATGCGGTTCCATGCGCATCGCTCTCGTTGACTCCGGTATCGGCATGTTGTCCACGGCCGCCGCCTTGCACGCCGCCCGGCCCGACGCGGACCTCGTCCTGTCCATGGACCCGGACCACATGCCGTGGGGCCCCCGTACCCCGGAACAGGTGATCGACCGGGCCCTGGCCGGTGCCCGCGCCGCCCTGGACGCGGCGGGCTCCCTGGACGCCGTGGTGGTGCCGTGCAACACGGCGTCGGTGCACGGGCTGAACCGGCTGCGCACGGAGCTTGAGCCGGACATTCCGGTGATCGGGACCGTCCCGGCCATCAAACCGGCGGCCGCCGCCGGCACGCCCATCGCGGTGTGGTCCACCGAGGCCACCACCAGCAGCGCCTATCAGAAGCGGCTCGTGGAGACCTTCGCCCGAGACGTGGCCGTGACCCAGGTCGCCTGCAAGGGCCTGGCGGAGGCCGTGGAGTCCGCCGACCCCTCCCTGGTCGGCGACGCGATCGCGTACGCGGCCTCCCTGACGCCACCGGAGGTCAGGGGTGTGGTGCTGGGCTGCACGCACTACGACCTGGTGGGCGAGGAGATCTCCAAGGCGCTGTCCGGCAGGGCCGAGCTGTTCACCGCGGACCGCGCCGTGGCCGCCCAGACCCTGCGCAGGATGGGTGTGACCGACGAGGCCGAGGAGGGGACGTCGGAGGCCGCCTCCGCGGACCGGCCGGGGCGAGTCACCGTCCTGGCAAGCGGTCGACCCGCGCAGCTCCCCCCGGCGGCCCTGACCTACCCGGCCGGCCGCTCACTCCTGCCCCACTGACCCCGGCACCAACATCGGCGCCGGGGTGGAGGGCTCAGCCTCCGACCCCGTACCTCACCGCCCCCGCGGCCTCCTGGGGCTCCCGGGCGGGTGGATGGTCCGGAACCTGCGGGTGGTCGTCGACCTGCGGGTGCGCGGGAGCGGGCCGGTGTTCACGCACCGGCGGGTACTCCGGGACCGACGGGCCCTCGACCGCCTGAGGGCGGCTCGGAGCCGCACGCTCCTCCCGCACCGCCGCGTGGTCCGGGAACAGCCGCGGGTCGCCGACCCCCGGGTGGTCCGGAACCGACCGGCGGCCACTCACCAGCGACTGTTCCGGAAGCGACCCGCGATCCGGGACCAACGCGCCCGCGGCCAGAGTGCGGACGAGGTCGCGCACCCCGGCGGTGTCGTTGTCGTGCAGCAGCGTCTCCAGCAGTGACAGGGCGGCGCGCTGGTCGCCCGGCTGCTCGCGGACGTGGCGCCACTGGGGTTCGGTGGCCACGTCGGACAGCATCAGGGTGCGGCCCACCTGCCCCAGCGCGCTCAGCAGCGCGGAGTCGTGCGGCCGCTCCATGAGCGCCACGTTCACCTGCTCCGCCTGCTGCTCGGGGTTGACCTCCTCGGCCTTCTGCGCGCGGAGGAAGTCCAGGATGCCCCCGGAGGGTGCCAGGGGAAGGATGGCCTCCATCCCCCGCACCATCGACCTCACCTCCATCAGGTCGCCGGTGATCTCCTCGGCGCCGCCGAGTTCCCGGATGAGGCGTTCGGCCCGCTGCGCGGAGCACTCGGCGACCCACCGCGCGCCGCGGCCGCTGGCCAACCGGGACGCGGACAGGGCGAGTTCGGCACCACGTCGGGGCGCCCCGACCCGCTCGAAGTATCGGGACCAGGTGGTCACGCGTACGCCCAGGCGCCAGTCGTTGCGGACACTCCCCTGGCAGACCAGGTTCTCCACCGCCTCCACCCACGCCGAACGCAGCTTGGGGTAGGTCTCGGCCTCCTCCACGGTGGGCAGGAGTCCGATGGCCTGGCGGGCGTCGCACAGCCCCAGGCGGGCCAGCCAGGACAGCAGACGGGCGCGCTCGAAGCGGATCATCCGCAGCAGCGCGGCGCGACGCGGGTTGACAGCGGAACCGTCCCCGCCTCTGCCGCCCAGGTCGAGCTCGGCCTCCATCCGGTCCAGGGCGTCCAGGGCGTCGGTGTGCTTGTCCTGGTGACGAAGAGCCCTGACCAGGGTGAAGACACCTTCAGCGCCGAGCACGGCCGGACCGGTGGCGGTGTGGTCGTAGCGACGCAGCTCCGCCTCGGCGCGGTCGGCCTGCCCCTCGTCGATGAGCAGGTGGACGCGGGCCAGGGTGAAGCCGGGCCAGGCCGGGGTGCCCTCCCAACCGGACAGGCGCCGGGCGGAGAGGAGTTCGCGGCGCTGGTCGGTGGTTCCCCTGGCGTCGATGTTGGCGTGGCAGCGGACCAGCGTCTCCAGGGCGGAGACCGGCAGCGGCCCGTACTGGTTCGGCGCGGGCTCGTCCTCGACCACGGCTTTGGCCTGGTCCAGGGCGCGACGCCCCTCCGCCAACGCCCCCACGCGCACGGCGAGCGGCCAGTGCGCCAGGAAGAACAGGGTCGGTGGACCGAACACCCCCGGGACCGAGGCCGGAACGGCCGTGGGCGCGGGGTTGTCGGACTTCGCGGCCTCGGCGACGAGGCGGCGGGCGGTGCGCATCGCCGACCTGGCCAGCGCCTCCACCTTGACCGCGTCGCCCGCCTCGCTGAGTACGGGCAGCTCTGTGACGGCTTCGGCGAGTTCGTCCTGCCCGGCGGCGCGGAGTTGGCGTCCGGTCTCCCCCACCCATGTCCACATCGTCATGGTGTCTCCCCCCTGTGCCATGTGCGACAGAACGTAGCAGCGTGGTGACAGAACTGTCTGGAGAACGCGCAAACCCGCTACTGCTCGGGCGCTCTGGCCCCTCTGCGGCTGGATCACGGCGGATAGACTCGGAGACGGCCAGCGAGCGGCTGGCTGAGGCGGCACGAGGGAGACATGAGCGCCGATGGGATGGCGAGACCGGTTCGGACTCCGCAAGGCCAATCGCAAGGGAAAGGCCCGTTTCGACCGCGCCTCCGAGGATTCGGACATCAAGGCGCTGATCGAGTTCGCCAAGAGCCGGGTGGGGGTGGAGTTCTTCGTGGAGCCCGAAACCTTCGCCACACGGGCCACAGCGGTCGCCGTGGCCACGGACGGGGAGTGGATCCGACGGCGCTGCGGGTCCCCCGAGGTACTCCGCAAGGTGGCGAGCAACCTGGCCAAGCCGGCGTACGACGTACAGATCGTGGGCTATCCCCAGCGCATGCGCGACTGGACCGAGCGGAACAAGCGCGGCCTGTCCATGGACGACTGATCCCCGACCGGTGCGGGCGGAGCATACCTCCCCAAGGTGAGACCGGCCACGTCCACACCCCCTCTGAGCACGTCCGAAACCCGTCACCCGGTCATTTTGGGCATTGATGACGAGTCCTTGCCGCGACTTCCTCGCCGAACGGGTTCCCTAACGACCTCCATCCGTCGCATACTCGCCTGGGAGGGGGGACTCTGATGAAGCAGGATCTCACTGCCTTGTGTTGCGAATGCGGCATGGTTCGCGAGGTGAGCGACCACCAGAGTGTCGGCGAGGCGCAGTCCGCGTACGGGCTGGCCCGCTGTGTGGTCTGGCGCAAGTGCCGCCCATGCGGCTACCGCACCTACCACGCCTACCTGCGAACCGACGAGGAACGCGACGAGCTGGAGGACGCCCTGCGGCTCGACGGCGCACTGGCCGCCGAGGCCCTCGACGAGGAGGTCGAGCAGCTCCGGCTGTGCGGCGTGGAGATCGGTCACGCCCCCGTGCCGGCGATCTGGGACGGCCAGTCCGTCGGCATGGTGACCCAGCGGCTCACCGACCACGCCTACTCGATCGTGCTCGACCCCGAGGCGTCGGTGGTGTCCCGGCTCAAGCTCATCGACATGATGTGGAACGAGCTTCTGGTGGGCGATCACGACGACCGGTGGCAGATCCAGGAGCCGGAGAACGACTCCCCCGGATACGCGGTCCGGCTCTTCGGCTACCGCACACGCGGCTGAACCGGCACGACGCCGCAACAACACGGGCATCGAACGGGCGCGGGGCACGAGGCCCCGGCTCGATCTCGGCGACGGCAGCGGCCGGGCACCCCTGGGGCCCGGCCTCCGTCATGTGGCCCCCGCACCGGTCCTACGGCTGCAGGACCGTCCACGGCGGCGCCGGGCGAGGTCGGTGCGATCAGGCCGCGGACTCGTCCCGTCCCGCCGCGGCCTTCTCGGCCAGACGGCGCAGGGCCGAACGGGCGACCTCGGGGTCGGCCGTGCCCCAGTAGGGCGGCAGTGAGGCCCGCAGGAAACCCCCGTACCCGGCGGTGGCCAGTCTTGGATCCAGGACCGCGATCACCCCCCGGTCGTCGGTGGAGCGCAGGAGGCGACCGGTGCCCTGGGCCAGTAGCAGCGCGGCGTGGGTGGCCGACACCGACAGGAAACCGTTGCCCCCGTGCGCGGAGACGGAGCGCTGGCGTGCCGAGGCCAGCGGGTCGTCGGGGCGAGGGAAGGGAATGCGGTCGACGATCACCAGCTGGAGCGAGGGCCCCGGCACGTCCACGCCCTGCCACAGGGACAGGGTTCCGAACAGGCAGGAGCGTTCCTCCTCGGAGAAGCGGCGGACCAGCTGCCCGGTGGAGTCCTCGCCCTGGCACAGGATGGGCTGGTCCAGGCGCTCGCGCAGCTCGTCGGCGGCCTGCTGGGCGGCGCGCATCGAGGAGAACAGGCCGAGGGCGCGGCCGTCGGAGGCCTCGATGAGCTCGGCGATCTCGTCGAGGTAGGCGTCCGAGAGCCCGTCCCGGCCCGGTTTGGGCAGGTGTCGGGCGACGTAGAGAATGCCGCTGCGGCCGTGGTCGAAGGGCGACCCCACGTCCAGTCCGCGCCAACGGGGCTCCCCGGCTGCCCGGTGCGGACCGTCCTCGTCGGCGTCCTGCGTCGTCTCGCCCCCCGGGGCGCCCGGGGTCGGGGCGGACTCGGCCACGGTTGCTTCGCGGGCGGCCCGTTCGGCGGCCTCCTGGGTGACCTCTCGGCCCAGCCCCCACTGCCGGGCCAGGGCGCCGAAGTCGCCGCCCAGGGTGAGGGTGGCGGAGGTGAGCACCACGGTGCGGTCGCCGAAGAGCTTCTCCCGGAGCAGACCGCCCACGGCGAGCGGGGCGACGTTGAGTGTCGGCGGACGCGCGGGGACCTTGGTGAGCCAGACGATCTCGGTGCGGTCGCGCAGCGGCGGCTCGAAGGACTCCAGGATCCGTTCGGCCGCCTCACGGACCTCGGCGAGAGCGGCCAGGGCCAGACGGCGGTCGGAGGCGGTGTCCGGGTCGAGCTCGCCCGGGGAGGGGCCGATCGCGGCGACGCAGGCGGCGGAGGCGTCACGCGCCGCCGCCACAGCCCCCGCGAGGCCCTCGTCGATGTGGTCCAGGCGCCCCTCGGGCACCTCGGTGAACATCAGGGCCAGCCCGTCCGCGCACTCGCTGAGCCGTTCGCTGATGCCCGGTTCGACCAGGCGGGCGGCGCGCTTGGCGGCGGTGGTGACGCTGCGTTCGGTGAGGCTTCCGGTGGCCACGGAGGTGGCCCGGTCGACGAGTTCGTGCGCCTCGTCGATCATGATCGTGTTGTGCTCGGGCAGGATGTGGTAGCCCTGCGACATGTCGATGGAGAGCATGGCGTGGTTGGTGACCACCACGTCCACGCCGGTGGTGGCCTCGCGGGCGAACTCGGCGAAGCACTCCTGGCCGAAGGAGCACACGCGGGCGCCCATGCACTCGTTCCCGCCCACGGAGACCTGGCGCCAGGCCAGGTCGCTCACGCCGGGCACGAGTTCGTCGCGGTCCCCGGTGAGGGTCTCCTCCGCCCACTCGTGCACGCGGGCGACCTGGCGACCCAGTGAGGAGAGCTGGCGGGCGTCGAAGAGCTCGCTGCCCTCGGCCTCCTCGTCCGAGGCGGTCTGCATGCGGTTGCGGCAGAGATAGTTGCGGCGCCCCTTGAGCACCGCGAACGTGGGTTCGCGGTGCAGCAGCGGGGACAGCGCTCGGGCCAGGCGCGGCAGGTCGCGGTCGATCAGCTGGTTCTGGAGCGCGATGGTCGCGGTGGAGACGACCACGGGGGTCCTCGTCGCCATCGCGTGTCTGATCGCTGGCACCAGGTACGCCAGGGACTTGCCGGTGCCGGTACCGGCCTGGACCACCAGGTGTTCGCGTTCTTCGACCGCCTCGGCGACGGCGCCTGCCATGGTCTGCTGACCCTCTCGGCTGCTGCCGCCCAGGGCCTTGACGGCCGCGCCGAGCAGAGTGGGAACGTCGGGGAGATCTGCCACGGATCGACAGTACCCGCCGGTGACGACAGGTTCGGCGTCGTCCACAGGCACGGTTCGCGGCCCGGCCCGGTGGCCGGGCGGCGAACTCCGGGTCAGACCAGGGTGCGGACCAGCGCCTCCAGCTGGTCCATGGACTCTCCCGCGCCGGTCTCCATGCCGGAGGCGAGCATGCCGTCGCGGTCCTCCACGCTCTGGAAGACGGCGGTGGAGGTGTAACGCGTGCCTCCGTCGGCCTCCTCCAGGCGGTGGGTCTCCATCAGGACGTGCCCGGGCATGCCCTCGAACTCGAAGGTCTGGGTGAAGCTCCCGGGCGCGCTCACGTCGTGGATGACGCCGTGGAAGGCGTACTCCTGCCCGTCCGTGTCGCGCTCGACGATCCGCCAGTTCCCCTGGGAGCGGAAGTCGTACCGGTCGATGACGGTCTCGGTGTCCTTGAGGCCCCACCACTTCGGCAGCAGTCCGGGGTCGGTCATGGCACGGAAGACGACGTCACGGGGTGCGTCGAAGGTGCGGGTCATCACGATGTCCTGACGGCCCGGCTCGGCGACGATGCTGAGGTCACTCATGGCTCTGTTCTCCTCCGGTACTGCTCTGCAGCCTGCGTAGTTCCTCGTCCAGGCGGGCGAAGCGCCCCTCCCAGTGGTCCCGGTAGCGGTCCACCCACTCGTTGACCTGCTCCAACGGTGCTGAGTCCAAACGGCAGGGGCGCCACTGGGCCTCCCGCCCCCGGGTGATGAGTCCGGCCCGTTCCAGGACCTTCAGGTGCCGGGAGACCGCCTGGAGGCTGATGTCGAACGGTTCCGCCAGGGTGTTGACAGTGGCCTCGCCCTCCGCGAGCCGGGCGAGGATCGCCCGACGGGTCGGGTCCGCCAGTGCGGCGAAGGTGAGGCTGAGCGGGTCGTCCGCCATCTGCGCATTCAACCTTTCTGTTAATCAACCAACATGTTGATTATGCGCCCGCAGTATCCCCGGGTCAAGGGCACGCGGGGGCGACGGCCCGCCGTCAGGCGTGCCGCACACCCCTCGGGTCGCTCACCGTGGCTTCGACACCGGCGTCGGCCAGCTCGGAGAGTTCGGCGGCCAGCAACGACCTTGCGGCGTCGCTCAGCCCGGACACCCGTTCCAGGGCCACACTCACCGAGGTCACCCGTGCGTCGTCGATCGCCTCCTCCAACCGGGAGACCACCTGCTCCGCGGCGAGGAAGTCGATCTCGCCCCGCAGCCGCACGTCGAGCCGGCTCCCGTCCCTGGTCACGCTGTGCATCGGGGAGGGCGGTTCCGAGGGAGTCTGGAGCATGTGCAGGTCGTAGTCGTCGGAGAGCCGCTCCAGGGCGGCCACCCCGCGCACGCTGTTGCCCGCGTCGTCCAGCGGCGGGCTGAACACCCCCACACCGAACGCGCCCGGAGCGGCCGCGAGGATGCCGCCGCTCACCCCGCTCTTGGCCGGGATGCCGACCCGCAGCCCCCACTCCCCCGCGTGGTCGTACATGCCGCAGCTGGACATGATCGAGAGGGTGTGCCGCGCGGTGCGCTGGGAGACCACCCGCTCCTCCGTCACCGGGTTGACCCCGCCGACCGCCAGCGTGGCGGCCATGACCGCCAGGTCGCGCACGGTGACGCTGAGGGAGCACTGGCGGAAGTAGTCCTGGACGGCGTCCTCGACCTGCCCCACCAGCACTCCGCCGGCCAGGCTCAGGTACCCGAGGGCACGGTTGCGGTGTCCGGTCTCGGCCTCGGAGCGGAACACGTCCTCGTCCACTTCCAGCTCGCGACCGGCGAAGGACGACAGGACCGACCGGATGCGGTCGAAGCGCCTGTCGGGCTCCGCGCTCTCCACCAGGGAGGTGGTCACGATGGCCCCGGCGTTGATCATGGGGTTCTCGGGACGACCGTGCTCGTCGAGGCTGATCGCGTTGAAGGGCTCACCGCTGGGTTCGGCGCCGACGTGTTCGTGCACCGTGTCCAGCCCGAGCTGCTCCACGGCGATCGCGTACACGAAGGGCTTGGAGATCGACTGGATGGTGAACGGGAGCTCGGACTCCCCCACGCAGTAGGAGCGGCCGTGCGCGCTGACCGCGGCGATCCCGAACAGTCCGGGATCGACACCCGCCAGTTCGGGGATGTAGTCCGCCAACCGACCACCGGTGAGCCCGGCGACCTCCTCGCGGATCTTGTCCAGCACCTGGCTGACGGGGCTGGTCTCGTCGGCGGATTCGTGGTCCATCCGCCCAGTCTAGGAAGGCGGGAGCGCGCACTGTCCCCGGCCACGCGGGTGGTGGCCCGCCCAACAGGCAGGGTGACCCGGAAACGAAGAAACGACCCGGCGAGCGCCTTCACGCGGAAGCAGGGGCGGCCGGGTGCGTGAGCTCCCGCGAGCGCACACCGGGCGACAAGGGGGTCGCCCCCGAAGATGCGACGCAACGACGCGGCGGGGCGGCGGGGCGGCGAAGTGAGTAGGCGCCCCAGAGGGCGCACAACAAGGGCTCGGGGGTCGCTCCCCCCGAGCCCTCGAAAACAGGAACGGACCGCGGCGAGGAGGACGAAGTCCCCCGAGCAGCAGCCCGTTTCTCGTGGAGCTATGGGGATTCGAACCCCAGACCTCCTCCATGCCATGGAGGCGCGCTACCAACTGCGCCATAGCCCCGTGTGCCTTGCGGCGACGGTCCGATTCTATCGGATGTACGGCGGTGCCGTGAACATCTTTCGAGTCACACCGCGGGTGTTCGACGCCGTTCCGAGTTCACCGGGCCTTCAGCCGGGACACCCCCATGTTGGACATGCCCGTTTCCGGGGTACCGGATGGTGGCTTGAGTCTGGAAATCCCCCGAATGAGAGGCTTCCCCCGGATGCGTGTCCGTTTCCTGATCCCGACGGTGCTCACAGCGCTCCTCTTGGCGCTGGGGGCGTTCCCCGTGTCCGCCGCACCTCAGGGCACCCTGTCCCTGACCGAGGGCGAGGACTTCACCTTCGCCTACTCCACCTCCGAACCGCACGCCACCAACTGGATCGGGCTCTACCGCTCGTCCGGCGGCGGGCCCGTGGACGAGGAGTACGTGGCTCCCTCCCTCGTCTGGGAGTACGCGCCCGAGTCCGAAGGGACCGTGCGGCTGTCCGCCGACTCCCTGGAACCCGGCTCCTACACCGCCTTCCTTTTGGCACGTGACGGCTACGCGTGGCTGGCAGAACCGATCGAGGTGCGGCTGTCGGCCGAAGGTCCGATCTCCTTCCCCGTGGAGGAGGCCACGCTGCACAACGCCCGCCAGGGTCAGGCCTACGAGGCGCACTTGGGCGGACTGGTCTCGGGTGCGGGTGCCGAGTTCACGAAGGTGAGCGGGGACGCCTGGGTCGAGGTCGCCGCGGACGGAACCCTCTCAGGCACCCCGCGCGCCTCGGCTCGACGTGAGCCGGGTGTCTCCCGCCCCGACCGCTCCTCGGCGACGGTGACGGTGGAGGCCACCGGCGAGGACGGCTCCTCCGCGCGCCTGGACGCCACCATCCCCGTGCGCCGCCACAACGAGCCGCTGGTCGACGAGTTGGGCGTCATGAGTCTCAACACCTGGCACGGTGGCACGCAGGTCAACGGCTACCACGAGAAGCAGGTGCGCTTCCTGCTGGAGAGCGGCGCCGACGTCGTCGGGCTCCAGGAGACGCAGGGCACGCACGCGGCCCGACTGGCGCAGGCCCTTGGCTGGCACCACTGGCAGGGGTCGGGCAGCCTCGGGGTGATCAGCCGGTACCCGATCGTCGAGGAGTACGGCGAGGTCAACGCCTCCGGCGGCGTGCGGATCGCCTTGGACGGCGAGGAGTCCCAGGTCAACCTGTGGAACGTGCACCTGGGATACACCCCCTACGGTCCCTACGACTTCTGCTTCAACGGCATGGACGTGGACCGGGTCCTGGAGCGTGAGGCGGAGTCGGGTCGCACCCCGCAGATCACCGACACCCTGGCCGCGATGTCCGACCAGGTCGACGCCGCCGACGAGGTACCCGTGCTGCTCGTGGGTGATTTCAACGCGCCCTCGCACCTGGACTGGACCGATGAGCTGAGGGAGAAGAACTGCGGGTACGCGGACGTGCCCTGGCCGACCTCGGTGCTGCCGACGGAGGCCGGGTTCACGGACTCCTACCGCGCGGCCAACCCGGACCCGGTGAGCTCTCCGGGTCTCACCTGGTCACCGCTCTTCCCGTTCCACGAAGGCTCCACCGGCCCCGTGGAACCGCAGGACCGGATCGATTTCGTCTACCACGTGGGTGACCTCACGGTCCGGGAGTCTCACGACCTGGTCGTCGGGGACCCCACACCGGCCCCGGAGCACGCCGACAACGAGTGGACCACGGACCACGCCGCGGTGCTGACCTTCTACTCGCTCACCTCCTAGGCGCTGCGCCCCTCCCGGTCCGGGGAGGGGCGCGGACCCTCCCTTCCGGCATCCGTGAGGGCGGGCGGGACTCCCGGTACCTTGGGACGACGGCGCCAAGACGCTCTGGGGGAGGAGAGTCCGGTGAGCGACGAAGGGAACCCGCACGTCGCCGCCCTGCTCCGTTGGGAGGAGCACGGCGCTCTGTGGCGGGTGGTGGCACGCACCGGCGGCACGGTGACCGTGTCGATGCTCACCTGCGACGGCGGTACCGAGGTGGACCGCGTCACCTCGGACGACCCCGAACTCCTCTCCTTCCTCGGCCAGCGAACCAGCTCCGAAGAGCCGATCAGCCCTGATCCTCGGCGATGGACCTGATCCCCTCCAACCTGCGGTCCCAGGCGGCGGCGATGCCGCGCAGGTCCCGTCCGACCTCGTCGAGGCGGGCGCCCTCCACCTCGTGAAGGACCGAGCGCCCGCTGCGCCTCGTGCGCACCAGCCCGACCGCGCGCAGGACCTCCAGGTGCTTCACGATCGCCTGCCTGGAGACGGGCAGCTCCCGGGCCAGCTCCGAGGCGGAGGCGGGCTCCCTGCCCAGCCGGACCAGGATGCTCCACCGGGTGTCGTCCCCCAGGGCGGCGAAGACCGGGGGCAGTGCGGTGTCCACGGCCTCATCTCCCCCGCGTGGCGGAGAGATGCTCGGTGAGGGTGGTGAGTCCGCCGTTCCAGCCCTCGAGTTCCACGGCGGCGTTGTCCGCCGCGTCACCGAACCGCGCCGCCAGGGCGTCGAACCCCACCTGGGTGACGGTGAGCAGACTCCCCGTACCCGAGGCCCTGACCTCGAAGGTCACCAGGGTGCTGTCGTCCGCCCCGGGATCGGTCCCGGGCTCCATGGCGATCCGGTAGGCGAACCTGCGCGGCGCGTCCACCTCGACGACCCCGCCCCGGAAGGTGCCGTGCTCGGCCCAGCGCAGCTCCATCGGTGCTCCCGCGCGGGGTTCGAAATCGGCGCCGTCGAAGGCGTACCAGGCCGCGAAGTGCTCCGGCGTCGTCAGGACCTCCCAGAGCCGCTCCGGGCTGGCCTCCACGTGCACGGTGCGTTCGACCGTCAGCGGATCGAGCAGACCGCGTGCGGCGGCGAGCTCGATCTCCCACCCCTCGACCTGTCCGGCGACGTGGCGGCGCAGTTCGGTCTCGGCCAGACCCAGCCCCTCGAACCCGCTCTCCACGACCGTCAGCGTCACACCGCCCGGCCGCTCACGAATCCGGATCTCCACCTGCGTGGACTGATCGTCGTCCACCCTGCCGACCCAGCTGAACACGGCGTGGTGTGGCGGATCGAGCTTCTCCGTCCGCACCCGGAACACCCCGTGCGTGGGGTCGTGCACGAGGTGCACACCCTCCTCGACCTCCTCGATTCGGTGGTCGACCACCCGGCCGTCGTTGATGAACCATCCCGGCCGCGAGACGAGCCCCCAGACCCGCTCCGCGGTGGCGTCGATGTCCACCTGTCGTTCGATCCTGTCCATACCAACCCCCCTTGTGCAACCCCAGGATTGCACATGAGCCAGCCAAACTGCAACCAATACATTGCATAATCCTTGTGCCGATCAGTCCATCCGGACTAAAATCCGTCCATACGGCCTAACTCGTTCGGAGCCCCCCATGACCCCACTCCTGTGGTCCGGAGCCGTCGGCTCCTGGCTGTTCGTCGCCGTCTTCCTGCTGGACGGCCTCACCCGACCCGGGTACCATCCGCTCAGGCAACCCGTCAGCGCCCTCGCTCTCGGACCGCGCGGCTGGATCCAGACGACCAACTTCGTCCTCTGCGGTCTGCTGATCGCGGCCGGGGCGACAGCCCTGCCCACCGCCACCGACGGCTATGCGCTGGCCCTGGGCGCGGGAGTGCTCGGACTCGCCCTGGTGGCCTCGGGAATCTTCCGCATGGACCCGATGCGCGGTTACCCGCCCGGCACCCCGGACTCCACCCCGGAGGAGTACTCCACACGGCACCAGGCGCACGACTGGGCGGGCACGGTGGTGTTCCTGCTGCTGCCAGGGGTCGCGCTCATCGCGGTCCTCGAACTCGCGGACCCGGCCTGGAAGGTGGGATCGGGGATCGTCGCCGCGGCGTCCGCCGTGGCAGTCGGCGCCTTCGGCCGACTGTGGGAGCAGGACTCGCCCAGGGTGGGCCTGGTGCAGCGAGCCGCGATCACCGTCAGTCTGGCCTGGCTCGGCTACCTGTTCGCCCATGGGGCGACTGTCTGAAGTCCGCCGCGTGATCACGCGCCCACTGCCGGAAGGTGCGTGCGGGCCGCCCGAGGGCGTCCATCGAGGTCGGCACCGCCTCCGGTTGCAGGACCTCCAGGTCCCCGGGGTCCGACTCGCCACCGGAGTAGTCCTCGAAGCCCAACAGGAAGTCCGCGTTGCCGGCCGCGAATCCGCCCTGGGTCAGGTAGTCCTTCCTCGCCGTGTGGGCGTCGACCACCTCGAAGCGCACCGGTTCCCCGATCGCCTCCGCGATCGCGGCCACCTGTTCCCGGCGGCTCACCAGATCCGGGCCGTTCAGGGTGTACGCCCGTCCGGCGTGCCCATCCCCCGTCAGTGCGGCCACCGCGACGTCCGCGATGTCCCGTTCGTGCACCGGGTACCAGGCCTCCTCCGGCAACGGGTCCCTGACCGTCCGTCGGCGCCTGATCGAAGGCCCCCACAGCCACAGCTTGTTCAACGCGAACTCCCCCGGAACGCACGTGCGTCCATGCAACCAGGGGTCGAACACTCGATCCAGCCACAGACGAGACGCCACATGAGGACGGCGGCGCCGGACTCCGGATGGACGGACAGAATCCACCAGCGCCAGCCAGGCACGAGCGAGGTGAGCGGAAGCACCCACGCGGCCACAGACCAGACGCGTCACAGAAACAGAAGGAAGCGTGGGTTGAACGGGGATCCGGGCGATCACATCAGCCGTGGACGAGCCGCCTCGGTGAGCGCGGCCACGCGCGAGCAGGGGCGGCGAGGTGCGCGAGCTCCAGCGAGCGCACACCGGGGGGTTTGGGGGGTCGTCCCCCCAGAGAAACGACGAAACGACCCGGCGAGGAGGACGAAGTCCCCCGAGCAAGGTCGCTTCGGAGTGAAGTGGAGCTATGGGGATTCGAACCCCAGACCTCCTCCATGCCATGGAGGCGCGCTACCAACTGCGCCATAGCCCCTGGTAGGCCGGGCGGTTTCCCCGCTCGGCACACTTCAACTCTACAGGAAGTCAAGGGTGGGTCGGACCAGGATGAAACCTTGGATGGCCTTCTGGTGTTCCCCGGCGTGGGGGCTGGTCTCGGTCGGGCCGAATACTCTGGTGGCGTGGCCGAATCAAAGCTTGAAATCCAGATGCTGCATGACCGCCTGTTGGTGAAGACGGTCCCGGACAAGAGTGAGCGGCGCAGCAGCGCGGGTCTGGTCATCCCGGACACGGTGAAGCTGGCGACCCGGTTGGCTTGGGGTGAGGTGCGCGGCGCCGGAACGGGCGCGCGTCACGTGAAGACGGGTGACCGTGTGCTCTTCGATCCCGAGGAGCAGGGTGAGGTCGAGTTGAACGGTGAGCGTTACGTGATCCTGCGGGAGCGGGACGTCCACGCGATCGCGAACGAGGCGCCCGATCGGGGCACCGGTCTGTACCTGTGAGGTTCGACCGGCCCCGAGCGGTCAGTCCGCCCTTCACCGCGAGACGGCCTTGACCAGTGACATCAGGCACATGTTGTGTGCCTCGAAGGCGGGGACCCTGGCCGTGGTCACGTGGAGCCAGCCCGCGTAGAGGGTGGACCACATGAGCTGCTGTGCCCACAGCGGCGTGATCCGGGGGTCGATGGTGCCGTCCTCGTGCCCGCGCTCGACGATCTCGTAGAGGGCGAGGTCGCTGGGCCCGCACTCCTCCTCATCCTGTGCCTGCACGGTCTCGTCTCCGGCGAAGGAGAGCATGGCGGTCTGGCGGAGCGCGAAGTACTCGGACACGAGTCGCGAGAAGGCCTCGATGGCGGTGCCCTCGGTGGTGCGTGCGCGTTCGGTGGCCTCGTTGGCCAGTTCGTCGGTGTAGTCGACGAGGGCGGCCACGAGGTCGGCGCGTTCGGGGAAGTAGCGCTGGAGCGTACTCCGCGCCACCCCGGCGCGTGTGGCCACCTGGGACAGTGGCGCGGCTCGGTTCTCGCCCAGCACGTCGACGGCGGCGTCGAGGATCGCCCGGCGGGTTCGGGCGCGGGTTCTGGTCTCTTCCTCAGAGGGAGCGCTCTTCACCATGCCCTCATAGTAGGGGCGTCGGTAATCTGTTGACAATAATCGGGCACCTATGACCTAATTTCATCCATGACTGCTCATCCACCGGTAGAACATGCCCCACCCGACCCTTCGGACAGAACCACGCAGGAGCCGCGCTTCGCCCAGTTGAGGGTGCTCTGGTCCTTCGTCCGCCCGTACCGGAGCAAACTCCTCCTGGGCCTGGTCCTCGCCCTGTTCGGCTCGGCCCTGGAGCTGGCCAACCCGATGGTGGTCAAGCTCGTTCTGGACACCATCTCCGACGCGGGCAGCCTCGCGATGCCCATCGCGATCCTGCTCAGCCTGTTCTGCGTCGGTCTCGTCACCGGCCTGTGGCACTGGATCGTGCTCGGGACCGTCGCCGAGAAGGTCGTCCTGGAGGCCCGCACCTCCCTCGTCCGGCGCTACTTCCGGGCAGCCCTGTTCCCGATGTCCAAGCGCTCCTCCGGCGAACTCGTCACGAGGGCCACCTCGGACACCGTCCTGCTGAAGGAGGCCGCCTCCAGCAGCATCATCAGCCTGGTCAACGGCGGTGTCCTGATGATCGGGACCCTGGTCATGATGGGCGTCCTCGACCTGGTCCTGCTGAGCGTCACCGTCGTCGCGGTGGTCGTCGTCACGGTCCTGTTCCTCACTCTGATGCCCGCCATCGCCAGGGCCCAGGAGAGAGCCCAGAACTCCCTCGGGCTCATGGGCGGGGTGCTCGACGGCTCCCTGCGCGCGATCCGCACGGTGAAGGTGAGCCGGGCCGAGGAGCGTCTGGGCTCGCAGATCCTCGAACACGCCGAGGACGCCACCCGGCACGGCATCCGCTCGGTCCGGCGCGAGGCCCTCGCCTGGACCATCGCCTTCGGCGGCGTCCAGCTGGCAATCATCGCCATCCTCGGTGTGGGAGCGATGCGGGTGGCCTCGGGTGAGATCGCGGTCTCCACTCTGGTCGCGTTCCTGCTCTACGCCTTCACCCTGATGAACCCAGTCATGGAGCTCTCCCAGAGCGTGACCACCCTCCAGTCGGGGATCGCCGCCGCCAAGCGCATCCGCGAGGTGGAGGCCATCCCGCTCGAACCGACCGCCGAGGGCCCGAGCGGTTCCGTTCCGGGGACCGGCGACGGTCACGGGGGGCCGCTGTTGGAGCTGCGCGGGGTCACCGCCCGGTACGCGCCCGGGGCGACCCCCGCGTTGGAGGGGGTCGACATGGCCATTCCCAGACGCGGGCACACCGCGATCGTCGGTCCCTCCGGAGCCGGAAAGACCACGGTCCTGTCGCTGCTTCTACGGTTCCTGGAACCGGAGGAGGGCCGGATCACGGTCAACGGCACGCCCTACCGCGAACTGTCCCCGCAGCAGGTGCGCGGTCACTTCGCCTACGTCGAGCAGGACACCCCTGTGGTGCCCGGCACCATTCGCGAGAACCTGCTGTTCACCAACCCGGAGGCGACGGAGGACGACGTCCGGCGGGTCCTGGACGACGTCCTGCTGGCCGAGAAGGTCGCGGCCCTGGAGGAGGGCCTGGACACTCCGCTGGACGCCAGTTCGGTCTCCGGGGGCCAGCGCCAGCGCATCGCCCTGGCCCGGGCCCTGCTCGGCTCCCCGGACGTGCTGCTCCTCGACGAGGCCACCTCACAGGTGGACGCGATCACCGAGGCCGCCATCACCCGCAGCGTCCGCAGGCACGCGGACCGGGCGGCCGTGGTCACCATCGCGCACCGGCTGTCCACGGTGATCCACGCCGACCGCATCCTGCTGCTGGAGGACGGGAACATCCGCGCGCAGGGGACCCACGGGCAGCTTCTGGAGCAGGACGACCTGTACCGGAACCTGGTCTCCGCCCTGCACATCGCCGAGACCGAGGACCGCGACGAGGAGTTGGCCTCGGGGGCGCCGTCCGTGTGATCGGCGTTCCGGTGGCGAGTACGGGCTCGGGGCCCCGTACCCGCGAGTGGCGGCGAAGAGCGGGTCAGCGGCCGGGTTCGGCGGCGACCGGGCGACATTCGGAGGCCTCCCCCACGTCGAACACCGCGTCGCAGGAGTCCCGTACCGAGGAGTCGTGGGTGGCGATCACCACCGAGCAACCCTCCTCGGCCATCTCCGCCAGGGTGTCGATGACCATGGCGCCGTTGTCCTGGTCCAGGGCCCCGGTGGGCTCGTCGGCCAGGACCAGGCGGGGCCGCTTGACCAGGAGCCGGGCCAGCGCCACGCGCTGCTGCTCACCACCGGACAGGTGGTGCACCGGCTCCCGGTCCCGCCCGGCCAGACCGACACGGTCGAGCGCCTCCGCCTGCCGCGCCCGGTCACGGCGGACCACGTCGAGGTTCTGGCGCACGGTGGCGTTCTCGATCAGGGCGTAGTTCTGGAACAGGTAGCCGAGGTGGTCCCTCCGGAAGCGCCGTCGGCGCCCGGGTCCCAACCTGGTGACGGACCGGCCGTAGAAGAGGATCTCCCCGGAGTCGGGGGCCTCCAGGAGTCCGAGGCAGTTGAGGAGCGTGGTCTTGCCGCTGCCGGACGGCCCGACCAGCGCGAGCGTCTCGCCGGGACGGATGTCGAGGTTCACGCCCTCCCACAGGACGCGACGCCCGAAGGCCTTGCCCAGGTTGAGTGTGTTGATCACGCTGTGCTCCTTGGGATGGTCGGCCGGATCATGCCTGGGAGGCGCCTTCACGCACCACGCGGCGGTGGAAGCCCACGAGGGTGGCGGTGACGAGCAGGAGGCCGGACACGGCGATGGCCGCCGCGAGGAAGGGCTGGAGTGCGAGGGCCGCCGCTGGTTCGCCGGTCACCGGGTTGGCCGGGTCGGCGTGCCAGGCGAGCTCGGCCCGGGTGCGCCAGAGGGCCCAGCCGACGAACAGCGCGGCCAGGGCGCCCTCCATCACGAGGAGCCTCCGGTGGATGGCGAGGAACCCCCACCCGGCCAGGTGGCGCGCGAAGATCTTCTGGGCCCGGGCGCGGACGTGGATCACGCAGACGGAGACGGCGGTCATCAGCAGCACGACCGTGGCCGCCGACAGGTTGAAGGTCTGGAGCCGCAGGTCGTGGACGAGCTGGGTCTGGATGTCCGCCGCGCTGGTGACGACCATCTGGAGGCCGTTGACGTAGGTCGAGAAGGGCGGTCGCGCGATCGACGCCTCGGCGAAACCGGGATCGGGGAAGACCAGTCCCCCGCTGGTCGCGTAGGAGACGTAGGTGTGGTCGTCCAGGACGTCGCCGTCGGGCAGGACCACGATCACCGGGTCCTCCAGGTGGGACCGGCTGTGGAAGTCCCCGGGCAGGTCCGAGCCGTAGGTGAAGATCCGCTGTCCGGTCGCGATGGTCGCGGTCCGGAACCCCTGGGCCGGTTCCCCACCGACGAACCGCAGCCAGGAGCCGAACCCCTCCAGGAGGGCGCCGGCCTCCTTGGCCCGGTCCTCGGGGATGAGGAGGCGCACCCCGGGTTCCCTGCCGAGGCGTCGCCCGTCGGCGGCGGTCACCACCTGCTGCTCCAGGTAGGTGTCGTTGACCACCAGGACGTCGAAGTCGGGGCGCGGTCTGCCGGGCGGCACGAGGTTCTCGCCCCTCTCCCGCGCGGTCAGGACCAGCTGGCCCTCCGTGTCGGCCTGGCGGAGCCAGCCCGCGACGAGACCCTCCATGTCCTCGCGCTCGTCCGTCAGGTCGACGCTTCCGGACAGGGTGACCCGCGATGCCTGCCCCGCCTGCTCGTAGCTGTCGAGGCTCTGCTCCTGGGCGCGCACGTTCTGGGCGGAGACAACGACGTGCCCGATCACCACGAGCACGAAGACCAGTGCCGGAACCCGCACGAGGTAGGCCCCGGCACCGGCGAGACGGGCGGGCAGCCTCCCCTTGAGGGCGCCCAGGATGTCGGTGGCGTGCACCATGGCCAGTGCGAAGGCATGGGCGACCAGGGCCGCGCCGACAAGCAGGGCGAGGAGCTGTCCCGAGATCGCGGCGAACAGGCCGAGCTGGGACCAGCGGTTGTGGAGGTACAGGGCCAGAAGGACCAGGGCGACGGCGCTGAGGCCGAACCCGAGGTGGAACCGGGCCAGCTGGGCCAGGTCGCGCCCGAGGATGCCCGCGTAGGAGTGTCCCTGAAGACGCAGCACACCATAGGAACGGGCGTTGAGGAGGACCCCTGAGGCCGTGACCGTGACGGCGAACAGCAGGAGGATGACCAACGCGGTGTCGAGGTCGCCGCCGTACCGGTAGAGGTCGGTCCAGTTCAGTTCCTGCGCGCCGACGCTGGAGACCTCGCGGAGACCGATCCCGGCGAGCTCCTCCTCGAACCGCTGGGTGTCCGCCTCCGACCCGAAGACCAGGTAGAACCCGCGCGGATCGGGTTGTTCGAGGTCGGCGAAGGGACGGACGTCCGTGCGCATCGTGTGCCCGAAGGAGGGGTAACCGTCCTCCAGCCAGTCCGCGGCGGGCGCCCCGGGCGCACCCGCCGCCAGGTACAGGTGGCGGGCGTTGCCGGGATCGCGGAGGTCGGGCGTGTGCAGTGCGACGGAGACCCCGGTCTCCTCCGCGAACCCCTCGACCGTGTCGACGATCCGCGCGAGATCGGCGTCTCCGCTGTTGCTGTTCACCCAGACCACGCCGGAGGGAACCGTGATCGCCATTTCCTCATAGGTGCGAACCGTGACAAAGGCGAGAAAGGCCGCGACCAGAAGGAGAACGAAATGCGTGAAGGTGACACTTCGGTGCAGCACCGAACACTCCGAGGGGTAGGGGGACAAAGGGGCGGGGACCCGACGCCCCTCAGGTCAGCACGTGCCGACTTCGTTGTTCCAGTAGGTGGCGTTGTTCTTCTTCGCACGCGGGGCGCTCGCGTACGACCACCGGCCCGCGGGCGCCTTGCCCACGGACCTGTAGGTGCCCACGGCGGTGGAGGTGTGGCACACGGTCTCGTGGAGGTAGTTCGAGTAGACGTGGGACGACGTCATTCCCTCGTCCCACTTTCCACCACCGACATTCTGGATTCGGGCAGCAACCGGACCAACAGCGGCGAAAGCGAGAAATCCGGACAGAATAACCACGAGAGACGTACGCTGAAAGCTGCCCACGAATTCATCCTCTTCTCGGATCGACGACCACTCACGAGTAGACCAGAGAATGCACGTCCATTCGCGAGAAATCAAGAGGGAAGCGACAGCGCGGGCCGAAGGGGAAACCCATCACCCGCACCCACCATGGGCCTCGGAGAACGCGAGCAAGCCAGGCGCCTCAATGAGCGCGGCCAACAGATCGACGCCCAACCCACGCGCCGAACGGGGAACCGCACACACGCACCAGCATGAGCAAAGGCCGTACCCGAGCCACAGACAGGACAACCGATGAGCAGGACCACGAGCAGATCGACGCCCAGCCCACTCGCCGAACAGGAACCGCACACGTACGGGAGTGCGAGACGCCTCAGCGAGCCCGAGCAAAGGCGTCGGCCAAGCACGGTCGAACGGAAGCCGTCCACGCGCCCCAACCAGAGCACGGCAACCAACAGGCCTGTGTGCCCAACCACGCGCGGGCCGAACGGAAAGCCGGACGATCACACCGGCCATGGACGAGCGCCTCGGTGAGCGCGGCCACGCGCGAGCAGGAGCGGCGAGGCGCGCGAGCCCCAGCAAGCGCACACCGGAGGGCTCGGGGGCGTCCCCCCAGAGAAACGACGAAACGACCCGGCGAGCGCGTTCACGCGCGAGCGGGGGCAGCGAGATGCGCGAGCCCCAGCGAGCGCACAACCGGGGGGCTCGGGGGGTCGTCCCCCCGAAAACAGGAACGGACTGCGGCGAGGAGGACGAAGTCCCCCGAGCAGCAGCCCGTTTCTCGTGGAGCTATGGGGATTCGAACCCCAGACCTCCTCCATGCCATGGAGGCGCGCTACCAACTGCGCCATAGCCCCTTGTGGGAGTCGTTGGGGCGTGTGCCCTTCCGACTCCCTGAACCTTAGCGGAAGATGGGCGGTTCGTCGAAACGGGTTCAGGCGTCGTCGCTGAGCACCACGGGCTCGGGGAGGCTGGCGGCGTTGTGTTCCATGAGGCGCCAGGTGTCTGCCCGGGTCTGGAGCACGGACCAGCACGCGTTGCTGAGCGGGCCGAGGATCTCCCGTTGTTCGTCGGGGATGCCGAGCATGCGGGTGATGCCGATCCGCAGGGCCGCCCCGTGGCTGACGACGACCAGGAGACCGCCGGGCGGGGTCCTGTCGATCCCCCGGTGGATGGCGGCGTACATGCGGTCCCCGACGTCGGAGATGTGTTCGCCGTCGGGGATGTCCATGCGGGGGTGTTCGACGGGCCAGCGTTCGGCGAGTTCGGTGGCGGTGTGCCCCTCCCAGGAGCCGCCGAAGCGTTCTCGGAGGCCCTTGTCGTACTCCATCGGGAGTCCCGAGGACCGCGAGAGGTACCCGGCGGTGTCCGCGGCCCTTTTGAGGTCGGACGCGACGATGACGTCGGGGGCCAGGGTGGCGAGCAGCCGACCGGCCCGTTCGGCCTGGGCGTGGCCGACCGGGTCGAGGTCGATGTCGGTCTGTCCCTGGAATCGTTTCTCGACGTTCCAGGCGGTGCGTCCGTGCCGCCAGAACAGCACACGGGGCGCGTCAGTCACGTGTTGTGTCCTTCTTGTTCGGCGACCGGACGGCCGCGGAGGTTACGGCTCGTCCAGGGGGGTGCGCTCGGCGCCCCGGGCGGTCTCGGGGAGTTCGATCTCCGGGCAGTCCTTCCAGAGGCGTTCGAGGCCGTAGTAGCCGCGCTCCTCCTCGTGCTGGATGTGGACGACGATGTCGGCGTAGTCCAGGAGGACCCAGCGGCCGTCGCGCTCGCCCTCGCGACGCAGGGGCTTGGCGCCGGAGTGGATGCGGAGCTGGTCCTCGATCTCGTCGACGATGGCGCGGACCTGGCGGTCGTTGGGCGCCGAGCACAGGACGAAGGCCTCGGTGATGACGAGCTGGTCGCTCACGTCGTAGGCGATGATCTCCTGGGCGAGCTTGTCGGAGGCCGCCTCTGCGGCGACCTTGACGAGTTCCAGGGCCCTGTCGGTGGCTGTCACGTTGTGCCTGCTGCCTTACTTGGTCGGGATGCGGGTCCGCGTGGCGCGGTCAGGACTCCAGGTAGAGCCCGGTCTTGTGGATGTAGCGGACGATGCCGTCGGGTACGAGGTACCAGATGGGTTCGCCCTTGCGGACGCGTTCGCGGCACTCGGTGGAGGAGATGGCGAGCGCGGGGACCTCCACCAGGGAGACCTTGCCCTCGGGCAGGCCGGTGTCACTCAGGTGGTGTCCCGGCCGGTTACAGCCTACGAAATGTGCGAGGTCGAAGAGTTCGTCAACGTTGTGCCAGCTCAGAATGGCGCCCAAAGCGTCGGCCCCGGTGATGAAGAAGAGCTCCACGTCCGGGCCGTAGGCGGCGCGCATCTGGCGGAGGGTGTCGAGGGTGTAGGTGGGACCGGAACGGTCGATCTCGACGCGGTCGACCCTGAACTGGGGGTTCTCGGCGGTCGCGATGACCGTCATGAGGTAGCGGTCCTCGGAGGGGGTGACCTTGTCGAGGTCCTTCTGCCAGGGTTGGCCGGTGGGCACGAAGACCACCTCGTCGAGTCCGAAGAGGTGGGCGACCTCACTCGCGGCGACGAGGTGCCCGTGGTGGATGGGGTCGAAGGTTCCGCCCATGATTCCGACACGGGTCGGCGCGGAGCCGTCCCGTCTCACGGGTGAGCTCCCTCCGTGGGAGCCGCCGGTGGCCTGGTGTGTCACTGTGCGCTCCGTTTCGCCGTGGCGCTGCCGTCTTGCCGGTTTCGGCCAACCGAGGTTAGCCGACCCTGGCGGGTGTCGGCCCTCTCCCGGGCGCGTTACTCCCGGATCAGCTGAAACAAGGGCCGGGACGCAGTACTTCCCGTGGGGTTCGTGAAACTCCGGGGAGTCAAGTCATATCTCGATGGCCCGGAACCGTGGCCAACGGGCATCGTGCCGCATAGCATGCCGTTATGGCCAACTCACCAGACCGCGTACGCGTCCGGCTCACAGACATCTCCCCACGTGCCTACGAGCACCCCGCCGACCGTGGCGCCCTGGTCGCGCTGCGATCGCTGTCGGGCTTCGACACCCTCGTCAAGTCCCTGTTCGGTCGGGTCAACGAGCGCTCGCTCCGCCTGATGTTCCTCTCCAGTGCCGTGCGGGTCAGCCCCACGCAGTTCCCGGAGCTGCACGACTACCTCCGCGACGCCGCCTACGTCCTCGACCTGGACGAGGTGCCCGAGCTCTACGTGAAGATGGACCCCCAGCCCAACGCCATGGCGATCGGCCGCAAGAAGCCGTTCATCGTCATGACGACCGGTCTGTTCGATCTCTTCAACGACGAGGAGAAGCGGTTCGTCATCGGCCACGAGGTCGGTCACGTGCTGAGCGGGCACTCCGTGTACCGCACCATGCTCCTGCTGTTGGTGTGGCTCTCCACCAAGATCATGTGGATTCCGCTGGGCGCGATCGCGATTCAGGCGATCCTGGCGGGTCTGCGGGAGTGGCAGCGCAAGTCCGAGCTCTCCAGCGACCGCGCCGGCCTGCTCGCCTGCCAGAATCCCGAGGCCGCCAAGCGCGCCCTGATGAAGCTGGCCGGCGGCTCGAACCTGTCCCAGATGAACCCGGACGCGTTCATGGAGCAGGCCCGCGAGTACGAGGGCGGCGGCGACGCCGTGGACAGCGTCCTCAAGCTGATGACCACCATCCCGCAGAGCCACCCGTTCGCGGTGGTTCGGGTGGCCGAGCTGCACCGGTGGATCGAGAGCGGCGACTACCAGCGGGTCCTGGACGGTGAGTACGCGCGCCGCTCCACCGACCGTGACGCCAGCGTCTCGGAGGAGGCGAGCAACGCGGCCAACTCCTACCGCGAGGGCTGGAGCCGTTCCTCCGACCCGCTGGTGAAGACCATCCGGGACGTGGCGGGCGGCGCCGGGCGCGCCGGTGGCCAGATCTTCGACACGGTGGCCGACCGCTGGCGGGGCGGCCAGAACGGCGGCGCCGAGGGCGGCGGCGACCAGAACGGCAACGGCAACAGCAACTAGCCTCACCTCGTCCTACGGGGGTGGTGCTCGGTCCGGCCGGGTACCGCCCCCGTGGTGTGTCCGGGACCCCGTGGGGGCGCGGTCAGCCCCAGCCGCTGGCGAGCGTGTCGCGCACCTCGCGCCACGCGGCGCGTTCGGGGTCGATGACGGCGAAGTGGTCGATGCCGGGGACCTCCCGGTAGTCGACCGGGTCCCCGGCTGCTTCGGCAGCCGCCACGTAGTCGCGGCTGTGCTGGACCGGTACTCGCTGGTCGACGTCCCCGTGGACCAGCAGCTGCGGAAGGCCGAAGGGCAACTGGTGCAGCGGGGAGGACTCGGTGTAGAGGGCGGGTGCGGGGTCGGGGCCCAGGAAGGGTGCGACGGCTCCCTCCCCCAGTTCGGCCTCCGCGCAGCGGCGCAGGTCGGTGATGGGGGCGATGGCGACCACTGAGGTCACCAGGGAGTCCGCGGCCGTCATCAGGGCAAGGTGTCCCCCGGCCGAGTGGCCGATCGAGACCACGCGTGAGGAGTCCAGGTCGGGGTCGCGATCGGCGGTGGCGGCGAGGAGATCGAGGGCGCGGGCGACGTCTTCCCTGGTCTGCGGCCAACCACCGCCGTCCTCGCCGGTGCGCCGGTACTCGACGTTCCACACCGCCCACCCGGAGGCGGCGAGGGCGCGGGCGATCGGGTCCATGAGGTGGGCGTCGTGCAGGTCGCGCCACCAGCCGCCGTGTAGGAGGACCGCCACGGGCGCGGGGCCCTCGGCGCCCTCGGGGTCCCAACGGTGGACGATCTGGCTGGGATGCTCACCGTAGGACGTCGTCACCGTGGTCCTCCCTTGCTCGTGGCCAGTCCCGTTCCGGCTCAGAGGCGCCCGAGGGCGCCACCTCCGGTGCCGGGTGGCCGGTGTCTCGGAGGAACGTAGCAGGTCAAGCCGGGGGCGTGGTCCGCCGGTCCGGCCCGTGGGCGGTCTGCGGCCCGAGGTGGCTTCGGGGATCCGGCGTCGGCGCGCAGTATTGGTGACGACCGTCAAGAGACCTGCATGGAGAGTTTTCCACAGTGCGCCCAACCACCGGCGAAGGCGGGGACCAGACCGGGCACGTGGGCGAGGGCCGCTATCGTGTCCGCGTGACGCCCAACAGTGACCGGACAGCCGGGACCGACACCGATCCCCTGCCGGACACCCCTGAGGGTTCCTCAACGGACATCGAGCGGCGGCGGCCGCGGTCCCTGATCGTCTCCTTCTTCGGCTCCTACGCCCGTGACGTGGGCGGGTGGATCGGGGTGTCCGACCTCATCGCGCTCATGGCCGGCCTCGACGTGGACGGCCCAGCCGTCCGCTCGGCGGTGTCGCGGCTCAAGCGCCGGGGCTTGTTGACCCCCGAACGCCTGGGCGGGGTGGCCGGGTACCGTCTGTCCGACCAGGGGCGACGCACCCTCGCCGAGGGCGAACAGCGCATCTTCGGCCACCGGGTCGCCCGCGTGCAGGACGGCTGGGTGCTCGTGGTCTTCTCGGTGCCCGAGTCCGAGCGGCGCCGCCGCCACGCCCTGCGCGCGCAGCTCACCCGGCTCGGCTTCGGCACCACCGCCGCCGGAGTGTGGATCGCCCCCGCCCACCTGGCGGAACAAGCCCGCGCCGCGCTGCGCGATCTCGGACTGGAGGAGCACGCGGAGCTGTTCCACGCCTCCTACCTGGACTTTCGCGATCTCACCGCGTCCGTGTCGCGCTGGTGGGACCTGCCCGCACTCCAGGCGATGTACCAGGGGTTCCTCGACGAGCACGAACCCGTGGCGACAGCATGGCGCCGCCGGGGCGCCCGCACGCACCAGGAACCAGGACTGCGCGCGGCGGCCTTCGCCGACCACCTGCGGGCGGTGGACGCGTGGCGGCGGATGCCCTTCCTCGACCCGGGCCTGCCCCCGGAACTGCTCCCCGACCGCTGGGCGGGCAGCCGGGCGGCTCGGGTCTTCTTCGAACTGCACGCCCTGCTGTGCGGACCGGGCCTGGAGCACGTCCGCGCCGCGGCGACCCTCGACCCCACGACCTCGTAGGAGTCCGTCCCACCACCTCGTCGCACCGATGGCCCCCAGGCGACCGGCCCGGGGATCACGGCGACGCCCGACCAGTTCGACAAGGGCGTCCGGCTCGAACAACTCGGGCCACCCCCAGCAGAGCCGTCGCGGGGTCGTGGCGGCCCAGGTGGGCACGGTGGGCGCGGCCGACGTCGCGGAGCGCTGCCCGTTATCCGAGGACGTCGGTGGTGTGGATGGTGAGGCTCACGAGGTGCTCGGGGGCTCCCCCGCAGGCCCGGAGGGCGGTGACGACATTGCCGAGGGCCACCCCGAACTGGTCCGGCAGGGTCCGGGCGGCCGGTGTCCCGACCGGCCCTCAGGCGATCTGCCCGGCAGATGGACGGCGCGCCCGGGTGCGGGCCCACCGCGTGCGAGAAGCCGGAGGCGGGGCCGAGTTCGGGCGGGTTGACCAGCGCGGGCGGGGTCGGGGGCCGACTCGCCGGTTCCACGTTGCTCCCGTTCCACCAGTGCCCCTTCCACTCGGGCTCCCGACGGCCGGTGAAGGCCAAGCGGAAGTCCCGGTGGAGTTCGAAGTGCCGCCAGTGTTAGGTCAGGGGCGCGGACGCCCGGAAGGCGCTCATCGGTGGGTTCCCCCACCGTCGATGGTCAGTGACTGGCCGTTGACCGCCCCGGCCAGGGGGCTGGCCAGGTAGGCGACGGCGGCGGCCACCTCGTCGGGTTCGATGAGTCGGCCCAGAGGGCTGGCCGTGGCCAGAGCCGCCTCGGCCTGTTCGAGCCCGCGCCCGGTTCGCTCGGCGATGCGGGCCACGGAGCGCTCGGTCATGGGGGTGCGAACGAAGGACGGGCACACGGCGTTGCTGGTGACGCCGGTGCCCACCACCTCGGCGGCGACGGCCCGGGCGAGTCCGAGCATCGCGTGTTTGGAGGCGGTGTAGGCGGCGGTGTAGCGGGATCCGGTGTGCGCGGCGGTGGAGGCGATGAAGACGATCCGCCCCCGGTCGCGGGCGAGCATGCCTGGCAGGAGCGCCCGGGTGAGCAGGAAGGCCGAGGTGGTGTTGGTGCGCAGGTGGGTGTCCCACAGGTCGAGATTGGTGCCCCGCAGCGGTGCGCTCTGCGCGGTGCCCGCGTTGTTGACCAGCACGGACACTTCTCCGAGGCCGTCCGCCAGGGACTCCACCGCCTGTTCGTCGGTGATGTCGCAGATCCGGGTGGTGACGTTGAGGCCGTGTGCGCGGGCCCTGCGCTCCATGGCGGCCAGCCGCCCGGAGTCCCGCCCGAGGGCGACCACCTCGTCCCCCTCACTCGCCAGGGCGAACACGATGGCCCGCCCGATTCCGCCGGAACCACCGGAGACCACGACACGCCGTTCGGAGTCAGCCATGCCCCGGAATGTATCACCGGGCCATGACCATCGTCACTGCTACGACATAACAGTGGTGTTTGTGGGACAGATGGGATCGAAGTGGCCTCGAAAGCGGGCTGGCCCCCAAGGAAACAGCGCCGACGGCACGGGGCCGTCGGCGCTGCTGGAGGCGGAGGTCGGGGGTGGGCCCTCCTCCGGGTGTGCCGTGTTGCGCCGCCTGGGGCGGCGGGACCGGACTAGAAGGCGGGACCGGCCTCCAGGGCGTCCTCGATGGTCTGGGCGCGAAGCTCCTCGACCGTCTCCTCCAGGTCCGCCTCGTGCGCCTCGAACTCGGCGGTCACCTCGGCGGCCAGCGCCCGCAGCGCGACCTCCTGGGTGACGATGCCACCGCGCACGCGGTTGTTGTCGCCGACCTGGGCGGTCGGGCTGTTGTCGGAGGTGGTCAGGTCGCCACCCACGATGTTGTTGTCGATGTACACACCACCGGAGACGCCGGTGACCGTCAGGTTGCCGTCGATGTAGTTGAGCGAGCTGGCGAAGCCCTCCTCGGCGCCCGCACCGACCGCCACCGGGCCGTTGCCTCCGCTGTAGGTCGCGTCTCCGATGACCTCGCTGTCGGCGAGGATGCCGCCGGAGGCCGCGTCCGTGACGGAGAGGTCACCGCGCACCACGCTGTCGAAGATGTCCACGTACTCCACACCCTCGGCCGTCACGCCACCCAGACGGGAGTCGGTGACGTAGACCTCGCCGACGCTGGCGTCGACGGAGGAGGCGGAGGAACCGACCACGAAGACGAAGCCGTCGTTGTCGGCGCCCTCGGCGGGCGCGGCGCTCAGACCGGCGACCGAGGTGCCCTCCTCCAGGTAGGTGCCGTAGGAGCCGGTGTTGACGACGTCCCCGGCGACCTTGGTGTCGGAGGCGTCGAAGTAGCCACCGTTGGAGACGGTCACGCCGCCGTCGATCTGACCACCGAGCACGTGCAGGTTGGCGTCGCCCTCGACGGTGACCTTGCCCTGGATGACGGTGCCGTCAAGGAAGCAGCTCGCACCCGCCGGAACCTTGAGGTCAGTGGGCAGGGTGACCGCGCCACCGTGACCCGAGCAGAGAGTGATCAGGTCCGCCTGGGCGGGGGCTGCCATGAGGGTGACGCCGCCGATGGCCAGGGCCGCGGTGGCGGTGGACGCGGCGATCTTGCTCCCGAACTTCATGCGGGGGAATTCCTTTCGTCGTGACCGGTGGGGTCCGACGCTCCTGATGAGGGTGCGGGAAGAGCGCCTTGTGGACACCACAGTGAAAGTACCGACCCCAAAGCGCTTTGGGAATACTTGCAGGAGAAGATTCGCTTCTGCCCAGGTTTCCAGCAGAAGAACTCACCTGGTGACGTGTGTTACTCCGGGGGCAGCGGATAGCGCCTGGTGCGGATGTGCACGGTCAGCGCGGGCACCAGAATGGTCGCCCGGACCTTCGAGCGACCATTCTGGTGCGTGCCGACGGTTCCCCCGGCTACTTCAGGTGACCGTCCCCGGTGACCACGTACTTGGTCGAGGTCATTTCGGTGAGCCCCATCGGGCCCCTGGCGTGCAGTTTCTGGGTGGAAATGCCGATCTCGGCGCCGAATCCGAACTCGCCGCCGTCCGTGAAGCGCGTGGACGCGTTCACCATCACCGCCGCCGAGTCGACCCGGGCGACGAAGTACCGGGAGGTGCTGAGTGAGTCGGTGACGATCGCCTCGGTGTGCTGGGTGGAGTACCGCCGGATGTGCGCGATCGCGGCGTCCACGTCAGGGACCACCCGCACGGCCAGGTCCATGGACAGGTACTCGGTGGCCCAGTCCTCCTCGGTGGCCTCGACCACGGTGGCGCCGGTCGGGTGGGCCGCAGCGACGGAGAGCACGCGCTCGTCGCCGTGCACGGTCACCCCGGCCTCGGCCAGGGACGCGAGCACACGCGGCAGGAAGTCCTCGGCCACGGACTGGTGCACCAGGAGGGTCTCGGCGGAGTTGCACACCGAGCAGCGCTGGGCCTTGGAGTTGACCGCGATGGCCACCGCCTTGTCGAGGTCGGCGTCGGCGTCCACGTACACGTGGCACAGGCCCTCACCGGTCTCGATGACGGGGACCGTGGAGTCGCGCACCACGGCCTGGATGAGCGAGCCGCCGCCGCGCGGGATGAGCACGTCCACGAGCCCGCGGGCCCGCATCAGCGCGGTGGAGGACTCCCTGGTGCGGCCGGGGACCATCTGGATGGCGTCGGTCGGCACGCCGGTGCCCTCCAGGGCCTCGCGCAGCACCGCGACGATCGCGGTGTTGGAGTTGTAGGCGGAGGAGGAGCCGCGAAGCAGGGCGGCGTTGCCGCTCTTGAGGCACAGGGCCGCGGCGTCCACGGTGACGTTGGGACGGCCCTCGTAGATGATGCCGATGACCCCGAGCGGGACCCTGATCTGTCGCAGGTCGAGGCCGCCCGGCAGGACACCGCCGCGCACGGACTCGCCGACCGGGTCCGGCAGCTCGACGATCTCGCGCACCGCCTCCGCGATGGCCTCGATCCGCGCCGGGTTCAGGGTGAGCCGGTCGATCATGGCCGGGCTGGTGCCGTCCTGGCGGGCCCGTTCGACGTCCTCGGCGTTGGCGGCGGTGATCTCGTCCGCCCTCTTGACCAGGGCGTCGGCGATGGCCAGCAGGGCGGCGTCCTTCACGGACCGGCTGAGCGGGGCGAGGTCGGCCGCCGCGTCCCCTGCGCGTTCGGCGACCGCGTGGACCGCGCGCTCGATGTCACTCATGGCTGTCATCCTTGTCGGGGCTTCCTTGCTCGGGAGGCCGCCCGGGCCGGTGGACCCACCCCTTCGTAGGGCACCGGACCAGGGGGATCTCCCTCAGCGTATAGGGCCCCGCCCCCGGACACACTGGGTTATCCACAGGGTGAGACGGCGGAGCGCCCCGCGCGCCCCTCAGGTCCAGCCGTAGCGCTCCCTGAGGACCGCCGCGACCTTCCAGAACAGGCTCTCGTCCATCACGGCGGCCTCCCTGCGGATCGCCGCCTCGTCGAACTCGAAGAGGCGGTCCACCCGCACGAAGGAGTCGCGGCCCTCCCGGTCCCAGGCACCCGTGCCGATCGGCAGCCAGTCCTGTCGTTCGTGCTCGTCGGGGGCCTGCGTGGAGAGCATGAGCCCGTGCAGGCGCGGCCCCTTGCGCCCCACCACGAGCAGGGGGCGGTCCTTGCCCTGGGTGGCGTCCTCCTCGTAGGGCACCCAGGTCCACACGATCTCGCCCGCGTCGGCGAGGCCGTCCTTCTCGGGCGCGTAGACGAGTCTGGTGGCGTTGCGCCCGGTGGGGACCTCGCGCACCGCGCCCTCATGGGGATGGGCCTCGGTGCCCTGTTGGAGACCGCCCCGCTGAGGGGTGTCGCCGTCGCGCCGGGAGTTGCCGTTCTGTCGGGGTGCGCCGCCCTGGGGCGGGTTTCCGTGCTGCGTCGTGTGTTGGCTCACGCACCGCATCCTAGGACCCGCGCGGACCCGGCGCACAGCGCTCCGGGGCCGCCGTCCCTTGGTCAGTCCAGGTCCAGCAGGGCGCGCAGGGCCCGCACGCAGTGGTCGGCCTCGGCGGTCGGGTCGGTGACGCGTTCCCTGTCGGGGACGGCCGCCCAGCGCAGTGCCCTGGCCTCCACGTAGGCGGTCCACGCGTCGGTGACCGGTGCCGCCGCGTCGGGGGCGCCGAGCAGGGCGCGTACGCGGGCGCCCATGGTCTCGCGCAGGCCCTCGACCCGCGCGCCGTCCAGGGTCACCGGTCCCCCGCCGAAGACCAGCGCCGCGTAGGACGCCCTGCGCCGGTCCACCTGTTCGAAGTAGCGTTCGGCGAACTGGGTCACGGCGTCCCAGCCGGTGCGGTCCTCGTCCGGGGCGGTGTTGCGCACCACGCGCCGCCCGGCGGCCGCCACGACTGCGTCGTGGAAGGCGGTCTTGTTGGGGAAGTAGTGGAAGAGCAGACCTCGGGAGATACCCGCCTCCCGGGCGACCTCGTCCACCGCCAGGTCCTGGATGGGGCGCTCCACCAGCATGCGCAGGCCGATCCCCACCAGTTGGCGCCTGCGTTCGTCCTGGGTCATCCGCGTCCGACGCGGAGCTGCTCCACTCACCCTGTTGAGCATTGCTCAACAAGGTCGTAGTGTCAACGACATGGACTTCGCACCCTCCCCCCGCGCCGCCGACACCGTCGGGCGGGTCCACGCCTTCGTCGAGACCGGGACCGACCCCGTCGAGGAGGCCCGCCAACGGGACCTCGCCGCCCTCCGGGGCGACGGCGCCCCATGGCGGCCCCTGCCCGCGCTCGACGAGCTCCGCGCCCGTGCCCGCGCCCAGGGGCTGTGGAACCCCCTCCCGCCCGCCGGACACGAGGGCCCCTACGCCGAGCGGTTCGCGGACGGACCGGATGAGGCGCACCGGGCCGTGGTCACCCGGCTGGAGCCGATGATGCACGGAGCCCGCAGATGAGCGCCTCCGAGCGAGGGGCCCCGGCGAGCGGCACTGGCCGACGCGTCCTCGTCACGGGTGGCGCCTCCGGCCTGGGTGCGGCGCTGGTGGCCGCGTTCGCGGCGCGCGGGGACCGAGTGGTCGCCACCGACCTCGCCGAACACGCCCCGGACACCCTTCCGAGGGACGTCGCCTACCTGCGCCTGGACGTGACCTCCGACGACGACTGGGCGGCGGCCCTGGCCCACGTCGAGGAGCGGTGGAGCGGGCTCGACGTGCTGGTCAACAACGCCGGGATCGCTGCGGGCGGGCGGATCGACGTCCTCACCGTAGAGGACTGGCGGCTGATCACCGAGATCAACCTGTTCGGCGTGGTCCGGGGCTGCCGCACGTTCACCCCGCTGTTCAAACGGCAGGGATCGGGGCACGTCGTCAACGTCGCGTCCATGGCCGGGCTCGTGCACCCGCCGGTCATGAGCTCCTACAACGCGGTCAAGGCTGCGGTCGTCGCGCTCAGCGAGACCCTCCGGCACGAGCTCACCCCCTACGGCGTCACCACCTCGGTGGTGTGCCCGTCGTTCTTCCGCACCAACCTGGCCTCCTCCCTCAGCGGCAGCGACCCCGAGGTTGAGGTCTCCGCGACCAGGCTGATCAACGGCTCCCGGCTGTCCGCCGACGAGGTCGCCGCGCGTGTGCTCCGGGGAACGGACCGGCGTCGACCGGTCATCCTCACCGACAGGGAGGGCCGGGTCGCGGTCCTCGCCAAACGCTGGCTGCGTCCGCTGTACGACCGCGCGATGCGACAGGTGGCCGAGGGCGTGCGCCGCCGCGTGGAGCGCCCCTCCCCCGCACCCGACGACCCCACGGAGAACCGCGTATGAGCAGGGGAACCATCATCATCACCGGCGCCTCGGCCGGGCTGGGCGCCGAGATGGCCCGCCAGTTCGCGGCGCTCGGCTACGACCTGGGCCTGTGCGCCCGGCGCACCGAGCCCATGGCCGTCCTCCGGGACGGGATCGCCGCGGCCCACCCCGACCGCCGCGTGGTGCTCCGGGCCCTGGACGTCACGGACGACGAGGCGGTCCACCGGGTCTTCGGGGAGATCGCCGCCGAGCTCGGCGGGGTGGACCGGGTCATCGTCAACGCGGGCCTCGGCAAGGGCGCGGCGCTCGGCACGGGCCGCCACGACGCCAACCGGCAGACCGCCATGACCAACTTCGTGGGCGCCCTCGCCCAGGCCGACGCCGCCATGGAGATCTTCCGTGAGCAGGAGCGCGGCCACCTCGTGATGGTCTCCTCCATGTCGGCCCTGCGCGGCATGCGCCGGGCGATGACCGTCTACTCCGCCACCAAGGCCGGGGTGGCCGCCATCGCCGAGGGACTGCGTTCCGAGGGCGTGCCGGGGCTGGACGTCTCGGTGGTCCACCCCGGCTACATCCGCACGGAGATGAACGAGCACGTCGCTCAGAGGACCCGGTTCATGGTCGACACGGAGGTCGGCGTCCGCGCCATGGTCGCGGCCATCGAGAGGCGGCGAGTCCGGGCCTACGTCCCCGCCTGGCCCTGGGCACCCATCGGCTTTCTGCTGAAGCGGCTGCCGCTCTCCGTGGTCAGAAGACTGACATGACCCGAGGGGTCGCCACGGGGGGTGTCTCGCCGGGGCGCCTCACAGCTCCCGGACCGTGCGCATGATCCGGTCACGGGCGTCCCCGCCTTCGGGAACCGGGACCAGCGGGTGGATGTGGAAGGCCCCCTCCTCCACGTGGAGCTCGGCCACTCCCCCGGCCTCGGTCACGCGGTCGTGCAGGCGACGGGTGTCGGGCAGGAGCAGGTCACGGGTCCCGATGTACAGGTCCATCGGGGGCAGCCCCGACATCGGCCCGTACAGCGGACTGAGCCGGGGCTCGGCCAGATCGTCCCCGCCCGCCCACTCCCCGGCGGCCTCCAACAGACCCACCGGGGCCAACCAGGGGTCGGACCCCTCCACTTCCGCGATTTCGGGGTTGGACATCGTGAGGTCGGTCCACGGGGAGATCAGGACCAACCGCGCGGGCAGCGGCAGCCCGGCCTCGGGCAGGGTCTGGGTGAGAGCCAGCGCGAGCCCTCCCCCGGCTGAGTCACCCGCGATCAGGGTGCGCTCCGGCGCGGCGTCCTCCGTCAGTTCCCGGTAGACCCCGGTGACGAACGGAAAGGCCTCGCGGTAGGTGTGCTCCGGTGCCAGGCCGTAGATCGGCACCTCCACCCGGCAGCCCGCGTCGGCGATCCGGGCGACCAGGACCCAGTGCCACGCCGCGATCTCGCTGACGTAGGTGCCCCCGTGCAGATAGAACACCGCCCTCTCCGGTTCGACGACGCTGCGGGGCCGCACCGTGTAGACGGGGAAGCCGCCGACCTCCCGGCGGGTGATCCAGTGCCGTGCGCTGAGCCACTGCGGCGGCTCCGCGTCCTCCTTGGGCTCGTGGAGCCACTCCCGGGTGTCCTCCACCGACTCCAGGGTCGGTTTGCGCAGGACCCGGAGGGCCAGCGACGCCAGGTGTGTCATCAGACTGGGCATGGGTGCCACCCTCCTCGGGACGTTCTCTCGGACCCTTTCACGCACGGACGACAGGTGTGCGCGAAGGGCGGCGGCGCGGCCGTGATCGACTCCCGGACACACCGGGGCCGGCCCCGGACACAACGGCCAGGACCGGCCCTCGGCGATCGTCCGTCAGAGCACCACGAGGTCGTCGCGGTGCACGAGCTCGCGCTCGTAGGAGGGGCCCATCTCCCGGGCCAGCCACCGGGTGGACCGGCCCATCAGGTCCGGGACCTCGGCGGCGTCGTAGTTGACCAGGCCCCGGGCGACCACCGTGCCCTGCTCGTCGCGCAGGTCCACGGGGTCACCGGCGCTGAAGTCACCGTGGACCCCTACCACCCCGGCGGGCAGCAGCGACGCCTTCTCACGCACGACCGCGTTGACCGCCCCCGGGTCCAGGACCAGACTGCCCCGGCCGGCCGTGGCGTGGGCCAGCCACAGCTGACGGGCGGAGGGGCGGCGGCCGTCAGCGGCCGCGAAGAACGTGCCCACCCGCTCGCCGGACAGGGCGGCTCGGGCGTTGGCCGCAGAGGTCAGGAGGGTGGGTACCCCCGCCTCGGTGGCGATGCGCGCCGAGTCCACCTTGGTGACCATCCCGCCGGTGCCCACGCCCCGCTTGCCCGAGGAACCGATGTCGATCCCGTCCAGGTCGTCCCGGCCGCGCACCAGGTGCACGACCGAGGTCCCCTCGTCGGCCGGGTTTCCGTCGTAGAGCGCGTCCACGTCGGAGAGCAGTACGAGGGCGTCGGCCCGGATCAGGTGCGCGACCAGTGCGGCGAGGCGGTCGTTGTCACCGAACCGGATCTCGTGGGTGGCCACGGTGTCGTTCTCGTTGACGATGGGGAGGGCGCCGATGTCCAGCAGGCGGCGCAGGGTGCGCTGGGCGTTGCGGTGCTGCACCCGGCGCATCATGTCCTCCACCGTGAGCAGGACCTGGGCCGCGGTCAGACCGTGCCCGGCCAGCTCCGCGGCATAGGAGGCCACGAGGAGACCCTGGCCCACGCTGGCGGCGGCCTGCTGCGAGGCCAGGTCGTGCGGACGGCGGGCCATGCCCAGCGGCGTCATCCCGGCGGCCACGGCGCCCGAGGAGACCAGGATCACCTCCTGGCCGAGGGTTCTGCGGTCGGCCAGGACCTCGACCAGGTCCCTGATCCGGCCTGCGTCGATCAGCCCGTCCGGGGTGGTCAGTGAGGAGGACCCCACCTTGACCACGACCCGGCGGGCCCCGGCGACCGCCGCCCGCCCTGCCGACTCCAGGGCGTCGACGTCACTCCGCCCGGCCCTTTGGCCGGTGTGCTGCTGGGTGTCTGCGCTGTGCACCACGAGGGGCTTTCCATCCGTGGCACGGCGCCCTCCCGAGCGCCGTGCTCGTACCTTGTCTGGGTCCGGCTGGTGTGGAGCGGTCGGTCCCCGCGCGGGTCAGCCCAGCCGGGCGTCGGTTCCGCGCGGGCCGGACGGGACGACCTCGGCGTCCATGGAGTTGTCCCAGTCGAAGACCACGGCGTCCTCGTCCGTGCCGATCTGCACCTCGGCGCCCTGGGTGGCTCCGGCCTTGGCCAGCGCCTCCTCAATACCGATGCGGTTGAGCCGCTCGGCCAGGTAGCCGACGGCCTCGTCGTTGGAGAAGTCGGTCTGGCGCACCCACCGGGCGGGCTTGTCACCGCGTACCTGGAAGGAGTTGTCGCCGAGCGGCACGACCTCGAAGGGGACGTCCCCGATCATCTTCGGGCGCAGCACGATGCGGGTGGGCTCCTCGACCGGGGCGGCCTGACGGGCCGCCGCCACCTGCTCGGCCAGGGCGAAGGCGAGTTCGCGCAGGCCCTCACGGGAGGCCGCAGAGACCTCCATCACCTTGTACCCGCGCTCCTCCAGCATGGGGGTGACCATGTCGGCGAGGTCGCGGGCCTCGGGCACGTCCACCTTGTTCAGGGCGACGATGCGAGGGCGGTCGGACAGGTCCACCCCGGCCTGCTCGCCGTAGGCGGCCAGCTCGGCCTCCAGGGCGTCGAGGTCACTGACCGGGTCGCGGCCCGGCTCGTAGGTGGCGCAGTCCAGGACGTGCAGCAGCGTGGAGCAGCGCTCGATGTGGCGGAGGAACTCCAGGCCGAGGCCCTTGCCCGCGCTCGCGCCGGGGATCAGGCCGGGCACGTCGGCGATGACGTACTGGGTGGCGCCCGCCTCCACCACTCCCAGGTTCGGGATGAGGGTGGTGAACGGGTAGTCGGCGATCTTGGGCCGAGCCGCCGACATCGCCGCGATCAGCGACGACTTCCCGGCGCTGGGGAAGCCCACCAGGCCGACGTCGGCGATGGTCTTCATCTCCAGGCGCACGTCGAAGGCCTCGCCCTCCTCGCCCTTGAGGGCGAAGCCGGGGGCCTTGCGCTTCTTGGAGGCCAGCGCGGCGTTGCCCAGGCCGCCGCTGCCGCCCTGGGCCAGGACCAGGCGGGTGCCGTGGCCGACCAGGTCGGCGATGACCTCCCCGTCGCCCTTGGTGACCACGGTGCCGTCGGGGACGGTCAGGATCAGGTCCTGCCCCTTGGCTCCGGCCCGGTGGCCGCCCTGGCCCGGGGTCCCGTTCTGGGCGTTGCGGTGCGGTCGGCGCTGGTAGTCCAGCAGCGTCGCGGTCTGGGCGTCGACCTCAAGGACGACGTCGCCGCCCTGGCCGCCGTTGCCGCCGTCCGGACCGCCCAGCGGCTTGAACTTCTCACGGTGCACGGAGGCACAGCCATGCCCGCCGTTCCCGGCCTTGACGTGCAAGACCGCCTCGTCGACGAAGTCAGGCATAGCTCTCCCCGTTACTCTTGCGGTCCCCGCCACCCGGCGTGGACCGGTACTCCTCACGCGTCATCTCACCAGTGACAACGCGAAGGGCGGGCCAGTGTTCCCTGGCCCGCCCCCGAAAAACCGCTGTTGCCGGCGCAGCCTACTCGGCGGCGACCGGAACGATGTTGACGGCCTTGCGACCGCGGAAGTTGGCGAACTTGACCTCGCCATCGACCAGCGCGAACAGCGTGTCGTCGCCGCCACGGCCGACGTTCGCACCGGGGTGGAACTTGGTGCCGCGCTGACGGATCAGGATCTCACCGGCCGAGACGGCCTGACCGCCGAAGCGCTTCACGCCGAGGCGCTTGGCGTTCGAGTCACGACCGTTACGGCTGGACGAAGCGCCCTTCTTATGTGCCATTTCTCCAGGCCTCCTACTTCGCCGCGATGCCGGTGACGCGCACCTGGGTGTGCTTCTGGCGGTGACCCTGGCGCTTCTTGTAACCGGTCTTGTTCTTGTACTTCAGAATGTTGATCTTGGGGCCCTTGGTCTCGCCGAGGACCTCGGCGGTGACCGTGTAGCCGCTCAGCTTGTCGGCCTCGCTGATGACGTTGTCACCGTCGACCACAAGGATGGGCTGCCACTTGAGGGTGGCGCCGGTCTCGTCGGAGACCCTGTCGATGTTCAGGACGTCATCGACAGACACCTTCTCCTGTCGGCCGCCCGCTCGCACGATCGCGTACACCGGGTAACTCTCTTCCTGCTCGCTCAACGAATAATGCGCTCACTCATGACCGTGATGCCACGATCCACGAATCGCCTGTAGCGGGGCGCGGGGATCTGAGGGAAACAAACCCACCTTGGTGGAGAGCACTGCGGTCTCGGGGCGCGCGAACATTTGGGGCGCGCCGACGCACCGTCCATCAGATTACCACCGAACCGACACAGGCCCGCACACGTGCCCTGGCCCGGACCCGTTCGTGAACGGGTCCGGGCCAGCCTGCTGTCCCGCCTCGACCGCTGGTCAGCGGACGTCGACCGCGGTGGACTCACTGGTCTGTGAGGTCACCGCCGCCTTGGTCCGCCGCGTACGGCGGCGCTTGGGCCGCTCGGTGGCGCCGTCGGCGTCACCCTCGGCGGTGGCGGGTGTCTCGGTGGCGTCGGAGTCCGAGACCTGCTCGGCACCGCTCGCCCGCGTCTGCTCACCCTCACCGCTGTCGGCCTGGGCCGCCTTGCGGGTGCTGGTGCGCCGACGGGTCTTCCTGGCCGGGGCCTCCTCGGCCACAGGGGCCTCAGCGGGCTCCTCAGCCGGCTTGTCCTCCGACGCGGCCCCCTCGGCCACCTCCACGGGCTCGGCGGCCTTCTTCGCACGCGAGGAGCGCTTACGCGTCTTCTTCGCGGGAGCGGCCTCCTCGGCGACGGGAGCCTCGGCCTCGACGGGAGCGGACTCGCCCTCGCCGGACGGGGCGGCCTCGGACGGGCTGGCTTCGGCGGCCACCGGCTCCGCTGCCTTGCGGCCACGGCTCTTCCTGGTGGCCTTCTCCGCCTTGCCGGGCTTCTCGGGCTTCTCGGCCTGCTCGACGGGCTGCTCGGCCGTCTCCTCGCCGCTCACGGGGCGGTCGTCGCCGTCCTGACTGTCGGACCTGTCCGCCTTGCCCGAGGCGTCCTTGTCTCCGGTCGACTCGGCGTCGCCCTTGCCCTTCTTCTTCTTGCGTCCACCGGTGCCGCCACCACCGCCGCCGCCCTTGTTCTCCACCGGGTCACCGGAGAGCAGCAGGCCGCGACCGTTGCAGTGGTCACAGGTGTGCGAGAAGGCTTCGAGCAGGCCCTGGCCGACCCTCTTGCGGGTCATCTGCACCAGTCCGAGCGAGGTGACCTCGGCCACCTGGTGCTTGGTCCGGTCACGCGACAGGCACTCCAGCATCCGACGAAGCACCAGGTCCCGGTTGGACTCCAGCACCATGTCGATGAAGTCGATGACGATGATGCCGCCGATGTCGCGCAGGCGGAGCTGGCGGACGATCTCCTCGGCCGCCTCCAGGTTGTTCTTGGTGACCGTCTCCTCGAGGTTGCCGCCCTGACCGGTGAACTTGCCGGTGTTGACGTCGACCACGGTCATGGCCTCGGTGCGGTCGATGATCAGCGAACCGCCACTGGGCAGCCAGACCTTGCGCTCCAGGGCCTTGTTGATCTGCTCGTCGATCCGGTAGGCGGAGAAGACGTCGCGGTCCTCGTCCCAGTGCGACAGCCGCTCGGAGAGGTTGGGCGCCACGTAGTCCACGTACTCGTGGACGGTGGTCCAGGCCTCGTCACCGGAGACGACCAGGCTGGAGAAGTCCTCGTTGAAGACGTCGCGCACCACGCGCACCGTCAGGTCCGGCTCGCTGTTGAGCAGGGACGGGGCGTTGGCCGACTTCGACTTGCGCTTGATCGAGTCCCACTGCTTGGCCAGACGCGTGATGTCGCGCTCCAGCTCCTCCTCGCTGGCGCCCTCGGCGGCCGTGCGCACGATCACACCGGCTCCGGAGGGCATCACCTTCTTGAGGATGGTCTTGAGGCGCGCGCGCTCCTTGTCCGGCAGCTTGCGGCTGATGCCGGTCATCGAACCGCCGGGCACGTACACGAGGTAGCGGCCGGGCAGGCTGATCTGGCTGGTCAGGCGGGCACCCTTGTGGCCGACCGGGTCCTTGGTGACCTGCACCAGGACCGACTGGCCGGACTTGAGCACCGACTCGATGCGCTTGGGCTGGCCGTCCAGGCCGAACGAGTCCCAGTTGACCTCGCCCGCGTACAGCACGGCGTTGCGGCCCTTGCCGATGTCGACGAAGGCGGCCTCCATCGACGGCAGGACGTTCTGCACCCGGCCCAGGTACACGTTGCCCACGTAGGAACGGTGGGTGGCGCGGTCGACGTAGTGCTCGACCAGGATGTCGTCCTCGAGGACGGCGATCTGGGTGCGGTCGCCGGTCCGGCGCACGACCAGGTCGCGCTTGACCGCCTCACGGCGGGCCAGGAACTCGGACTCGGTGACGATGGGCGCGCGGCGGCGGCCCTGCTCGCGCCCCTCGCGGCGGCGCTGCTTCTTGGCCTCGAGGCGGGTGGAGCCGCGGACCGCCTGGACCTCGTTCTCGATGGGCCGTTCCTGGCGCGGTTCGCGCACCTTGACCACGGTGTTCGGCGGGTCGTCGTTGGTGGAGTCGCCACCGGATCCCGAACGCCGACGACGGCGACGGCGGCGACGGCTGCCGCCGCGCTCGCCCTCGGCGGAGTCGTCACCGGACTCGTCCTCGGAGTCGTCCTCCTCAGCGGCGGCCCGGTCGTCCCCGCGCTGGTCCCTGGTGTCGTCCTCGGACGCGGCGGAGTCGCCTTCGTCGTTGTCGGAGTCGCCGCGCGAGCGACCGCGCCCGCGGCCGCCACGGCGGCGACGGCGACGGCTGGGGCGCTCGTCGGAGCCCGTCTCCTCGGCCGGGGCCTCGGCGGACTCGTCCTCGGCGTCGTCCTCGTCCTCGTCCGTGTCGGTGTCGGCTTCGACGACCGGCTCGGCCTTGGGGCGGGTCTGGACGGCGGCGCTGGCCACCGGAGGCTGGAAGAGCATGGCGCCGGGCGGCTGGAAGACGGCCCCGCCGGTCTCGGCGGGGGCCTCCTCGGGCTCCTCGACGGCCTCCGGGGCGGGTGCCTCGACGGTCTTGGCGGAGCGGGAGCGCGTCCTGCCGCGCGTGCGGCCGCGACCGGTCTCCTTGACCTCCTTGGCGCTCTCCCTGGCCTCCGTGGCGTCGCCCCCGGTCTCGGCGGGCTCCTTCACCTCAGCGGCCTCCGGAGCGGGCGCGCTCGCCTTCTCGGCCGTGGCGCGGGCGCGGGTGCGGCGCTGCGCGGCGGCCGGGGCGTCGTCCGGACGGCCCGCCGCGCGCACGGTGCGCTTGCGGGAGCTGGCGGACACCGAGGTGTTGACGGTGCCGACCTCTCCGGAACCGGCCAGCTTGGTGACCGGCGCGGTGGGCGCGGAGAAGACGTCGTCGGGCTCGGGGGGTGGTCCTGCCGCACGGCGAGCGCCCTTGGCGGGCGCGGGTGTGGTCACCCGCACCGCGCCGTCCCCCGTGGGGGGCGCCGCCGCCGTGTTCTCGGTTGTTTCAGTTGTACCCGCGGCGCCTTCGGCACCGTTGTTGGGCTCGTTCTCGAGCATCCGGGCGGTCTCCCGTCAAAGCACTCGGGCGCACCGCGACCTCATCGGTCGGTGGCGCGGCTCACGGGCGCTGTCGTCGCTGTGTCAGCGCCGACGACACTGGTGTGCCGTCGGGGCAAAGTCCTGTGGTTTCGCCCATGTTCCCCGCTTTGGGGCCCTTCATGACGAAGATCCCGTCATGGGCGATGACGTCCGTGGTGAGCGGGTGCGTCGATCGTTCTTCTGGTCGTGCGCGGTCCCGGCGCTCCCAGTGATGGCAGCCTCGGGTCGGTCCGCGTCGAACGGATCAGCGATCACACCTGTCGCCTCGTCCAGTGGCCCCTGCGCCAGCCTGGTCATCGTCGGTGATGACGGCGGCGCGAGGTCGGCCAGTTGGCGGAGGCCGGTCAGCACGTCGTCTGGTCGTACAGCAGGTGTCGTGTGCCGTATGACCATTCGAAGTATGGCATATGTCGCGTGTCGGTCCCCTGGGACGCGCCCATGGGATCGGTGACACACATCGATATCGAGGACGGCCGGGCGGGTGTCGAAGCGGCGTCGGCCCTTCTTCGTCATCCGTTCCACCTCGACGCTCTCGGCGGCCAGGTAGGTGGCCACCGCCCTGGCGGCGTCGTCGGGGTCGACGTCCGCCATCTCCACGCGCCACTCGGAGGCCTCGAGCCGGTCGGCCAGGCCCTGGGTCCGGGCCTCGACGACCTCGATCACGTCGATCCCGTCGGGCATCGCCGCGTCGATCGCGGTCCTGACCTGTTCGGGTCGGCGCGCCTCGGCCAGGATGAGCTCAAGATACTCCGCCTCACTGGCGACCCCGGTGGGGGCCGCACCGGTGTAGGAGATCTTGGGGTGTGGTGAGAAGCCAGCGGAGAAGGCCACGGGTACCGAGGCCCTGCGCAGGGCTCTCTCCAGTGCCCGGGCTATGTCCCGGTGGCTCGCGAAGCGCATGCGTCCGCGTTTGGCGTAGCGGACGCGCAGCCTCTGGCCGGGGTTGGCGGTGGAGGGTGAGGTGGTGCCCTCGTGTGCGGGGGGCAGCTCAACTCCTTTCCTCAGTGCCCCCTGTGTTCAGGGCCGTCTGTGGCGGCCCTCAGGGGCTGTTCCTCGTCCTGTTCAGCGTACGGTGCGCCGAAGTGCACACGCGCCAAGCGGGACACGCATACCGGTACCTCCCCCGACGGCCCCCGATCGAAAAGTCCCGAGCGGGTCCGAGCGGACACTGAACCGGTGTTCACCTCCAGAACACGGGGGCGCGGAAAAAAAATCCAAAGAAATCCCGCAACCATGGCAACCCCCGGTATCCCCCGCGAGTCTTACTTCACGTACGGCCCGGCGCGAGCGGGGCGCCGGGCCGTACACCTTCTCCCCCGGACGCTCCCCCGGTGCCAACGGCACACGACGAGGTCGAGCCACACCGCGGCGGGCGCCCGGAGCGCGAATCCTACTCCGTTTCCCCCCATCGCACACTGATCGCCCCGATTCCCGGGTGCGCTCGCCGTGCCCACGAACCCTCACCCGCCCCTCGCGGGGCCGGTCCCACCCCCGGCGGGACCGGCCCTAACCCGTCTCAGACCACGGTCAGGGGCAGCATCGGACGGCCCCCGGCCTGATCGTTGATCTGGATCTCGGTGCCCATGGTGGGGCACACCCCGCAGTCGTAGCAGGGGTTCCAACGGCAGTCGTCGATCTCCAGGGACTCCTCGCCGTGCAGAGAGTCCTGCCAGTCCTGCCAGAGCCAGGAGCGGTCCAGCCCGGCGTCGAGGTGGTCCCAGGGCAGGACCTCGTCCTCGTCGCGCTCTCGGGTGGTGAACCAGTCCACGTCCACGCCGGTCCCTGCCAGCCCGGTCTCGGCCGCCCTCATCCAGCGGTCGTAGGAGAAGTGCTCGCTCCAGCCGTCGAAGCGGCCGCCCGCGCGCCACACCTCCTCGACGACCCGGCCGACCCGCCGGTCGCCCCGGGACAGCAGGCCCTCCATGATCGACGGACGTCCCTCGTGGTAGCGCAGTCCGATGGACTTCCCGTACCTGCGGTCACCTCGGATCCGGTCCCGCAGCCTGCGCAGCCGGGCGTCCACGTCCTGATGCGAGGTCTGGGCCGCCCACTGGAACGGGGTCTGCGGTTTGGGGACGAACCCGCCGATGGAGACCGTGCAGCGGATGTCCTTGCGCCCGGTCACCTCGCGGCCGGTCCGGATCACCTCGGTTGCGAGGTCCGCGATGGCCAGGACGTCCTCGTCCTCCTCGGTGGGCAGTCCGCACATGAAGTAGAGCTTCACCTGGCGCCACCCGGCCGCGTAGGCGGCGGTGACGGTGCGGATGAGGTCCTCCTCGGAGACCATCTTGTTGATCACCCGGCGCATGCGTTCGCTGCCGCCCTCGGGGGCGAAGGTCAGCCCGGAACGGCGGCCGTTGCGGGTGAGTTCGTTGGCGAGGTCGATGTTGAAGGCGTCCACGCGGGTGGAAGGCAGGGACAGGCCGGTGTTGGTGCCCTCGTAATGGTCGGCGAGGTTGCGTGCGATGTCGCCGATCTCACTGTGGTCCGCGCTGGAGAGCGAGAGCAGGCCCACCTCCTGGAAGCCGGAGGCCTTCACCCCCTCCTCCACCATCTTCTGGACGGTCTCCTGGTTGCGCTCGCGCACCGGCCGGGTGATCATCCCGGCCTGGCAGAACCGGCAGCCGCGCGTGCAGCCCCGGAAGATCTCCACGCTGTACCGCTCGTGCACGGACTCCGCCGTGGGGACGATGGGCCGCTTCGGGTACGGCCACTGGTCCAGGTCCATCACCGTGTGCTTCTGCACGGTGTCCGGTACCCCGGCGCGGTTGGGCGCGTACCCGGCGATCCGTCCGTCGTCGAGGTAGGCCACGTCGTAGAAGCGCGGCACGTACACGCCTCCGGTGGCGGCCAGGCGCAGGAGGAGACCGTCCCGTCCGCCTGGGGCGCCCTCCTCCTTGAACTCGCGGATGATCTCGGTGATGGCGAGGGTGATCTCCTCACCGTCCCCGAGCACCACGGCGTCCAGGAAGTCGGCGATGGGCTCGGGGTTGAACGCGGAGTGGCCCCCGGCCAGGACGACCGGGTCCTCCTCGGTGCGGTCGGCGGTGCGGCGCGGGATGCCCGCCAGGTCCAGCGCGGTGAGCATGTTGGTGTAGCCCATCTCGCTGGCGAAGCTCAGGCCGAGGACGTCGAAGGCGCGGATCGGCCGGTGGGAGTCCACCGTGAAGTGCGGGACACCGTGCTCACGCATGAGGCGTTCCATGTCCGGCCAGACAGCGTAGGCGCGCTCGGCCAGCACACCCTCGCGTTCGTTGAGCACCTCGTAGAGGATCTGCACGCCCTGGTTGGGCACCCCCACCTCGTAGGCGTCCGGGTACATCAGCGCCCAGCGCACCCGCGCGGAGTCCCAGGGCTTGACCACGGAGTTGAGCTCACCGCCCACGTACTGGATCGGCTTGCTCACCCGGGGCAGCAGGGCTTCGAGACGCGGGAAGAGGCTTTCGACGGACATGGTGTGGCCTTCGATCGGCGGACATCGTGTCTGGCTGGATCACACCAGGCTAGCCGCCTGGGATCCTCCCGGACCGGTCATCCACAGGCCGGTCCGGGGTGGTTCGCGCGGATCAGAACTCGAAGCCGCGGTCCCGGGAGTTGACCCCCAGCACCAGGCCCAGAGCCAGCATGTTCGCGAGGATCGCCGTGCCGCCGTAGGACACGAACGGCAGCGGCAGACCGGTCACCGGCAGGATGCCGAGGCCCATCCCGATGTTGATGAAGGCCTGGAACCCGAACCAGGAGGCCACCCCCACGCACAGCAGTCGCGGGTAGGGCTGGTCACACCCCTGGGCGATGCGCAGGATCCGCCAGATCACCACGGCGAACAGCACGATGATCGCACCGGAGCCGACGAAGCCCAGCTCCTCCCCGGCCACCGTGAAGATGAAGTCCGTGTGCTGCTCGGGGACGAACCGGCCGTGTGTCTGCTCCCCCTGGAACAGACCGGTGCCGTCGAAGCCACCCGACCCCACGGCGATCAGCGCCTGCGCGGAGTTGTAGCCCGCGCCCTGCGGGTCGGCGGCCGGGTCCATCAGGGTCGCGATCCGGTCCAGTTGATAGGGCTCCAGCAGGTCGAACCACCACACGGCCAGAGCCGCCAGCGCACCGCAGGACAGCATGCCCGCCACCCAGACGACCGGAGCCCCGGACAGCGTGAGCATGCCGAGGAAGATCGCGCACAGAACCAGGCTGGTCCCGAGGTCGGGCTGGAGCATGACGAGCCCGAGAGGGATCGCCATCACCAGGAGGCAGAACAGCACGTCCCTGGTCATCGGCCGGGTCTCGCCGTCCCGGGGCTCACCGAGAAGCGTGGCCAGGACCAGGATCAGCCCGACCTTGGCCAGCTCACTGGGCTGGAACTGGAAGCCGCCGATCACGATCCAGCCGCGCGAACCGTTGATCACCGCGCCCAGGGGCGTGAGCACCAGGACGAGGGTGACCACCGAGAACCCGTAGGCGATCGGCGCGTAGGCGCGGACCGTCCGGTAGTCCACGGCCGCCAAGACCAGGCACACCGTCACCGCCACGGCGAGGTGGGCCAGGTGGCGGACGAGGTGGTCCAGGGACTCCAGAGGGTCGCCGCCGTCGCCCGGCAGGGTCGCCGACCACACCAGCAGCGATCCGATCCCGGCGAGCGCCAGCACGGAGGCGATCAGGAGCCAGTCGAGGCGGCGCGCCCCGCCCGCCGCCGTGCTGAGGGTCCGCCCCAGGTCGTTCTGGCGCCGGGGCGGACCGCCCATGTTCGTGATCATCAGGGCTCCAGCGTCTCGATGGAACCGTCCTGGCGGACGACCGGCAGTTCGGTGTGCGGCTTGCCGCCGGGAAGCAGCGGCTTGCCGTCCTTCACGTCCTCGGTGTCACCGGCGGACGAGAATCCGTACAGGCCCTCGTAGATCTCGCGGGCGATCGGCGCGGCGGTCTCACCGCCGGTACCGCCCTGGGAGACCAGGACGACGATGGCGTACTGCGGATCGTCCACCGGCGCGTAGGAGGCGAACCAGGACGACACCTGGCGGCCCTGCGCGTCGGCACTTCCGGTCTTGCCCGCGACGGCGACCTTGTCCTGCGGGAAGTCGGAGAAGGCGCCACCACCGGTACCGGACGTGGTCACCTCCGCGAGGGCCTCCTGGAGGTACTTGATGGTCTCGTCGCTGACCGGCACCTCGTTCTTGACCGTGGGCTCGATCGGATCGACCTTCGAGCCGTCGGCTGCGACCATGGCCTTGGCCACGCGGGGCTCGTACAGCGTGCCGCCGTTGGCGATGGACGCGTAGGCGCTGGCCAGCTGGAGCGGGCTGACGAGGACGTCACCCTGGCCGATCGAGAAGTTGATCGCCTCGCTGGCCCTCCACTCGAAACCCTCCACGCAGTGTTCGTGGGCGAGCTGCTTGAGGTAGGCGGCCTGGGACGGGTCGCTCTCGGCGATCTCCGGGTAGCCGCCCTCGGCGCGCTTGCAGTTGACCTCCCGGGTCTCCTCCCAGAAGGTGCGCTTCCACTCGCGGTCGGGGATGCGGCCACCGGTCTCGTAGGGCAGGTCCACGCCGGTGGGCGAGCCGAACCCGTAGCCGCGCGCCATGTCGGCCATGGCCTCCTCGGGGTCGCCGTCCGGGTGGAGCCCGCCGTCCTTGGACCACATCTGGTAGCCGAAGTTGTAGAACACGGTGTTGCAGGAGGCGATGATCGCCTGCTTCAGGGTGATGCTGCCCTGACCCGCGCCCGCGTAGTTCTCGTAGCTCTGACCGGCCAGGTTGACCGAGCCGGGACAGGCGTAGCTGCTACGCAGCGAGTACCCGTTCTCGACGGCGGCCGACAGCGACGACACCTTGAAGGTGGATCCGGGCGGGTACGTGCCCTGGACGGCGCGGGAGAGCAGCGGCTCCCCGGCCTCCTCGCTGAGCATGGCGTCGAAGGTCTCCTGGTCGATGCCGCCGTCCCAGATGGTGGGGTCGTAGGTGGGCAGGCTGGCCATGGCCACGACCCCGCCGTTGGTGACGTCCAGGACGACCGCGGCCCCGGAGTCGGCCTTGTACTTGGGCCGGGCGCCCTCCATGCCGCGGGCCAGGGCCTCCTCGGCGACCTTCTGGACGTTCATGTCCATGTGGGTCACCAGGTGCATGCCCGCCTCGGGGAGGCGCTCGGAGATCACGTCCATGATCTCGCCGTGGTTGTTGACGCCCAGGGTCCGCAGTCCGGCGTTGCCGCGCAGCTCCTTGTCGTAGACGGCCTCCAGGCCGTCACGGCCCACCATGTCGATCCCGGTGAACTGGGTGCGCAGCTCCTCACGGGCCTCCAGCTCCTCCTGGGTGACGGGCTGGAGGTAGCCGAGCATCTGGCCCGCGTGGTCTCCGTAGGGGTACTCGCGCACGGCCTGGGCCTGCGCGGTGATCCCCGGGAAGTCGTCGGCGCGCTCCATGATCTGGAGCGCGATCGGGCCCTCCACGTCCTCGGCGAGGGTGACGGGCTGGTAGGGCGACCCGGGCCAGCAGGGACGCTGGACCTCGGGGCCGCACAGGCGCATGCGCTGCTGGAGTTCCTCCAGGGGGACGTCGAGGACTCCGGAGAGGTCGCTGAGGACCTTCTCCCCGCCGTCCTTCATCCCCTGGAGCCGGTGGTAGTCGGCCGACACCAGGAGTTCGGTCTTGTTGTTGACCACGACGCGGCCGCTGGAGTCGAGGATCTGCCCCCGGGTGGCGGGGACGACCAGCTCCTGGTGGTGGTTGGAGACGGCGAGCTCGCGGTAGTGGTCGGCCATGGGCACCTGGAGGTACCAGAGCCGGGCGACCAGGACCGCGAACAGGGCCAGCACCAGGAACTGCGCCAGGAAGAGTCCGAACCAGCCGAGCCTGCGGCCGGGAAGCGACGGGTTGGTGGGCGGCTTGTGCACGGGGTCACCACCCTCTGATCGAGGTCGGCCCCTGGATGGTGGCGAGGTCGCTCTCCGCGAGCGAGGTGCGCACCCACAGGATCGGCAGTGTCACCACCGTGGCGAACAGGGTGGTCAGGAGCGCGCCGACGCCGACGCGGACGCTGACCGCCGCGAGCGTGATGTTTGCGTCCCCCATCAGGAATCCGACGAGCGCGTAGGTCAGCCCCACTCCCACCGCGGTGACGGCGGTGATGCCCAGGGCGGTCCAGTTCGAGACGGCGTTGCCCACCGCACCGCCCAGGCCCGTGTTGGCTCGCAGCAGTGAGACGAGGTAGGCGGCCACGCACAGCACCAGGGCGTAGCGGCCCATCGGGTGTTCGGCCGGGGGCAGGGCGTCCATGGCCAGCCCGGCCGCGAAGCCGCACCCGGCGGCGGCCGCCGGGTTGGTGGTCAGGGCGACCGCGACGACCGCCGCGAGGACCAGGTCCGGCCCCCACTCGAAGGGCAGACGGTTGACGATGGTGGCCTGCGCGAGCACCGCGACGGCCACCATGAGCAGGGTCCCTGCGGTCCTCACTGGTCCCCCTTGGGGTCGGGTTTGGGCGGGAGCACGGAGTCGCGCGGGTCCTCGGCGGGGCCGGAGACGACCACACCCACCATGTCCAGGGACGCGAAGTCCACGGCCGGGGTGATGCGGGCGATCCGGCTCAGCGCGCCGGGCGCCACGTGGACCTCGTCGACGGTGCCGATGGGCACCCCCGGGACGAAGGGAGCGCCGTCGTGTGAGCCGAGCGTGACCACGCGGTCCCCCTCGTCGATGGGGGCCTCCATGTCGAACAGCTCCAGGGTGAGGTCGGCCTCGGGGCCGCCCGGCACGCTGCCTCCGCTGATCGCGCCGATCTTGCTGGTCTTCTCGAGCCGCGCGCCGACAGTGGAGTTCACGTCGGTGGCGAGCTTGACGGTGGCGAGTCGGGGCCCGGCCTCGATGACCCGTCCGACCAGGCCGGAGCCGCTGACGACGGTCATGTCCGGGCGGATCCCGGAGTCGGTGCCCGCGTCGATGGTGACGGTGTGCGCGTAGCCCTGCGCGGTGGTGCGAGTGACGGCCTGGGCCGGGACGATCTCGTAGCCGCCCAGACCGGACAGGTGCAGGAGCTCGTCGAGCTGGTCCGCGCGTCCGTCGTCGAGTCGGGCCGCCTGGAGGTCCGACTCCAGTTCGGCGTTGGCGGCCTCCAGCTCGGCGATCCTGGCGGCCGACTTCGGGCCCTGGCTCACACCCTCGTAGAGCGTGGCGGCGGGCCCGGCGGCCAGGCCGACCGCGGTTGAGGCGGGGGTGAAGACGAGTTCGCCGCCGCCCCGGGCGACCGAGGTGACCGGATTGCTCCCCGCCCGCGAGTCCAGGACCATCAGGGCCACGGCCGCCACGACGAGCACGGCGAGGAACAGACGGGACCGCGTGGAGTCGCGGAGCATGTCAGCGCCGCCGTTCCGGGACGAGGACCTGGTGGAGGCGTTCGTAGTTCTCAACGCAGGTGCCCGAGCCCACGGCGACGGAGTCGAGGGCGTTGTCGGCCACGTGGATGGGCATTCCGGTCTCGTGGAGGAGACGGTCGTCGAGGCCGCGCAGCAGGGCGCCGCCGCCGGTGACCGCGACGCCCCGGTCCATGATGTCGCCGGAGAGTTCGGGCGGGCACTTGTCGAGACTAGTGCGGACCGCGTCGATGATCGCGGTGACCGGCTCCTCGATGGCCTGGCGCACGTCGGACTCGGACAGGACGATGGTCTTGGGCAGGCCGCTGATGAGGTCGCGTCCGCGCACCTCGGCGTGCAGCTCCTCCGTGCCCGTGGGGTAGGCGGAGCCGATGGCGAGCTTGAGCTCCTCGGCGGTGCGCTCCCCGATCATCAGGGAGTACTCCTTCTTGATGAAGGTCATGATCGCCTGGTCGAGTTCGTCACCGCCCACCCGGATGGACTGGGAGGTGACGATGCCGCCCATGGAGATGACGGCGACCTCGGTGGTGCCTCCGCCGATGTCGACCACCATGTTGCCGGTGGGCTCGTGGACCGGGAGCCCGGCGCCGATGGCCGCGGCCATGGGCTCCTCGATGATGTACACGCGGCGCGCCCCGGCCTGGTAGCCCGCCTCCTTGACCGCGCGGTGCTCGACCGAGGTGATGCCGCTCGGGACCGCGACGATGATGCGGGGCTTGGCGAAGTGGCGGCGGCGGTGGATCTTCTGGATGAAGTACCGCAGCATGCGCTCGGTGACCTCGAAGTCGGCGATGACGCCGTCCTTGAGGGGGCGGATGGCGGTGATGTTGGTCGGCGTGCGGCCGATCATCTGCTTGGCCTCGATACCGACCGCCACGATCTTGCCGGTCGAGGTGTTCAGCGCGACCACGGAGGGCTCGTTCAGGACGATGCCGCGTCCGCGTACGTACACGAGTGTGTTGGCGGTACCAAGGTCTACGGCCATGTCCCGGCCGAGAAATGCAAGGTTGTTCGGCATGTAACGTCCTCAGAGGCGCCGTGTCGGGCGGGGACGCGCGGTCACGACCATACGTGGTCGTTCCAGCACGTTAGGTATCCAGTCCTCCGCATCGTAACGGTCCGCACTTAGTCCGTTACGCAAACACACCGAATTGTTGCCTCGTCACCGGGCAAGGGTGGGAAAAGAAATGGTGTCCCGGGTGCGTGAGCACCCCGGGACACCAAGACTAGGGCTCACGGGCCCGGAACCCCTACAGGTCGGGGAAGAACAGCTTGATCTCGCGCTCGGCGGAGTAGGTGGAGTCCGAGCCGTGGACGATGTTCTTCTGGACCTCCAGGGCGAAGTCGCCGCGGATGGTCCCGGGCGTGGCGGTCACCGGGTCGGTGGCACCGGCCAGGGCGCGGAAGGCCTCGATGGCGCGCTCGCCCTCGACCACCATGGCGACCAGCGGACCACCGGTGATGAACTCCACCAGCGAGTCGAAGAACGGACGCGAGGCGTGCTCCTCGTAGTGCGTCTTCGCGGTGTCCGCGTCGAGCGTGCGCAGCTCCATCGCGACCAGGTTCAGGCCCTTGCGCTCGATGCGCGAGATGACCTCACCGACGATGTTGCGGCGGACACCGTCGGGCTTGATGAGAACGAGAGTGCGCTCCACGTGCGTTTCAACTCCTCATTGGGGACCCCCGCGTGGCACAAGGGGGCCTGGGCCCGCAGTGGCGAGCGCACGCGGTGGGGTGAACGGGTGTGTGACCGGGGCTCGGGGACGAGGCGGGGGGAGGTTCCGCCGTGCGGGTCCGCTCGTCTGCCCGGACGTGCGTCACACTATCGCGTTTGCTCCGTGGACGCGGGGGGAGAGCCCATTCGTCCTAGGACGGCCCGCCGACCCCCGCGTCCACCTCCTGCTCGGCCCGTTCCTCGTGGGCGGCGCGGGCTGCGTCGACCCTTCGCCCCAGGATCACGCCGGTGACCCACAGGGACACGAACACGATCGCTACCAGGGGCGCCCCGGTGACCATGAAGGAGCTGAACAGGAAGGCCGCCTGGAGCACCCACGACGCGTAGTGCGCCCAGGTGTGCTTCTGGAGGCCGGACAGCAGCAGGGCGGCCAGCGCCATGCCGCCCCAGACACCGCCCGCCACGGCGGGGTCGGCGCCCTCCAGGTTGATGGCGATCGGGATCGCCAGACCGATCACGACGGCCTCGAACACGAGGACCACGGCGCAGAGTGTGCGCACGGCGTTCTCCCTTCGTCTGTGGGTCTTCAGTCCCCGGAACCGCGCAGCAGGTGGATCGCGTCGCCCGAGGTGACGACCGATCCGGTGACCAGCACGCCGGTTCCGCCGAACTCGCCGCCTCCCTCGGCCAGGCCCACGGCCTGGTCGATGGCGTCGTCGAGCCGCGCGGCCACGTGCACGCGGTCCTCGCCGAAGATCTGCCGGGCGATGTCGGTCAGCTGTGCCGGGTCAAGGGACCGAGGTGAGGAGTTTCGGGTGACCACGATCTCGTCGAGCAGCGGTTCGAGGGGTTCCAGGATGCCCTCGACGTCCTTGTCGGCCATGATCGCGATCACGCCGATCAGCCTGGAGAAGGAGAAGGCCTCCTCCACGGCCGCGGCGGTGGCGATCATTCCGGCCGGGTTGTGGGCGGCGTCGGCGATGACGGTCGGGCTGGTGCGCACGACCTCCATGCGGCCCGGGGAGTCGATCGCGGCCAGGCCCTCGCCGACGATCACGGGGTCGAGTCCGGCCGCGTCCTCGGAGGCGGAGAAGGCCTCGACGGCCGCGATGGCGACCGCCGCGTTGCTGGCCTGGTGTTCACCGAACAGCGACAGGAAGAGGTTGTCGTAGGTGCCGGTGAGGCCCTTGACGGCGACCTGCTGGCCGCCGACGGCGACCTCGCGGGAGGTCACGCCGAACTCCAGCCCCTCGCGGGCCACGGTGGACCCGACCTCGGCGGCGTGCCGGAGCAGGACCTCGGCGGCGGGCAGAGGCTGCTGGGCCATGACAGTGACCGAGCCGGGCTTGATGATCCCGGCCTTCTCCTCGGCGATGCCGTCGAGGGTGTCGGGCAGGTACTCGGTGTGGTCGATCCCGATGGGGGTGATCACGGCCACGTCGCCGTCGACGACGTTGGTGGCGTCCCAGCTGCCGCCCATGCCGACCTCCACCACGGCGACGTCCACGGGGGCGTCGGCGAACACGGCGTAGGCCATCACGGTGAGGATCTCGAAGAACGACAACCGGATGTCGCTCATCGAGTCGGCCATCTCCAGGTACGGCCGGATGTCGTCGTAGGCCTCGACGAACTCCTCCTGCGAGATCGGCTCGCCGTCGACGACGATCCGCTCCCGCACCGTCCGCAGGTGGGGGCTGGTGTAGCGGCCCACGCGCAGGCCTCGGCCGCGCACGAGCGCGTCGATCATCCGGGCGGTGGACGTCTTGCCGTTGGTTCCGGTGACGTGGATGACCCGGAAGTTGCGGTGCGGGTCACCCAGCAGGTCCAGGACCGTGCGGACACGGTCCAGAGTGGGGTCGATGTCGGATTCGGGCGCGCGGGAGAGAATCTCCGCGGTGACCTCGGCGTAGCGCTCGTGGGCGCCCGCGCCACTCACGGGGTCTCGGTGATCGGGGTGTACACCCGCGCCAGTGTACGCGGCCCCACCTGGGCTCCGACGCGGGGTCGGGCGTACGGCGGTCCCCTCCGCGCGGACCATACTGGGGGCATGCCCAGCTTTGACCCGATCGTCGAACCGTTCTTCTCCGAGTGGGCGGGACGCGGCCCCGGACAGGCGCGCAGCCTGGACCGCGCGTCCGCGCTCCTGGCCGCGCTGGACCTGGACCCGGCACCGACGCCCGTGCTCGGTGTGGTGGGTTCCAAGGGCAAGGGGAGCACGGCCACCTACGCGGCGGCCACCCTGTCCGCCGCCGGTCTGCGGACGGTCCTGGTGACGGGTCCGAGCTTCCGGGGGTACCGCGAACGGGTCCGGGTCGACGGCGTGTCCGTGACCGACGACGAACTCCGCGACCTCGGCCAGACCATGGAGGCCGCCCGGCGCTCCCTGCCCTCCCCTGAGGAGGGCTATCTGGCGCCGAGCGGGCTGTTCCTCGTGGCCGGCCTGCTGCACGCACGCGCGGTCGGCGCCGACGTGTGCGTCCTGGAGGCCGGCATGGGCGGGCACCGCGACGAGTTGCGTCTCCTGGGCCCGCAGGTGGTGGCTCTGGGCATGGTCTTCGCCGAGCACGTGGGGGTCCTCGGGGACACCGTGGCGGAGATCGCACGCGAGAAGACCCGCGTGGTCCACCCCGAACGCACCCGTGCGCTGGTGACCCTGCCGCAGAGCGCGGAGGCGGCGCCCGTCGTGGCCGGGACCCTGGCCGAGAACACCCGTGAACGGCTCTCCCCACAGGTCGTGGACCCCGCGACCGCGACCGAACCCCCCGAGGCCCTGCGCCCCCGGGGCCTGTCCGCCGCCAACGGAGTCCTGGGCACCGCCGCCGCCACCCGCATGCTGGACCTGATGGACAGGCCACCGGCGACGCCCAGTCGGCTCCACGAGGTCCTGGGCACCGTGAACCTGCCCGCCCGCCTGTCGAGGCACACCGTTCCCGGCTCATCCACCGAGGTCGTGGTGGACTCCGCCATCGACCGCGTCGGCGTGACCGCCGCGCTGTCCCACGCCCGCGACCTGTGGGGCGGTGTGGATCACGTCCTGCTGTGCCTGCCCGACCACAAGGACGTCTCCGGGGCGGTCGAAGCGCTCAAGGGGCTGCGGGTGACCGCCGTGCGCCTGCCGGAGGAGCACCTGCGCTTCGAGCACGCCCTCCCCGACCACTGGAACCGCGTCCGCGCCGAGGACCTCTCCCCCACCGCCGTCACCGCCCTCGGCCGACGCGTCCTCGCCCTGGGCACGGTCTACTTCACCGGGCGCATGACGGAGGTCCTCGACGCCCCCACCGACCGCCTCTTCGACCCGCGTCCCGCATAACCCCCACACGCGACCACACTTCGCGACACGATCGGCTCGGCCTCAATGAGGCCGCTCGCAAGGAGCTGGAGGGCTTGATGGCTGTGGAGACCTACGAGTGGCAGAGCGACTTCGCCCGCAAGTACGTCGGTATCGGCCGGGAGGAAGGCCGGGAAGAAGGCCGCGCGGCTGAGGCGGCGCGCAGCGTCGTCTCTGTGCTGGAGGCACGCGGGTTCAGCATCTCGGACGAGGTCCGCGAGCGCATCGAGGCCTGCGCGGACCTGGCGACCCTGGAGAAGTGGGTCCCCTCGGCCGTCACGGTGGACCGGCCCGAGGACCTCTTCGACTGAGACGGGGCCGGGGGCACGCGGCCCCCGGCCCCGGATCGTCGGTGACGGTTACCGGCCGGGGCGGTAGACCGGCTGGGTCTGCGGGTTGAACTCCTCGTACGTGACCCGCTCGGCCGCACGCAGGCGCGGGTCGGTCAGCTTGAGGACGTCCAGACCACGGTCGATGTCGGACGAGTACACGTAGCCGTTGTAGTAGTACGTCGACCAGGTGTCGTTGTCCTGGATGTCGGGGTCGATCCGGGAGTCGGCGTCGAAGTAGCCGATCTCGCGCGGGTTGGTCGGGTCGTTGAAGTCGATCACCGAGATGCCGCCCTGGTACCAGGACTGCACGAAGTAGTCCTGGCCGGGGACCGGGATGAGCGACCCGTTGTGGGCCACGCACACCTGGTCGCCCTGGTGGCGGTCGATCTTGAAGTAGCTCGCGAACTCCAGCGTGGAGTCGGCGCCCTCACCGTCCAGGGTGTAGATGGCGTTGGCGCCGCGCTCGGGTCCGATCTCCTCGGTGCACGTGGGCGCACCGCCGCCGCCGAGCTCGTCGGTGAACAGCACCGTGCGGGCGTCGTTGGTGAAGGTCGCGGAGTGCCAGAAGGCGAAGTTGTCGTCCTGGACCACCTCGGTGACCACCGGGGAGGCCGGGTCCGAGATGTCCATCAGGATGCCGTCGCCCATGCAGGCACCGGCGGCGATGTCCTTGGACGGGAAGACCGTGATGTCGTGGCAGCCCGTGGTGGTGCGGTGGCCGCCGTCCGGGAACAGCACCGGCTCGTTGACAAGGAACGCCTCCGAGGGCGCGTCGAGCGGCACCTCGATGACGCCGATCTTGTCGTGCGGCGGCTGGCAGTTGGGGAAGTTCGCCGAGGGAGAGTACGAGGACACGTAGACGTACTCGCGCTCCGCGTCACCGGGGACCAGCGTCAGGGTGTGCGATCCGCAGTCGGTGCGCACGGCCGAGACGTACTGCGGGTTGGCCTTGTCGGAGATGTCGAAGATGCGAACACCCTCGAACCCGTTCGGGTCGGTGACCGGCACGGCGGGGGCGCCGCACTCGTCGTTCGCGCGGGGGTAGTCCACAGCGAAGTACAGGAGGTCGCCGCTGACCGCGACGTCACCCTGCCCGCCGGGGCACACCACCTCGGAGACGATCCTCGGGTCCTCGGGCTCGGAGATGTCGTAGATGACGAAGCCGTCGTAGTTGCCGCCGATGGCGTAGTCGCCGGTGAACGCCAGGTCCGAGTTGGTGTTGTTGACCGCCTCGGGCTTGGGGACGTTGGCCACGAGCTCGACGTTGTCGCTGGAGATCTCGTCCGAGGGCGGCGTGTCGGCGTACGCCGCCGCCGGGCCGAGGAGCCCGGTGAACAGCGTCGCGGCAGCGGCCGTCGCCAGTACGGCGACGCGGCGCGGGGAGGTGCGCATGGGTCTGCCTTCCAGATGGGGATCGGGGGTTGGGGGTGACAGCACGCGGGGGTGCCGCGCGTGGCTCGCGCGGCACCCCGGTGCGTCGTCGCTGGTTACCGCCCGGGGCGGTAGACCGGCTGGGTCTGCGGGTTGAACTCCTCGTAGGTCACCCGTTCGGCCGCGCGCAGGCGGGGGTCGGTGAGCTTGAGGACGTCCAGGCCGCGGCGCATGTCCGAGGAGTACACGTGGCCGTTGTAGTAGTACGCGGACCAGGTGCTGCCGTTCTCGATGTCCGGGTCGATCCGGTTGTCGGGGTCGAAGTAACCGATCTCGCGGGGGTTGCTGAGGTCGTTGAAGTCGATGATCGAGATGCCGCCCTGGTACCAGGACTGCACGAAGTAGTTCTTCCCCGGAACCGGGATGAGCGACCCGTTGTGCGCGACACAGGACTGCTGGTCGCCCTGGTGGCGGTCGATCTTGAAGTAGCTCGCGAACTCCAGGTCGTGGCCGCCGTCAGGGGACTCCTTCAGGGAGTAGATGGCGTTGGCGCCGCGCTCGGGTCCGATCTCCTCGGTGCAGGTGGCCGCACCGCCGCCGCCGAGTTCGTCGGTGAACAGGACGGCCTCGGCGTTGTTGGTGAAGGTGGCCGAGTGCCAGAAGGCGAAGTTCTCGTCCTGGACCACCTCGGTCACGACCGGGTTGACCGGGTCGGAGATGTCCATGATGATGCCGTCGCCCATGCAGGCGCCGGCGGCGAGGTCCTTGGCCGGGTGGACCGTGATGTCGTGGCAGCCCTCGGTCGGTCGGAGCAGACCGGGCTGGTCGTGGTTGCCGCCGTCCGGGAAGAGCACCGGCTCGTTGACGATCGCGGCCGAGCCCGGGTCGTCCACCGGGACCTCGATGATCGCGATCTTGTCGTGCGGCGGCTGGCAGTTGGGGAAGTTCACCGAGGGCGCGTAGGACGAGACGTAGACCAGTTCGGTCGAGGGGTCCGCGCCGGGCACGAGGGTCAGGGTGTGCGATCCGCAGTCGGTGCGCACGGCCGAGACGTACTGGGGGTTGGCCTTGTCGGAGATGTCGAAGATCCGCACGCCCTCGAACCCGTTCGGGTCGGTGACCGGCACGGCGGGAGCGCCGCACTCGTCGTTGGCCCGGGGGGAGTCCACGGCGAAGTAGAGCAGGTCCCCGCTGACGGAGACGTCGCCCTGGCCACCGGGGCACACCACCTCCGAGACGATCCTCGGGTCCTCCGGGTCGGCGACGTCGTAGATGACGAAACCGTCGTAGTTGCCGCCGATGACGTGGTCGCCGGTGAACGCCAGGTCCGAGTTGGTGTTGCTGACCGCGTCCGGCTTGGGGACGTTGGCGAGGTGCTCGACGTTGTCACTGGTGACGCTGTCGGAGGGAGGCGTGTCGGCGTACGCCGCCGCCGGGCCGAGGAGCCCGGCGAACAGGGTCGCCGCCGCGGTCAGCGCGACCGCCGTCACGCCGCGCGGGCCGAGTCCGGCCCGTGACGGGGGAGCTGCGGGCATGGTTTCTCCAGATCGGTTGGGGGACGGAGATGAGGGGTACGCGGCGGGGCCGTGGCCGTCGGACCACGGCCCCGTTCTCTCCCGTTTGCCCTGACTCCCCAGGAGGAGCCACCGGGAGAGGTCGTGGCGCGCGTCAGCGGCCCGGTCGGTAGCTCGGCTGCGACTGCGGGTTGAACTCGTCGTAGGTGACGCGCGCGGCGGAGCGCAGGCGCGGATCGTCGAGCCGGATCACGTCGAGGCCCCGGGTGATGTCCGAGGAGTACACGTAGCCGTTGTAGTAGTACGCCGACCACGAACCGCCCAGGACGAGGTTGTCCTCGTCGATCGGGGCCCGGTCGAAGTAGCCGATCTCACGCGGCGCGGTCGGGTCGTTGAAGTCGATGACCGACACCCCGCCCTGGTACCAGGACTGAACGAAGAAGTCCTGGCCCGGGACCGGGATCAGCGAACCGTTGTGCGCAACGCAGTTCTCGGTGGCGCTCTGCACGCGCGGGATCTTGTAGTAGCTCTCGAAGTCCAGCTCGGGCGCCCCGTCCGTGCCGCCGACGGAGTAGATGGCGTTGGCGCCGCGCTCCACCCCGTGTTCCTCGGTGCAGATGGCGCCGCCACCGCCGCCGAGCTCGTCGGTGAAGATCACGGTGCCCGCGTCGTTGGTGAACGTGGCCGAGTGCCAGAAGGCGAAGTTGTCGTCCCGGACGACGTCGGTGACCACGGGGTGGGCGGGGTCGGAGATGTCCATCAGGATGCCGTCACCCATGCACGCCCCGGCGGCGAGGTCGAGCTCCGGGTAGGCGGTGATGTCGTGACAGCCGCTGGTGTTGCGGTTGCCACCGTCCGGGAACAGGACGGGCTCGTTGACCAGCGCGGCCTCGGAGGGGTTGTCCACGGGGATCTCGATGACCGAGATCTTGTCGTGCGGCGGCTGGCAGTTGGGGAAGTTCGCCGAGGGCGAGTAGGAGGACACGTACACGTAGTCGTGCTCGCCGTCCTTGCCGGGCACCAGGGTGTTGGTGTGCGATCCGCAGTCGGTGGCCACGGCCGCGACGTAGGCCGGGTTGGCCTTGTCGGAGATGTTGAAGACGCGGATGCCCTCGAACCCGTTCGGGTCGGTGGTGGGGACGGCGGGGGCGCCGCACTCGTCGTTGGCCCGGGGGTAGTCGACGGAGAAGTACAGGAGGTCGCCGCTGACCGAGACGTCGCCCTGGCCGCCGGGGCACACCACCTCGGAGACGACGGTCGGAGACTCCGGTTCGGAGATGTCGTAGACGACGAAACCGTTGTAGTTGCCGCCGATCGCGTAGTCACCGGTGAACGCCAGGTCGGTGTTGTAGTCACCCATGGCTTCGGACTTCGGGACGTTGGTCACGTGAGTGACGTTCGCGCTGGTCTCGGCGTCGCTCTCGAAGGGGGTCCGGTCCGCCGAGGCGGCGGCGGGCCCGAGGAGGCCCAAGGTCAGGGCGGTGGCGCCGACGAGAGCGAGGCCGGTGGAGCCGCGTCGGTACCGCAAGCGTCTGGAAGGGGAGGGGGCGGGGGACGACGCCATGCGTACTCCTGATTCCTGATGGAGCGAAACAGGAAGAACGTACACAGCTCAACATCAATATGTATAGAGGGAAACAAAAGAAACATGGTTGTTTACACGGTGTCGAGCCGACTCGATCCGCTCACGCACCGTGTCCAGACCGGCCCGGTTCCGGGTGCGGCGGGCGACCGCCGCACCCGGTCCGGCTAGCTGTTCGGGAGCTCCGGCTGCGACTGCGGGTTGAACTCGTCCAGCACCACCGACTCAGCCCCTTCGAACCGGGGGTCGGTGAGCGCCAGCACGTCCAGCCCGCGTTCCATGTCCGACGAGTAGACGTGCCCGTTGTAGTAGTACGCGGACCAGGAGCCGGCCGTGCGCAGCTGGTCCGGGTCGAACGGGCCACGGTCGAAGAAGCCCACCTCGACGGGCTGGTCGGGGTCGGTGAGGTCGATGACCGACACTCCGCCCTGGTACCAGGACTGAACGAAGAAGTCCTGGCCCGGGACCGGGATCAGCGAACCGTTGTGCGCCACGCAGTTCTCGGTATCGGTCTGGTGCCGAGGCAATTTGTAGTAACTCCGAAACTCGAGTTCGGGGCTTTCTCCCGACGTGTCCAGCGAGTAGACGGCGTTGGCGCCGCGCTCGGGGCCGATCCTCTCGTTGCAGGTCGCCGAGGAACCCGAGCCGAGTTCGTCGGTGAAGACCACGTTCCTCGCGTCGTTGGTGAACGTCGCCGAGTGCCAGAAGGCGAAGTTCTCGTCCTGGACGCGCTCCACCACCTCCGGGTGGATCGGGTCAGTGATGTCCAACAGCAGGCCGTCACCCAGGCAAGCGGCGGCCGCCAGACCGCGAGCGGGATAGGCGGTGATGTCGTGGCAGCCCGTGGTCGTGCTGTGGCCGCCGTCCGGGAAGAGCACCGGCTCGTTGACGACGGCCGCCTCCTCGGGGGCCTCGTGCGGCACCTCGACGATGGAGATCCTGTCGTGCGGCGGCTGGCAGTTCGGAAAGACCTCCGCGGGGGCGTACGAGGACACGTAGACCACGTCGCTGCGCCCGTTCGCGCCCGGCACCAGGGTGTTGGTGTGCGATCCGCAGTCGGTGGCCACGGACGCGACGTACCGCGGGTTCGCCTTGTCCGAGATGTCGAAGATCCGCAGGCCCTCGAAGGCGTCGGCCTCAGTGGCCGGGGCGGACGGCGCCCCGCACTCGTCGTTCGCGCGCGGGTAGTCCACGGAGAAGTACAGGAGGTCGCCGCTGACCGAGACGTCGCCCTGACCCCCCGGGCACAGGACCTCGGAGACGACCGTCGGGGACTCCGGTTCGGAGATGTCGTAGACGACGAAACCGTTGTAGTTGCCGCCGATCGCGTAGTCACCGGTGAACGCCAGGTCGGAGTTGGGCGACCTCGCCAGCGTCTCCGGTTTGGGCACGTTGGCCAGGTGCACCACGCCCCCACCCGTGGTCACCCCGTCGTCGGCGCCGGCGCCCGGGACCGCGAGCCAGGCCACCGCGACCAGCGAGGCGACCGCGACCGTACCCCGGCGCCGTCCCGTAACCGAAGCCATGCACCCACCCCCGAAAACCACCCAAAGAAGTCACTTGACTACAATGGGTTGTACCCTCATCGTCGTACACAAGCCAGACGAAACGCCGAGAACGGACACCACCGGGAGTCCCACGAACGGACACGACCACCCCGCCGCACCCCCGGTACTGGACAAAACACCCCTCGAGTGAGTAGAAAACCCGCAGGACGTCGGGTCAGCCGACACCGGCGGGCACCCGGCCCGCCGACCCCCACCCCTGGAGGAGACCTCGTGCGTCGCCTGGCACTCGCAGCCGGAACCGCCCTCGTGCTGCTCGGAGTCTCGGCCTGTACCGGTGACGAGGGACAGCAGTCCGCCAACGTCATCGCCCCCGGCGCCCCCGGGGAGGAATCGACCCCAGCCACCGCGGACCAGATCGCCGCCCTCGCCGAGGAGCAGGGCCACAACGAGGCCGACGTCACCTACCTGGTGAAGATGATCGAACACCACCGCCAGGCCCTGGAGATGACCGACCTGGTCGAGGACCGCTACCAGCGCGACGGCATCGAGCGCATCGCCGACCGCATCGCGGCCGCCCAGGGGCCCGAGATCTCCGCCATGGAGAGCTGGCTGGAGGTCAACGTCTTCGGCCCCGCCCGGGAGAACCCCGCCCACCAGAACTTCTGCGGTCTGGAGGGCGACGGCACCCACCACTCCACCGAGGACGCCGTGGTCGCCTGTGACCTCCAGGTGGACCACGACGACATGGAGGGCATGGTCTCCGACGAGGACATGGGCCGCCTAGCCGACGCCGACGGCGACGACTTCGACCACCTCTTCGTGGAACTCATGACCGCCCACCACGAGGGCGCGGTCACCATGGCGGAGGAGGCCATGGCCGAGGGCAAGGACCAGGAGGTCCTGCGGATGGCCAACGACCTCATCGCCGAGCAGAACACCGAGATCGCCCGAATGGAGGGAGTCCTCGAGGTCGGGGAGTGACCGGACCACGCCCGGCCCCGTCCGGCCTGGTCCAGGCATGAGAAGGGGCGCCCTTCCCGTGGGAAGGGCGCCCCGAAGGCCTCAGCGGTCCAACCGCGCGGCGTCAGCCCGCCGCGGCGACCGGTCCGGCGGTCAGGCCGACTTCTCCTGACGACCGTCCTCGTCCGCCTCGAGCTGGGCGCGCGGCACGATGGTCGGGTTCACGTGCTGCTCCACCGACTCGCGGGTGATGATCACCTGGCCGACGTCCTCCCGGCTGGGTACCTCGTACATCACCGAGAGCAGGACCTCCTCGATGATGGCGCGCAGACCACGGGCGCCGGTCCCCCGGATGATGCCCTGCTCGGCGATCGCCTCCAGGGCGTCCTGGGTGAACTCCAGCTCGACGTTGTCCAGCTCGAACAGCCGCTGGTACTGCTTGACCAGGGCGTTGCGGGGCTCGGTGAGGATCTGGATCAGCGCGGCCTTGTCCAGGTTGTGCACGCTGGTGATCACCGGCAGACGGCCGATGAACTCCGGGATCATCCCGAACTTCAGCAGGTCCTCCGGCATGACCTCGCCGAACAGCGCGGTCCCGGCCATCTCGCTCTTGGGCCGCAGGGTGGCGTTGAAGCCCATGCCCTGCTGACCGGTGCGGGACTCGATGATCTTCTCCAGCCCCGCGAAGGCTCCACCGCAGATGAACAGCACGTTGGTGGTGTCGATCTGGATGAACTCCTGGTGCGGGTGCTTGCGGCCGCCCTGAGGGGGCACGCTAGCCGTGGTCCCCTCCAGGATCTTCAGCAGCGCCTGCTGGACACCCTCGCCGGAGACGTCGCGCGTGATCGACGGGTTCTCGCTCTTGCGGGCGACCTTGTCGACCTCGTCGATGTAGATGATGCCGGTCTCGGCCTTCTTGACGTCGTAGTCAGCGGCCTGGATCAGCTTCAGGAGGATGTTCTCGACGTCCTCGCCCACGTAGCCCGCCTCGGTGAGGGCGGTGGCGTCCGCGATGGCGAAGGGGACGTTGAGGATCTTCGCCAGGGTCTGCGCCAGCAGGGTCTTGCCCGAACCGGTCGGCCCCAGCAGGAGAATGTTCGACTTGGCGATCTCGACGTCCTCGTCACCGGGACGGTCGGTCTCCGAGCGCACTCTCTTGTAGTGGTTGTACACCGCCACCGAGAGGGACTTCTTCGCCTGCTCCTGACCGATCACGTACGAGTCCAGGAAGTCGAAGATCTCCCGGGGCTTGGGAAGGGAGTCCCACGTGAGCTCGGTGGCGTCGGCGAGTTCCTCTTCGATGATCTCGTTGCACAGATCGATGCACTCATCGCAGATGTACACGCCGGGGCCAGCGATGAGCTTCTTCACCTGCTTCTGGCTCTTACCGCAGAATGAGCACTTCAGCAGGTCCCCGCCGTCGCCGATGCGTGCCACCCAGCCACTCCTCAAAACTAAGGCCGCCCCGTTCCGGGCGCACGCGGCGCCGAACGGACGGAAGGACTCGTCTCCCGTGTGTCCGTTCGCGACTGCCAGCCACGAACGGGGCGATCTGTGTGTCGCTCTCCGCCAGACTAAGCGAAAAACCGGACCGGCTTCACCACCGGGCTGTCCCAGGCGGGTCAGAAACCGGACCGGTGAGTACTTCGTGGCGCCGGATTCCCCCCGCCGGGGCGCTCCTCGCGTTCGCGAGACGCCCCGGCCGGGGAGGACACGGCAACCGTTGTCCCCGCTACTTCAGGGAGGCCTTGCGGTAGGGCAGGACGAAGTCGATGAGACCGTACTCCACTGCCTCCTCGGCGGTGAGGATCTTGTCCCGCTCGATGTCCTTCGAGACCTGCTCGTGGGAGCGACCCGTGTGCTTGGCCAGAGTGGTCTCCAGCTGCGTACGGATACGGGTGATCTCGTTGGCCTGGATCTCGATGTCGCTGGCCTGACCGTGCATACCCTCGGTCGCCGGCTGGTGGATCATCATCCGGGCGTTGGGCAGGGCACCACGCTTGCCCTTGGTGCCGCCCGCCAGCAGGATCGCGGCGGCCGACGCGGCCTGTCCGATGCACACCGTCTGGATGTCGGGGCGCACGAACTGCATGGTGTCGTAGATCGCCATGAGGGAGGTGAAGGAACCTCCCGGCGAGTTGATGTACATCTGGATGTCCCGCTCGGAGTCGAGCTGCTCAAGGGTGATGAGCTGGGCCATCAGATCGTTGGCCGAAGTGTCGTCGATCTGGACGCCGACGAAGATGATCCGCTCTTCGAAGAGCTTGTTGTACGGATTCATCTCCTTGACGCCGTACGACGTACGCTCCACGTAGGACGGCAGGACGTAGCGGCTCTGGGGAGCCATCGAGGCCGCGCCGCCGATGAGACTGGGGTTGAACTCGGTCATTTCACGCCTTCCACGCGCTGCGCCGATTCATGGACTGGGCCAGGTCAGCTCAGGACTGTCAGCTGGTCACGTCGAGCGTGCCCTCGAGCACCTCGTCGATGAAGCCGTACTCCTTGGCCTCCTGAGCCGTGAACCAGCGGTCCCGGTCGGCGTCCTTCTCGATCTGTTCGACCGACTGCCCGGTGTGCTCGGAGATCTTCTGGATGAACATCTTCTTCACGTAGAGCAGCTGGTCAGCCAGGATCCGGATGTCGGAGGCGGTGCCCCCGATGCCACCGGACGGCTGGTGCATCATGACGCGGGTGTGCGGCAGCGCGTAACGCTTGCCGGGCGCACCGGCGCACAGGAGCATCTGGCCCATCGACGCGGCCATGCCGATACCCACGGTGCGCACGTCGTTGGGGATGTACTGCATGACGTCGTAGATCGCCATACCCGCCGTCACGGAACCACCCGGCGAGTTGATGTACATCGTGATGTCCCGCTGGCGGTCCTCCGCGGACAGCAGCAGGAGCTCACCGACGAGGCGGTTGGCGATGTCATCGTCGACCTGCTGGCCGAGGAACACGATTCGCTGGCGCAACAGGCGCTGAGGCGTCTGCTCAATAAAAGGGGAAAGCTGCTGATCCGACGTACGAGCGTCGAATCGCTGGGACTCATCAAAGGTCGGCGGCACTCTCGTCACCTGCTCCGGAATCGAAACGGTTGCGATACAGCGACACTAACGCCGACAGACGCCAGGCTCGTCCGGATACCGTCCCTGTTCGCTTTGAGCGCAGGGTGCAGCCGGTCGCGGACACACCCTTTCTCCTGACAGCGAACAACGCGCCAGGAACGGAAGGGAAAGGGCCCCGGCCGTCCCGTAACGGGTTGGCCAGGGCCCGTGAGAGCCATGGTGCCTCGCGGCGCCGTGAAGCCTCGGACTACTTGGAGTCGGCCTTGTCGGCGTCCTCGTCGGTTTCGGGGGCCTCCGCGGTCTCCTCGGCCTTGTCGGCCTCGGCGACCTCGGTGGAGGCAGCGGCGGCGGCCTTGACGGCCTCGGCCAGGGCCTGGTCGTCGGTGGCCTCGACGATCTCCTGCTCGACGACGTTGCCGTCCTCGTCGGTCACCTTGGCACCGGCCAGGACCACGTCCATGGCCTTGCCGCGGACGACCTCGGTGAAGGCGACGCGGATCTGGTTCGACTCGACCAGGTGCTGGGCCAGCTGGTCCGGGCTCACGCCCATGCGCTGGGCCTGCTCGAACACGTACTGGCTGAGCTCACCCTGGTCGGCGCTGAGGTCCTCCTGGAGGGCCAGCTGGTCGAGGATGAAGCCAGCCTTGACCGCCGAGTTGGCGCCGGTCTTCAGCTCCTCCTCGAACTCCTCCTCGGTCTTCTCCTGCGACTCGAGGTAGGCCTCCTTGGTCAGACCGCTCTGGGCGAGCTGCTGCTCAAGGCTCTGGCGACGGCGGTTGATCTCCTCGTCGACCACCGCGTCGGGCAGCGGGATCTCGACGGACTCGATCAGCTTCTCCAGCGCCTTGTCACGGGCGGCGGACAGCTGCTGCATGCGACGGACGTCGGCCATGCGCTTGCGCACGTCGTCACGCAGCTCGTCGATCGTGTCGAACTCGGAGGCCAGCTGGGCGAACTCGTCGTCCAGCTCGGGCAGCTCCTTCACCTTCACCGAGTGCACGGTGACGGTGACGTCCGCCTCCTGGCCCTCGTGCTCACCACCGACGAGGGTGGTCTTGAAGGTGGCCTCGCCACCGGACTCCATGCCGCGCAGGGTCTCGTCGAGGCCCTCCAGCATGGTGTTGGTGCCGACCTCGTAGGAGTAGCCGCTGACGGCGACGTCCTCGAGCTTCTCACCGTCGATGGCGGCGACCAGGTCGATGGAGAGGTTGTCACCGTCCTCAACGGGACGGTCGGCGCCAACCAGGGTGGAGAAGCGCTCGCGCAGGGTGCCGATCTGCTCGTCGACCTGCTCGTCGGTGACGGTCGCGCTGTCGACGGTCACCTCGATGCCCTTGTAGTCCTTCACCTCGAACTTGGGTCGGATGTCGACCTCGGCGGTGAAGGCGAGCTCGTCGTTGTCCTCCAGCTTGGTGACCTCCACGTCGGGCTGGCCGAGCGCGAAGATCTCCTCCTTCTGGATGGCTTCGTTGTAGAGCTCCGGAACGGCGTGGTTGACCGCTTCGCTGATCACCGCGCCACGGCCGACGTAGCGGTCGATCAGCCGCGCCGGTGCCTTGCCCGGGCGGAAGCCCTTGATCCGAACCTGCTTGGCGAGCGACTTGTAGGTCACGTCGAAAGCGTGCTCGAGCTCCTCGAAGGGCACCTCGATGGTCAGCTTGACCCGGGTCGGGCTGAGCTCCTCGACATCGGTCTTCACGGGGCGGTACTCCTAGGTTTGCCGGCTGGTGTCCGCGTCGGCCCGCAGGCGCACCACACGAACGGCGTATGCACGCGCGCACCCCCGGTCGGTGATGACCACGTTCCTTCGGGGTGCCCTGCGACGGGCTGGGACTTACAGTTTCCTGCTGATCGCACCAAGTCTAGGGCAGACAGACAGGGGGCCACGGCGCACGGCCCGAAGGCCGAACCGCCGCGGACGGTTTCGTCGGGGTGGCGGGATTCGAACCCGCGGCCTCATGCTCCCAAAGCATGCGCGCTAACCAAGCTGCGCTACACCCCGTCACCCGGCGTGGACACACGTCCCGAAAACGGGTGTGCGACCAACGCCCCAGAGACTGTACTCTTGTCTCCATCGGCTCCACGAGTCTAGAGGAAACTCAGGGGCTCCGATGCCACGCGGGCGTAGTTCAATGGTAGAACCCCAGCCTTCCAAGCTGGTCATGCGAGTTCGATTCTCGTCGCCCGCTCCACTCGAAACGAGCTGTGTGCCTGTCGGCACCAGCTCGTTTCGCCGTTCCACCCGGGGGACGACCCCCGAAACCCCGCACCACTCGAAACGAGCTGTGTGCCCGTCGGCACCAGCTCGTTTCGCCGTTCCACCCGGGGGACGACCCCCGAAACCCCGCACCACTCGAAACGAGCTGTGTGCCCGTCGGCACCAGCTCGTTTCGCCGTTCCACCCAGGAAACAACCCCCAAAACCCGCACTACCCGAAGCGAACCGTGTGCCCGTCAGCACCAACCCGCTTCGCCGATCCACCCAGGAAACAACCCCCCCAAAACCCGCACCCTCGAAGCCCGGAAGACTCGGCGGCTCAGGGGTTCCGGCCCGTGCCCCTAGCCTCCGGGAACGATCCGCTCGGCCACGGTGACGCGGAAGTGGAACTCCGTCGTGGCACCGTCCACGTTCACGACGTACTCGTCGGGAGAGATCCGGTAGGCCTGACGGTCACGCTCCGACCACGGGTGGCCCGGAACATGCGCCGCTGTCAGGCGAAGGGCCTCCGTCCTGGCTTCCTCCCGATCGTCGAAGCTGGCGTTGCGCTGGCCACCGAGCGCCGATGGGACCAATCCCCAGCGTTGGCGTTCACCGCTCCCCCGGATCTCCTCGATCAGCACCGTCCACGACATGGACACCTCTTCCTCTCGCACTCGATTCCAGTGATGGGACTCACTCCCCGCCGTCGTGGTTCGCGGCGACGCAGGGCACATTCACAGAACACTGTTCGGTTTCACCTCGCCACGAAGCGGAATACCGGCCTCAAGCGGGTACGTTGACCTTTCGGGCGGACCCGTCGGCACGACCTGGAACGGGCGCCACTCGGGTTCGGTGGAACGGGGGCCAGATGACGGACACGGACGGCACGGGCGAGCAGGCGACGTCGCTCCGCCTGCTGTGGTTCCAACGACCGGAGCCGTTGGAGCGGCCGGTCGTCGTGACCGGAGTCTTCGACGTCCTGCACGTCGGGCACGTGCGCTTCCTCCAGTCCATCGCCGCCCGCGGCCTCCCCCTCGTCGTGGGGATCGAGTCCGACGAGCGCGTCCGGGCCTGGAAGGGCCCCGGACGCCCGGTCAACCCCGACGCGGAACGGTCCGAGACCATCGCCGCCCTGGGCTGTGTGGCCGGATCGTTCGTGATCGAGGGCCCGCCCTCCGTGGCGGACTGGGCTGCCTACGCGGAACTGCTCCGGCCCCTCTCCCCCGCCGCGCTGGCCTTCACCGCCGGGGACCGCTACACCCAGGCCAAGATCCGGGGCGCCGACGCCCTCGGCGCCCAGACCTGGGAACTGCCGTTCACCCCCGGCCGCTCGACCACCGCGGCACTGGGCCGTCTCGCCTCGTCCCTCTGACGACCCGTGTTCCCACCGACCTCCCCGGCGATCCCACATCGGACCAGGGAAGCAGCGCCCTCCCTCCGGTGTTGAGGCTTGGATGGCGACGTGGTGAACGGAATCGAGGCTGCGGATGATGTCAGGGAGGCCCTCCTACAGGGCACTGGTCAACGACGGAAGCGCGCGGGGGCAGGAACTGCCCCCGGGGCTCACCAGACGTGTGCTGTCCTACGCGACACCGCACTGGCGGCAGATCCTGCTCTTCCTCGGGGTGACCGCGGTGGGCGCGGCCGTGGTCGTGGCCAACCCGCTCCTCCTGCGAGCCATCATCGACCAGGGCATCCTCCCGGGGAACACCTCGGTGGTGATCTGGTTGGCGGTCGCGGCGGCCGTGCTGGCGCTCGTGGAGGGCGTCATCACCCTGACCGGACGGTGGTTGTCCTCCAGGATCGGTGAGGGCGTCATCTACCTGCTGCGCACCCAGGTGTTCTCCCACGTGCAGCGGATGCCGATCGCCTTCTTCACCCGAACCCAGACCGGGTCTCTGATCAGTCGGTTGAACACGGACGTGGTCGGCGCGCAGCGCGCCATCACCTCGGTGCTCCAGTCGGTGGTCTCCAACCTGATCAGCGTGGTGGCGGTGCTCATCACGATGCTGGCCCTGTCGTGGCAGGTGACCCTGCTGGCGCTGGTCCTGGTACCGCTGTTCATCGTCCCGGCGAAGCTGCTGGGACGCAGGCTCGCGAACATCTCCCGCGACGCGATGGACAACAACGCCGCGATGAGCTCGCTGATGACCGAGCGGTTCAACGTGGGCGGGGCCATGCTGGTCAAGCTCTACGGCCGTCCCGACGAGGAGTCCGGCACCTTCTCCGACCGTGCCGCCCGCGTGCGCGACCTCGGGGTGCGCCAGTCGGTGATCGGCGGTCTGCTGTTCACCATGCTGGCCACCATCACGGCGCTGGCCATGGCGATGGTCTACGGCGTGGGCGGTGTGCTCGCCGTGGACGGTTCCTTCGAGGTGGGCACCCTGGTGGCGCTGACCACCCTGCTGGCCAGGCTCTACGGGCCGATCACCACGCTGTCCAACGTGCACGTGGAGATCATGACGGCCCTGGTCTCCTTCGACCGCGTCTTCGAGGTGCTGGACCTGGAACCGCAGATCAAGGAGAGCCCGGACGCGCAGCCGCTGCCCGCCGGGCCGCTGAGCGTGGAGTTCGACCGGGTGTCCTTCCGTTACCCGGGCGCCTCGGAGACGTCGGTGGCGTCCCTGGAACTGACCCCGCAGGCAGAGGCCGCCGACGACACCCAGGTGCTGAGCGAGGTGTCCTTCCGCGCCGAACCGGGTCAGATGGTGGCCCTGGTGGGTCCGTCCGGGGCGGGCAAGTCCACCCTCACCCACCTGGTCTCGCGGCTGTACGACCCGACGGAGGGGGCGGTGCGGATCGGCGGCCTGGACCTCCGTGAGACCACCAGTGACTCCCTCCGGGAGGCCGTGGGCGTGGTGACGCAGGACGCGCAGCTCTTTCACGACACCGTGGGCGCCAACCTGCGTTACGCCCGGCCGGAGGCGACCGACGCGGAGCTGGAGGAGGCTCTGCGGATGGCGCGGCTGGGTGCTCTCCTGGACCAGCTGCCCAACGGCCTCGACACGATGGTCGGTGACCGCGGCTACCGCCTCTCGGGCGGGGAGAAGCAGCGTCTGGCGATCGCGCGGCTGCTGTTGAAGGCGCCGTCCGTGGTGGTCCTGGACGAGGCCACCGCGCACCTGGACTCCGAGTCGGAGGCGGCGGTGCAGGAGGCGCTGGCGGTGGCGCTGGAGGGCCGGACCTCACTGGTGATCGCGCACCGGCTGGCCACGGTCCGCGAGGCGGACCAGATCCTGGTGCTGGAGGACGGGCGCGTCCTGGAACGCGGCACGCACGAGGAGCTGCTGGAGTCGGGCGGGCTGTACACGGCCCTGTACCGCACCCAGTTCGCGTCCCAGTCGGGCTAGGGGGTTCGGGGCGGCTCCGTCGGTGTGCTCGGCGGGGTCGCCCCCTCACGTCCTCCCAGCCTCCTCCTTCTTTTTCTTTTCGGCCTTCCTGGCCCGCTTCTTGTCCTTCTTATCCTTCTTATCCTTCTTGTCCTTCTTGCTCTTCTTGCTCTTCTTGCTCTTCTTGCCGGACTCGGTGCCCCCGGACAGTTCCGACTTCTTCTTCGACTTCTTGCGTTTCTTCGGCTTCTTGGCGTCCTTGGAGGTCACGTGCTCCTCCAGAAGTGCGGGGAGCGGGGCGATGCCGGGTCCTCCGTCGAAGATCCAGTCGTCGAGCGCCTCCAGGAGACGGTCCTCGGTCATCCGGCCCAGCCAGACGGGGTTGCCTCCGGCGGCGCGGCCCTGACGGGAGGGCTGGACCACGACGACGTTGGCCTCGAAGCAGATGCCCAGGCACTTGCTGGTGCGGACCGGGACGCGGCGTGCCGCGTGGTCGTCGATGGCGCTGAGCCGGGCGAGCTGCGCCTTGTGGTCGACGCCGGGCACCTTCTTGCGTGTGCCGCAGCAGCAGCCCCGGCAGACCGTGAGCTTGCAGGGCGTACCGTCGATCGCGCTCACCACACCCCCTCATTAGGCTTGCCTTACCTCAGTTCAGGATATTCCTCCGGGACACCGTCCTGACCAGCACTGACGTGGTCAGGTCCGACGACCTCCACCGACCGCCAGGTTTCGGGAAGCCCTTCGTTCTCCGGGGCACCGGCCCTCCAGCCCCTCCCCCAGACCATGGGCAGCCCCGCGGCGAAGAGCGGGTGGGCCAGGTCCATGAGCTGCATCCGGACCTGGGGCTCGGTGCAGGCACCCGAGTTGCCGCACGCGGCGACGCGTTGGCCGACCACCACGGTGTCTCCCGGGGCCACTGTGACGGAGCCCCTCCGCAGGTGGCCGAGGAGCACGTGGGCGCCGCCGAGGTCGATGACCACGTGGTTGCCGACCAGCCCCGAGGGTCCGCGCATCTCACGGAGGGTGTTCTCCACGACGGCGCCGAACAGCCACGGCCAGGAGTTGCGGCTGCGGTGGTCGCGCTGGCGGTCGTGCACCCGGACCACGGTGCCCGCGGCGGGTGCGTACACGGGGGCGCCGTAGGCCGGGAAGTCCTCCGGGGGTCGGCTGAGCGGCCGCCAACCGATGTCCGGGCGGGTGCCGTCCTCGGCGACCAGACCCAGCGCGTACGTCTGCCCGTAGGCGTGCGTGCCCTGGCTGGGTACGTGGTCGACGGGGCTGGTCAGCGGCATCCAGCGTCCGCGTACCGGCCGGGGCCAGCACGCGCGGCGCGCACCTCGGAGTGCCCAGTCGCAGGTGCACCGCGAGCGCGACCACCAGCAGCGTCCCGCCGACCCACCAGGACAGACCCAGGTACCCGGCCAGGAGCGCGGCCATCGCGGCCCACAGCAGGGGCATGCGCAGCCGGGCGAGGAGGACGGGCACGGGACGCGGAACGGATGAGGCCATGCCCCATTGTGGGCCCGCCCCATCCGTTCCGTTCCTCGGGGCCCGAGAGCCCCCGCGTCTACTCCTGACCCTTGTCCTTCTTGTTCTCCTGTGCGCGCTTGCGCAGGTAGTCGGTGGCGGCCCCGGCTCCCTTGTCGATCTTGTCGTCGTGGGACCCGCCGGTCGCCTTCTTGGCGGCGTCGGCCACCTTGCCGACGACCCCCTCGGCCTTGTCGGCGTGGTCGTTGACGGCCTTCTTGAGCCGGTTGAACGTATCTCCGGTATCGGACATCGAATCCCCCTCAGACGCGTCCTGCCTGCTGGTGCGATACCCGTTTCCGCCACACTTCAAGCGAAACGTCAGCCCCTGGTCACAGCCCGAGCACCATGCGTGCCACCGAGAAGTAGATGAGCAGACCGGTGGCGTCCACGAGCGTGGCGACCATGGGTGAGGAGACCACGGCGGGGTCCACCCCCACCTTGCGGGCGAGCAGGGGCATCGCGGAACCGATGATCGCCGCCCAGGTGCAGATGGCGATCACCGAGAGGGCGACCACCACGGCGATGTCGAAGCCGACCAGCACCGACCCGATGACCAGGGCGATTCCGGCGAGCATGACGCCCAGGAGCAGACCGACCCGGCTCTCCTTCCAGATCACCGAGGGGAGGTCGCGCACCCGCACCTCACCGACCGCGAGGGCACGCACGATCGCCGTGGCCGACTGCGCGCCCACGTTCCCGCCGGTGCCGATGAGCATCGGGACGAACATCGCCAGCGCCGTGACCTCCTCCAGGGTGGCCTCGTAGACCTGCATGACGTTGACGGTCAGAGTCGCCGCGACGATGAGCAGCATCAGCCACACCGAACGCGCGCCGACCAGGCGCAGCACCCCGACGGACACGTAGTGGTCGTCGATGGGGCTGGCGCCGGACTGACGCGCCATGTCCTCGGAGTCAGCCGCCTCGATGACCTCAAGGGCGTCGTCGAAGGTGAACAGACCGACGAAGCGGTCCTCGGAGTCCACCACCGGGAGGGAGACCAGGTTGGCCTCCTGGATGAGTCGGGCGGCGTCCTCGACCGGTTCGCTCACGCCCACCCGGGGCGCGAGGACGTCGACCAGGTCCCTGAGGACGCGGTCGTCGTCGCTGACCACGAGGTCGCTCAGGGTGATGGTACCGAGCAGCCGACGGCCGTCGCTGACCACCGGGAGGGTGTAGATGGTCTCGGCGTCGGCTCCTTTGGCGCGCACCACCTCGAGGGCGCGGCCCACGGTGAGGTCCCGGTGCAGGATGACGGTCTCCGGCGTCATGTACCGGCCGACCGAGTCCTCGGGGTAGCCCAGGAGCGCGGCGGTCATCTTGCGTTCGGCGGGGCTCAGCCCGGCCAGCGCCCGGGTCGCGATCTTGGCCGGGGCCTCCCCGATGAGGCGGGCCCGGTCGTCCGGGTCCATCTCCTCCAGGATGTCGTGGAAGTCGGTGCCGCGCAGGCCGAGGAGGATGGCCTGCTGCTGGCCGGGGTCCAGCTCCTCGAAGACCTCCAGCTCACGGTCCTTGTCCAGGAGGCGGAAGGGGATGATCGCCTCGCTGCTGGACATGCGGGCCAGTTCGTCCGCGATCTCGTGGGGCCTGTGTTCGGCCAACCAGAGCCTGATCCCGGTCAGGTCGTTGATCTCGACCAGGTCCGTGAGTTCTTCAGCGCGCTCGCCGTCCATGCGAAGCACCCCCTTGCGTCTCCATCGCCCGGCGGGCACGCCCGCGGGGCCGCGAAAATCCGGTAGGTCCGGGTCCTGGGGACCCGGTCCGGCCCCTGGTCACTGGTGTGGTGGTCCGTGCGGGCGTCGGCGCCCAGGGGGCGGAGAGGGGCGGGCACGGTGGTCCGTGAACGGGTACGAAGACCTCGTACCGGGGTCGGGGAACATGTCGACCCTACCGCCAGGAACGGCTGGGGCGACTCACCCCCTGCCGGTGCCGCGGCGGCCGGGGGTCAGGTTCTCCAGAGGACCACGAGCGCGCAGTCGTCGTTCTTGTCCTTGCTGAGGGTGTCCACGACCTCGCTGGCGCCGGTGGCGAATCCCTGGGTGACCAGCGATTCGGCGGCTCCGAGGAGTCGGTCGATACCGGCGTCGAGGTCCTCGCCGGGCGTCTCGATGAGGCCGTCGGTGCACAGCATGATGGCGTCGCCGGGCCGCAGCTTGCCCTGGACTGAGGTGTAGGTCATCTCGGGGATGACTCCCAGGACAACGCCCTTGGCCTCGGTGGTGCTCCACACTCCGCCGCCGCCGTCGAAGTGCAGGGCGGGCGGGTGCCCGGCCGAGGCGACCTGGTACTCGCCGGTCTCGGTGTCCACGCTCAGGTGGACGGCGGTCACGAAGCCCTCGCCGCCGCTGTTGCGCATGAGGTAGTCGTTGCAGTGGGCGAGGAAGTCGCTGGCGGGGACCGCTCCTATGAGCCCGCTGAAGGCCCCCGAGAGCATCAGGGCCCGTGTCCCGGCGTCCACGCCCTTCCCGGAGACGTCGACGACGGCGATGTCGAGCCGGTGTTCGCGGCGGATGGAGACGACGAAGTCCCCGCCGAACGAGGAGCCGCCGGCCTGACGCAGGACGGCGGTGCGCCCCCAGCCCGAGGGGACCGGGGGGAGCTTGCCCTGGTCCCGCAGCCGGTCGCGCAGGTCCAGCAGCATCATCTCGCCGCTCAGGCCCTGGACGCCGAGGCGTTCGCGCACTCCGGACAGCAGGTAGGACAGGACCCCGGTGACACCGATGGTGACCACCAGGCCGGGGCCGACCTGGCCGAAGTCGAGCATGAAAGCCACGAACAGCAGGACGGCGACGACCACCCCGAGCAGGAAGGCGAGGCTCTTGCGCTTGAGTAGCAGTCCGCCCGCGAGGACGGTGAGGATGGTGGAGCTGGGCGGGAACCAGCCGGTGGGGCCCCACACGGCGCCGACTCCGATGCCCACGGCGATGGCGACCAGGGTGATGAGTACGAGGCGATAGCGGAAGAGCACCTTGCGCCGGAGCACCGCGACGATGCGCTGCACGGTGGATCGCAGCAGTCGGGTGGTCCTGGCGGTCGGTGTGGGGTTCATTGATCCTCTAGGCTCGGCACGCCCGCTCACCCGCGGGGGTCACTCCTGGTCGGGGTACGGCACACCGGTGCGATCACGGTCGCGTCGGGGGCCTGTGTCTGGGTCGGCGGAGGGGGAGTCGTGTGGGGGCACGGCCCGGATCGCGGAGGCTGGTTCCGCCGAGGGGCGGGCACCGATGGACGCGGACAACAAGGTGTCTCGGACTACGATGGCCCGCCGCTGTGCACGAACTGTAGCGCTTGGGGTGCTGGCCTGGCACGTACTACCAGCGGCGATCCGCCCCATAACCCCGGGTTTGGGTTCCGCCTAAACCCGTGTTCGCGGTGTCGGACCCACATGCCCGTGGGGGAACTTCCCGCTGATTTCGGGAACCCTCCCCTCTCTCGGACACGGCATGCTGGCCGGGTGTGTCCCGGGCGCACTCGCGCGCTTGGCGAAGAACCCACGCCGGACGCGGGGCCACTCCTGGGCAAGGATCCCACAACGACCCCCGAGGGCGACAGGGCCCCGGTCCCGAACCGGACACTGACCCCACGGCGCCCCGCACGCGTTCGCCCCCGCGTGCCGGGCAAGCGGGGGCGAGGGGTCGGACCCGCACGAGCGGGACCTGGGACGGGTTACGGAAGCGGGGGCAGCTCGCCGGTGCGCTCGTAGTCGCTCAGCATGGCGATACGGCGGGTGTGCCGCTCCTCGTCGCTGTACGGCGTGGCGAGGAAGAGCTCCACGAACCGCGTGGCCTCCTCCAGGGAGTGCATCCGGCCGCCGATGCCGAGCACGTTGGCGTCGTTGTGCTCGCGCGCCAGCTTGGCGGTGTCCTCGCTCCAGGCCAGGGCGGCGCGGACGCCGGTGACCTTGTTGGCCGCGATCTGCTCGCCGTTGCCGGAGCCGCCGATCACGACGCCCAGGGAACCCGGGTCCTTCGCGACGCCCTCGGCGGCGCGCAGGACGAAGGGGGGGTAGTCGTCGACCGCGTCGTAGACGGCCGGTCCGGCGTCCACGACCTCGTGGCCGTTCTCCTTCAACCAGGAGACGAGGTGTTCTTTGAGCTCGAAGCCCGCATGATCTGATCCAAGGTAAACACGCACGTCACCAGTGTGACAGCTCCCTGGAACGAACGACGCCGCGCCCCACCCGGTCGGTGTGACCGTCGAGGGGCGCGGCGCGCGCCGTGTGGGTCGCGGGGGATCAGGCCCCGGCGGCGGCCGCCGCCACGCTCAGACCGAGGACGGCGAAGCCGGCCATCGACAGGATCGCGATCAGGTTGTACACGAGGATCGACTTGAGGTCCTTACCGAGAGGACCTGCCTTGGAGACCGCGGGCTTGTTGCTCAACTCACACCTCGATTGGGTTCGACCAGGGGATGACCAGTCGGAATCTTTCCACACCGCACAACGCGTGCGTCACCGGGTCCGATTCCGGAAGGGCCTGGTGGGGGGCGGTGAGACCGGACACAGGGGTCATCTCTGTACGGCCTTGACCTCGCAGAACTCCACCAGGCCGGGCAGGCCCCACTCGCGTCCGTTGCCGGATCGCTTGTACCCGCCGAAGGGTGCCCGCGGGTTCAGGGCACCTCCGTTGAGCTCCACCTGCCCCGCCCGGAGGCGGCGGGCGACGGCCAGGCCCTCGTCGGGGTCCCCGGACCACACGGCGGCGTTGAGCCCGTAGACGGTGTCGTTGGCGATCCCCACGGCCTCCTCCACGGTGTCGTAGGGGATGAGGACGAGTACCGGGCCGAAGATCTCCTCCCGGGCGACGCGCATGTCGTTGCGCACGTCGGCGAAGACGGTCGGGCGGACGTAGTAGCCGACGGCCCGCTCCTCGACCGGTTCGGAACCCCCGGTGACCAGGCGCGCGCCCTCCTCCACGCCCAGGGCGACGTAGGCGCGGACCTTGTCCCGCTGCGCGGCCGAGACCAGCGGACCCAGCCGGGTGGCCTCGTCCTCGGGGTCGCCCGGCACGTACTTGGCGGCGGAGGCGGCGGCCAGTTCCACGGCCTCCTCGTAGGAGTCGCGGTGCACGAGCATGCGGGTGAGCGCGTTGCAGCTCTGGCCGGTGTTGCGCATGACGTCGGCGACGCCGCGCTTGACGGCCTTGGTGAGGTCGGCCCCGGGCAGGATGACGTTGGGAGACTTGCCGCCCAGTTCCAGTGCGACCCGCTTGACCGTCTCGGCGGCGACCTGGGACACCCGGGTCCCGGCGCGGGTGGAGCCGGTGAAGGAGACCATGTCCACTCTCGGATGGGCGGCGATCGCCTCGCCCACCACCGGCCCGGTACCGGAGACGAGGTTGAACACGCCCGCGGGCAGCCCGGCCTCGTGGAGGATCTCCGCCAGCCAGTAGGCGCTCAGCGGGGCGACCTCGCTCGGTTTGAGGACCACGGTGTTGCCCGCGAGGAGCGCGGGGACCACCTTCAGGACGATCTGGTGCAGCGGGTAGTTCCAGGGGGTGATGGCGCCGACCACGCCGACCGGCTCGTGCACCACCAGGGAGTTGCCGACCTCCTCGCCGCCGAAGTACCGCTCACCGTGTTCCTCGACCAGGTCGATGTAGGTGCCGAACATGCGCGAGGGCAGACCGGCCTGCACCTTGGTGGCGAAGGTGGCGGGCGCGCCCATGTCGGTGGTCAGCAGCCGGGCGACGTCGTCGAGGCGGGCGTCGAAGAGCTCCAGCGCACGGGAGAGATGGGTGACGCGCTGGCCCGGGGTGAGCGCGGACCAGGCGGGGAGGGCGGACGCGGCGGCCTCGACCGCGGCGTCGACGTCGGCGGCGGAGCCCGCCGGAACGGTGTCGATGACCTGCTCGGTCGCCGGGTTGACCACGTCAAGGGCCTCGTCGGAGGCGGAGTCACGCCAGGCGCCGTCGATGTAGAGGGATCGCATGGCCCCACTTTCGCAGAACGCGATTCGGGTTGGCCAGAGCGAGGGGGCCGTGGGAACGACTGCGGGGCGGGCACCCGTGGTTCCACGGATACCCGCCCCGTCGGGGCGCGGAAGGGGCGGACCCGGGTCCGGCGCGGGAGGTCAGCCCCAGTGCGGGGGGCGGTCGGCGATCAGCCGCGCGGTGGAGTCCTCGTCGGCGTCGCCCCATCCCTCCGAGCGTTCGTCGCTCGTGGTGTCGGGCAGCAGGTCGAGGTCGTCGAGGAAGGTGGCGCGGCGGTCGTCGTCAGGCCCTGGCATGGGTGCTCCCGGTGAGGTGGTCAGTCGAAGATGGGCGAGCGCGTGCGGGTGCGCTTGAGCTCGAAGAACCCGTCGGTCCCGGCGACCAGGCGCACGCCGTCCCACAGCTTCCCGGCGGCCTCACCGCGGGGGATCGGGGAGACGACCGGGCCGAAGAAGGCCACGTCCTCCACCTGGATGACGGGTGTGCCGACGTCCTCCCCCACCAGCTTCATCGCCTCGCCGTGCGAGGCGCGCAGGGCCTCATCGTACGCGGTGGAGTCGGCGGCGTCGGCCAGGTCCTCGGGCAGCCCCGCGTCGGCCAGGGCGGCCCGGACCGTGTCCGTTTCCTTGGCCTCGCCCCGGTCGTGGTAGCGGGTGCCCAGGGCGGTGTAGAGGGCCCCCAGCACCTCGGGGCCGAAGCGCTCCTCGGCGGCGACGCACACGCGCACGGCGCCCCAGGCGCGGTCGAGGAAGTACCGGTAGTCAGCGGGCAGGTCGCGGCCCTCGTTGAGCACGCTCAGGCTCATCACGTGCCAGCGCACGGTCACGGGGCGGACCTTCTCCACCTCCAGCAGCCAGCGGGAGGTGATCCAGGCCCACGGGCAGGCCGGGTCGAACCACATGTCAGCGAACACGCTCTCCGGCTCGGCTGGCTGTGCGGGGATCTGGGTCATCGCTGCTCCTCGTCCGGGGCCTGAGGTCTCGGGCCTGGGGGAAGGTCGGGTTCCGGTGGCCGCGGTCAGACCGCCGCCATGGATCGTCAACCACGGTGATCGGTTGCGCATTCCGTCCCGGCGCGTGGCAGGATCGAACCGACTACAACGACCTCAGGCCCGGCGGCGCCCACCCCCAGTCGGCGGGCCCGACGCGGTCGACAACCGATTTCCGGCCGACGACGAAGACGGCCGTGAAGGGAGCGTGGCGTGGCAGGGAACCTGACACGGGACGAGGCCAGGGAACGGGCCCGCATTCTCGGCGTGGACTCCTACGCCGTGGAGCTGGACCTGACCACCGGTGACGAGACCTTCCGGTCCACCACCGTCGTGCGCTTCTCCAGTTCGGAGCCGGGCGCGCGGACCTTCGTCGACCTGGCCGCGCCGAGAGTCAGCAGCGCCGTGCTCAACGGGCGCGAGCTGGACGTGGCAGAGCTGTTCGACGGCGAGCGGCTCACCCTCCCGGACCTTGCCGCCGAGAACGAGCTGACCGTCGTCGCCGACGCCGCCTACATGCGCACCGGCGAGGGCCTGCACCGGTTCGTGGACCCCGTCGACGACTCGGTGTACCTGTACAGCCAGTTCGAGACGGCCGACGCGCACCGCATGTTCACGTGCTTCGACCAGCCCGACCTCAAGTCCACGTTCGAGCTGACCGTGTACGCGCCGCCGTCGTGGGAGGTCGTCTCCAACAGCGCCCCCGACGTCGAGCGCGAGGCCTCGGGTGAGGAGCGGGTGCGCTGGCACTTCCCCGCCACCCAGGTGATGTCCACCTACATCACCGCGCTGATCGCGGGCCCCTACCACGTGGTGCGCGACGAGCACGACGGCATCCCGCTGGGCCTGTACTGCCGCGCCTCGCTCGCCGAGCACCTGGACTCCGACGCGCTGTTCGAGGTCACCAAGCAGGGCTTCGACTTCTTCCACGGCCTGTTCGACCTGCGCTACCCGTTCGGCAAGTACGACCAGCTGTTCGTGCCCGAGTTCAACGCGGGCGCCATGGAGAACGCCGGCGCGGTGACCTTCCTGGAGGACTACGTCTTCCGCTCCCGCGTCACCGACGCCCGCTACGAGCGCCGCGCCGAGACGATCCTGCACGAGATGGCGCACATGTGGTTCGGCGACCTCGTCACCATGCGCTGGTGGGACGACCTGTGGCTGAACGAGTCGTTCGCGACCTACGCGAGCGTGTACTGCCAGGTCAACGCCACTCAGTGGTCGGACGCCTGGACGACCTTCGCCAACGTGGAGAAGGCGTGGGCGCTGCGCCAGGACCAGCTGCCCTCCACGCACCCGATCGCCGCCGACATGGTCGACATCCAGGCGGTCGAGGTCAACTTCGACGGCATCACCTACGCCAAGGGCGCGTCGGTCCTCAAGCAGCTCGCCGCCTATGTGGGCGTGGACGCGTTCTTCGCGGGCGTGCGCGCCTACTTCAAGGAGAACGCGTTCGGCAACACCGAGCTGCGCGACCTCCTCAAGCACCTGGAGGCCGCGTCCGGCCGTGACCTGTCCGGTTGGTCGAAGGAGTGGCTGGAGACCACGGGCGTCAACACCATGCGCCCGGAGTTCGAGGTCGACGCGAACGGCGACTTCACGTCGTTCACGGTCCTCCAGGAGGCCGCCTCCGAGCACCCCACGCTGCGTTCGCACCGGCTGGCCGTCGGCCTGTACGACCGCACCGACGACGGCATCGTGCGCCGCGAGCGCGTGGAGCTGGACGTCAGCGGGGCCCGCACCGAGGTCGCCGAGCTGGTCGGCAGGGCCCAGCCCGACCTGGTGCTCATCAACGACGACGACCTCACCTTCACCAAGATCCGTCTGGACGAGCGCTCCCTGCGCACCGTGGTGGAGGGCGCGGGCGAGATCCGCGAGTCGCTGCCGCGCGCGCTGGCCTTCGGCGCGGCCTGGGACATGACCCGCGACGGTGAGATGGCCGCCCGGGACTACGTGGCACTGGTGACCTCCGGCATCAGCGGCGTCAACGACGTCACGGTGGCCCAGACCCTGCTCCGCCAGGCCTCGGGTGCGCTCTTCAACTACGCCGACCCGGCGTGGCGCCCGTTCGGGTTCGCGCTGCTGGCCGACCGTCTCAGCGAGCTGCTGTCGTCCGCCGAGCCCGGCGGCGACCTCCAGCTGGCCTACGTCAACGCCCTGGCGGACGCGGCCGTGACCGACGCCCACCTTTCCCTTCTGCGGGGGCTGCTGGACGGCGCGATCACCGTGGAGGGCCTGGAGGTCGACACCGACCTGCGCTGGACCCTGCTGCGCCGCCTGGTCGCCGCTGGAGCGGCGGGTGAGGCGGAGATCGCCGCCGAGCTGGTGGCCGACCCGACCGCCGCCGGTCAGCGCAACGCCGCTGGCGCCCGGGCCGCGATCCCCACCGCCGAGGCCAAGGAGACCGCCTGGGAGCGGATCGTGGGTGGGGACCTGGCCAACGCCGAGTTCCGCGCCACCCTGCTGGGCTTCACCGAGCCGCGCCAGGCGGACCTGTTCCGCCCCTATGTGGAGCGGTACTTCGCCCAGCTCGCACCGGCGTGGGAGAAGTGGACCGGTGAGTTCGCGCAGTCCTTCGCCGAACTGGTCTACCCGAGCCAGCTGGTGGAGGAGGCGACCCTGGAGCGCACCGACGCCTACGTCGCCGAGCACTCCCCCGCTCCGGCGCTGCACCGCCTGCTGATCGAGGGGCGGGCCGGGGTGGAGCGTGCCCTGCGCGCCCGCGCCAAGGACATCGCCACCGGTCAGGGCGGCTGACGGCCACGGTGTGAGTGATCGTGGGACGGCCCCGGGGAGATGCGCTCCTCGGGGCCGTCCCGTGTTCGGCTGCGGATCGCGTGTCCGGTGGCCGGTGCGTCCTAGAGGCCGCGGCCCTGGTGGCCGAGGGGCCCCAGGGTGCGTCGCACCCGGGCGACCATCCTGGGGTCGGCCAGCAGTTCGTCGACCAGGACCGGCTCGCCCTCGCCGCTGGTGAGCGGTATCCGCCAGTTCGGGTACTCGGTGCTGGTGCCCGGTTGGTTCTGCATGCGCCGCTCCCCCACCACGTCGGTGAGCGCCACCCCCAGCATCCGGGCCGGGGTCGCGGCCAGGTAGGCGTGCATCGCGGCGACCACGGAGGCCGGATCCCCCACGGGGTCGGCGTCCTCCTCCAGCAACCCCAGATACACCAGCAGGGCGCACCACTGGGCCACCCGGGCCTCGGAGGAGGCCCGTTCCTCGGCCACGGGCCGGTCGAGGAGTCCGAGGCGGTCGCGCAGTTCCACGTGCTCGGCGGACAGGTACGAGGAGACCGGCGGGAGGTCGTGGGTGGCCACGGTGGCCAGGCAGTCCCGGCGCCACCTGTCGGGCGCGAGCGGTTCTCCGTCCGCGTCGTTCTCGAACCACAGCACGGAGGTGCCGAGCACCCCGCGGTCGGAGAGGTGGTCGCGGACCCAGGGCTCGACGGTGCCCAGGTCCTCGCCGACGATCACCGCGTCCGCGCGCCGGGCCTCCAGAACCAGCGTGCCCACCGTGCCCTCGTGGTCGAAGCGCAGGTAGGTTCCCTGGTCGGCGGAGGCGCCCTCGGGCACGCACCACAGCCGGAACAGGCCCATGACGTGGTCCATCCGCAGGCCGCCCGCGTGCCTCAACCCCTGGGAGAGGATCTGGCGGAACGGGCCGTAGCCGAGCTGGGCCAGGCGGGTGGGGTTCCAGGGCGGCTGCCCCCAGTCCTGCCCGCGCCGGTTGAACTCGTCCGGTGGGGCACCCACGTGCAGTCCGTGGACGAGGGCGTCGCCGTACATCCACGCGTCCGCGCCGCCCGCCTGCACGCCGATGGCGAGGTCGTGGACGATCCCCACCTCCATGCCGCTGTCCAGGGCGCTTCCCTGCGCCTGGGCCAGCTGTTCGTCCAGGATCCACTGGAGCCAGCGGTGGAACTCCACGCGCGGCCACAGGTCCAGGGCCCGCCTGCCCACGGTGAGCGCGCCGACGTCGCGCAGTTCCGAGGGCCAGGTGCGGAAGTCGGAGCCGTGCTCCTCCGCGAGCGCCGACCACGTGGCGAACTCGACCAAGGGCTGGCCCTCGCGCTCCAGGTAGTGGCGCAGCGCCTCCTCGCGGCCGGGGGCGCGCGGCACCTGGAAGAGGATCTCCAGGGCGGTGAGCTTGGCCTCCCAGACGGCGTCGCGGTCGAGGAGGTCGGCGGTGCGGCCGCGTTCGCGCAGCGGCCGCGCCAGGCGCTGGATGCCCTCCCGCTGGGCGGGGTCCAGGCGCGCGTACTCGGGCACGTCCTCCACACGGACGTACAGCGGGCTGGCGTACCGGCGGCTGACCGGCAGGTACGGGGAGGGTTCCAGCGGTGTGACGGGTTCGGTGGCGTGCACCGGGTTGATCAGGGTGAAGTCGGCGCCGAGGTCCCGGGCGCTCCACTCGGCGAGTTCGGAGAGGTCACGCAGGTCCCCTGTGCCCCAGGAGGCCCGGGAGCGCACGCTGTAGACCTGAGCCATGAGTCCCCACAGGCGGGGGTTGTCGCGCAGCGCGGTGGATTCGATCCGGTCGGGGACGACCAGGATGGGGGCGTCGTGCTCGGTCCCCCTGTCGGTGACCCGCAGCGTGTGCACGCCCAGGGGCAGCCCGGGGTCGAACGGCAGCAGGGCGCCGTCCGAGGTCTCCACGGAGGCGCGGGCGCCCTCGGGCAGCGCCAGATCCGGCGCCTTGCCCTCGCGGACCACCACGGCGGGTGGCAGCAGGCCGTGCCCCGGCCCCGCGTCGGGATCGGTCGGGTCCACCCCCAGGGCGGACAGGACATGGCGGATCGTGTCCGGACTGACGGGCACCTGCCGGCCCCGCCAGTCCTCGTATGCGGTCGCGACCCCGTAGCGCTCGGCGACCCGGGTCAGCTGAACGTCCCTCACAGACACCGATCATGCCCCACGGTGGCGCGCGTACACCGCAGGACGGCCCGGCGTGGGGACAGAAGATGCTTCCCCTCGACCTTCCTGGGCCCCGGCTCGACCTCCCCTTTCCCCTGGCTTTCCCTGACCCCGTGCGCACCGGTGGGCGGTGGGGGAATCCTTTCGCGGAGCGCCCGGTGGGAGCGGCATAATCGAACACGTGCTCGCCAACTACCGACGGCTCTTCGCCGTGCCCCACGTCCTGTCCCTGTTGGTCTGGTCCCTCGCGGCCCGGTTCTACACACCGGGGTTGATGATCGCGGTCACCTTCCTCGTCCAGGGCTGGACCGGGTCCTACACCCTCGCGGGTCTGGTGGCGGGAGCGTTCACCCTGGGCATGGCGCTGGTGGGACCGTTGCGCGGGCGCATGGCCGACCGGGGCAACAGCGACCGTCTGGTGCTGGTGTGCGGCGTGGTGTTCACGGTCGGTCTGGCGACCCTGGCGCTGCTGCCCGCGTCCCTGTGGTGGGTGTCCATCCCCCTGGCCCTGGGCACCGGTCTCTTCGGCACCCCGGCCAACCAGATCGTGCGCGCGCTCTGGCCCCGGCTGACCACGGGTTCGGAGCGGCAGGCGATCTACGCGGCCGAGGCCACCACGCAGGAACTGATCTTCGTCTTCTCCCCGATCCTCACCGCCGGTGTGGTGGCGTTCGCTGGTCCGCGCTGGGCGCTGTTGCTCCTGGGGATTCTGGGACTGATGGGGGCCGTGGGGTTCGCCCTGGCCCTGCGCCGCGCGGGGGTGACCGGTCCGGCCGTACCGGACCGCGCCGCCGCCGTCCCGCAGGAGACTGCCAGCGTGCGGGACCGCCCCTCCACCCGGGTGAACCGGAGTCTGCTCTTCCACCCGGCGCTCTGCCTGCTGTTCGCGATGTGCGGGATGATCGTCTCCGGCGTGGTCGGCATGGACCTGGTCATCGTGGCCTGGGCCAACGAGCTGGGCGCGCCGCACTACGTGATGGTGCTGGCCTCGGTCTGGGCGCTGGGCTCCCTGGTGGGCGGCGCGGTGGCCGGTGCGCTCCGGGGCGCTCCGAGGCTGCCGCTGCGGGCCTTCGGGGCGGCGCTGGGCATCGCGGTGCTGGTCCCGTTCCTGCCGCCGGTCAGCCACCTGCCGACCCCGTTGCTGATCACCCCGCTGCTCTTCGTCTCGGGTCTCGCGCTGGCACCGACCCTGGCCGCCGCGATGGGTCGCCTGGGCGACACCGCCCCCGCCCATCGCAGAGCTGAGGCGTTCGGCTGGATGGCCACGGCCATGAGCATCGGCGCGGCGGTGGCGGGGCCGCTGACCGGTGCGCTGGTGGACACCAACGGGATCGCGGGCGGTGCGCTGGGCGCGGCCGTGCTGGTGCTGGTGTCCGCCGTCCTCAGCCTCTTCCTGCGCGGTGCGTCGGCGTCCACGGACCGCGAGGACGCGCGGGAGGCCGCCGACCCGGCGGAGGTGTCCGCCGTCCTCGACGCGAGCCCGGCCGCACCCGGCTCGGGCGCGACGCTGGTCTCGGCCGCCTCCACAGCGGCCGAGGCTGACGCCGTCGACTCCGAGGGCGTCAGTCCGTCCAGCCATCGGGAACCCGGTGCGCCCACGGACGGGCCCGCTCCAGCTGCGCCGACAGGGACAGCAGCGTCCCCTCACCGCCCATCCGACCCGTGAGCATGGAGCCGATCGGCAGACCGCTCGGAGACCAGTGCAGCGGGACGCTCACCGAGGGCTGCCCGGTCACGTTGTAGAGCGAGGTGAACGGGGTGAACTCGGTCATGAGCCGGAACTCCTCCTCCGGTCCGCCCGAGGTGAAGTGCCCGATCGGCACCGGCGGCTGGGCCAGCGTGGGGCTCAGGACGGCGTCGAAGCGATCCGTGACCGCGAGCATCGCGCGGGTGCCGCGCTGGAGGCGGGCGGTGGCCCCGACGTGTTCGGGGACGGTGGTCCGGCGGGCCCGTTCGCGGAGCCACCGGTAGATCGGGGTGAGCTCGTCCTCGCGGGCCGGGTCGACGGGCGTGGCCGAGGCGATGGCCGCCCACAGGTACGGGAAGTCGTCGGCGAAGGCCCCTCCGAAGGCGGACTCGAAGGGGTTGTCGATCTCCTCGACCTCGTGGCCCAGCTCCAGGAGCAGCCGCGTGGTCTCCTCGTGGGCGGCGAGCACGTCGGGGTGGACGGGGATACCCGTGGACCCGGTGTCGGAGTAGCGGGCCACGCGCAGCCGCCCGGGTTCGCGCCGGGCGTGGTCGGCGAAGGTCTCACCGGGGAGCAGGGGCGGGGCGGTGAAGAGGTCGCCGGGGAGGTTGACCGCCATGGCGTCCAGCATCAGGGCGGCGTCCAGGACGGAGCGGGTGATCGGTCCCGCCGTGGAGAGGCCGTTGAGGTCGGCGCGGTCGGGTCCGAGGGAGATGCGCCCGCGCGTGGGCTTGAGCCCGAACAGGCCGCAGACGCTCGCCGGGATGCGGATGGACCCGCCGCCGTCGCTGCCCTGGGCCACGGGCGCGAGACCGGCCGCCACGGCCGCGGCGGCGCCCCCGCTGGAGCCGCCCGGGGAGCGGGTGGTGTCCCAGGGGTTGCGGCTGGGCGGGGCGATGGCGTTCTCGGTGTGGCAGGTGGCGCCGAACTCGGGGGTGTTGGTCTTTCCGAGGAAGACCGCGCCCGCCTCGCGCAGCTGGGTGACCGTCGCCGAGTCGGTGGGTGCCACGAGGTCGGCGTACAGGCGTGAGCCGAAGGTGACGCGGACTCCGGCGATGGTGTCCAGGTCCTTGATGGGCACCGGGACACCGAGGAGTGGGGGCAGATCGTCCGGCGTGTCGCTCAGAACGCGTTTCTGCGCGTTCCGGGCCTGCTCCAGAGCCAATTCTTCTGTGACCGTAACGTAGGCGCCGTATCGGTCGTCCAACCTCCGAATTCGCTCGAGATAGTGCTCAGCGATCTCAACAGGCGACAGTTCACGACTGCGGACCAACGCGGCGAGTCGGTGCGCGGGAAGTTCATGAATTCTGGTCATGCCACCCGAGGTTAACCGGGTAGGGCAACGGGCACCACGCCGAAGAACGGTACTTCTCCAGAGAGGTGACGAAAGAGCAATCCTTCCCCGTTCCGACGCCCCGGACACGCTTGGGCGCCAGGACATCAGGGAAGAAAAGTGTGAGAAGTAATGCACTAGGACTCGGATATGGATGGAACTAACCTGTCCGTCGTGGAATCGGCAACCAGAGTGAACGGTCGTAGCTCATCCTCCGACGGGTCGGAGCCCGAACGACCCGAGACCCTCTTCTTCCCCAACCAACGCAAGGAAGGCGGGGCGGCGAACACCAGGGCCCTCTACGGGGCCCTGAAGTCGAACGACGCCGTCCGCCGCTGGATCTTCCGGAGCGTTCCGGCCGGGGCGGTGGCGGGCGCCTTCGGCATGCTCACCGGCGACTGGAGGGTCGGCGTCACCCTCGGTCTCGTCGTCCTGGTCGGGGTGATGGTCTGGAGCGCGCGTCGGGAGTCGGAGATCCCACGCTGGCGCAAGCCCTCGGCGGCCCAACGCCGCACCGAGGTCCAGCTCAAACTCATGAAGCAGCTCGGCTACCGCGTGCTCCACGCGCGCGCCGTCCCGGGCGGCAACGGGCAGATCGACCACTTCATCGTGGGTCGGCGCGGCGCGTTCGCCATCGACTCGGAGTCCTGGGACAAGCGTCTCCCGCTGCGCAACAAGCTGGAGAAGCTCTACCACGGCCGGTTCAGCAAGAACGAGCGCATCGACGAGGCCTTGGAGGAGGCCAAGCGCGCGGAGGAGCTCATCAGCAAGGAGCTCGGCCGCGACATCTCGGTGCGCGCCTCCCTGGCCATCTACGGCCCGGGCATGCCCTGGGACAGCCACCGGCTCCGGGGCGTGGACATCATCACCGGAACCAAGGTCCGCAAGTGGCTGCGCAGCGGACGCGACCGCCTCAGTGAGACCGAGATCGAGGAGATCTACCAGGCCGCCAGCAAGGCCCTGCCTCCCCGCTACTGACCCCGTCCCCCACCATCGCCTGCGGGCCCGGAACCGGCCACATCGTCGTGGTCTCCGGGCCTCTGGCGTGTCCGGGCCCGGGCCGGGCACCCCCCGGGGACACGGCGAACCGCGGCCCGGACCTCGGGAAATCTCACCATCCGGAACGAGCGTCTCCCCCGGCGAGACCGAACCTACCCCTGAGGGGGACTACCATCGTGGGGAAACACCCGTATCGATGGGAGTCCACCCCATGCCAGCCCTACGCTCACGCACGGTCACCCACGGCAGGAACATGGCAGGTGCCCGCGCCCTCATGCGCGCCACCGGCGTGGAGCGCGAGGACTTCGGCAAGCCCATCGTGGCCGTGGCCAACAGCTTCACGGAGTTCGTGCCCGGACACGTGCACCTGCGCGAGGTCGCCGAGGTCGTCGCCAACGCCATCCGCCAGGCGGGCGGCGTGCCCCGCGAGTTCAACTCCATCGCCGTCGACGACGGCATCGCGATGGGCCACGGCGGCATGCTCTACTCGCTGCCCAGCCGCGAGCTGATCGCCGACTCGCTCGAGTACATGGTCAACGCCCACTGCGCCGACGCCCTGGTGTGCGTGTCCAACTGCGACAAGATCACCCCGGGCATGCTGCTCGCCGCGATGCGCCTGAACATCCCCACCGTGTTCGTCTCCGGCGGTCCCATGGAGGCCGGGAAGGTCACGGTGGTCGACGGCACCGCCACCACGGTCCGCAAGCTCGACCTCATCAACCCCATGATCGCGGCGGCGGACGAGAGCGTCTCCCAGGCCGAGCTCGACGAGATGGAGGAGAACGCCTGCCCCACCTGCGGCTCGTGCTCGGGCATGTTCACCGCCAACTCGATGAACTGCCTCACCGAGGCCCTGGGGCTGGCCCTGCCCGGCAACGGCACGGTCCTGGCCACCCACACCGCGCGCAAGGCCCTCTACGAGGACGCCGGGCGCCTGGTCGTCGAGGCCGCCCAGCGCTACTACCGCGACGACGACGACTCCGTGCTGCCGCTGTCCATCGCCACCCCCGCGGCCTTCGGCAACGCCATGGCGCTGGACGTGGCCATGGGCGGCTCCACCAACACGATCCTGCACCTGCTGGCCACCGCCACCGAGGCCGGAGTGGACTTCGGGCTGCCCGAGATCGACGCCGTCTCCCGCCGCGTCCCCTGCCTGTGCAAGGTCGCGCCGAACACCGAGAAGTACCACATCGAGGACGTCCACCGGGCGGGCGGCATTCCCGCCATCCTGGGCGAGCTGGCCCGGGGCGGCCTGCTCGACACCTCGCTGCCCACCGTGCACGGAAAGACCGTGGGCGAGTTCCTCGCCGAGTGGGACATCGTCTCGGAGACGGTGCTGCCCGAGGCCGTGGAGCTGTTCCACGCCGCCCCCGGCGGTGTGCGCACCACCAAGGCCTACTCCCAGAGCGTCCGCTGGGACACGCTGGACGCCGACCGAGAGAAGGGCTGCATCCGCTCCGCGGAGCACGCCTACACCAAGGACGGCGGCCTGGCCGTGCTGTTCGGCAACCTCGCCCCGGACGGCGCGATCGTCAAGACCGCCGGTGTGGAGGAGGAGCTGTGGACCTTCTCCGGGCCCGCGAAGGTGTTCGAGTCGCAGGAGGACGCCGTGGACGGCATCCTCAACAAGCAGATCGAGCCCGGTGACGTGGTGGTCATCCGTTACGAGGGCCCCAAGGGCGGCCCCGGGATGCAGGAGATGCTGTACCCGACGAGCTTCCTCAAGGGCCGCGGCCTGGGCAAGGCCTGCGCGCTCATCACCGACGGCCGCTTCTCCGGCGGTACCTCGGGGCTGTCCATCGGGCACGCCTCCCCCGAGGCTGCCGCGGGCGGCGACATCGCCCTGGTCGAGGACGGCGACACCATCAGCATCGACATCCCGAACCGGGGCATCGTGCTGGAGGTCGGCGAGGACGAGCTGAACACACGCAGGGAGCGTCTGCTCAAGGAGCTGGGCCGGTTCCAGCCGCGCGACCGCCAGCGCCCGGTGACCGCCGCGCTGCGCGCCTACGCGGCGATGGCCACCTCGGCCTCCACCGGCGCTGCGCGCGACGTCACCCAGATCGAGAGGTAGGGCGGCCTCAGCCGCAGCAGCCGCCCCCGCAGCAGCCTCCCCCACCGGAGGACGCGGGGGCGGCGGCGCGCCCGCCCACCGCCACGGTGGACAGCAGGCGCACGGTGTCGTCGTGGCCCCGGGGGCAGTCGGCGGGGGCGTCGGACTCGGCCATGGGGCGGGAGAGCTCGAAGGTGTCGCCGCACTCGCGGCAGCGGAAGTCGTATCGGGGCATGCCCCAAGGATAGGCCGGGCCGGGGTCGGCCTCCAGCCCCTCCCCCGTCCCTGTTGACGGGGGCGCCCCCGGCGAGTCGACGGGGTCGAGTCACCGGGGGCGCTGTCTGGGCCGGGTGGGACGCCCGGTTCCGACCCTTGCTGCCGCCTAGGCGGCCAGATGTGCCATGTACGGTTCCCACTGGGGGTCGCCGTGCAGGTCACCGTTGATCAACCGCCAGTGGGGGCCCTTGGGCACCTTGGGGGTGATGTGCAGTTCCCAGCCGATCTCGTCCAGGAACTTGTCCGCCTTCCGGTGGTTGCACGGCTTGCATGCCGCCACCACGTTCTCCCACACGTGCGCGCCACCGCGGCTCCGGGGGATGACGTGGTCGATCGTCTCCGCCTTCTTTCCGCAGTAACCGCAGATGTGCCGGTCCCGCCGCATGAGCGCCACCCGGGTGAGGGGCACCCTCCGGCTGTAGGGGACGCTGATGTAGCGCCGAAGCCTGATCACCGACGGTACGTCGTAGGAGCGCGTCGCCGAGTGCAGCACCGCCCCCGCGCCGTCATCGTGAACGACCTCCGCCTTCTCGCGCAGAACGAGCAGGATCGCTCTGCGCAGGGGCAGCGTCGTCAGTGGTTCAAAGCTGGCGTTGAGCAGCAGCACGTGGCGGCGGGCGGTTCCTGGACCACCCTCCCGGCTGCGTCGGGCGCTCATCGCGTCGCCCCGACGGCCGCGTGCGACCGCCGTGTCTCTTCCCCGGCCAGCCGATCAGCCAGCCAGGTGACCTCCCTGTGCACCGACCCGAGGATCGGTGTCTCCGTACGCCTTGCCACACGGACCTCCCGGTGGTTCCCGCCGAGTTGCGTCCCGCATTCAGTTTGCTTGTTCGGACCGCTCCGGCGCCACCCCAATTTACGTCGGGCCGCCCAGAAAACGCCCGTTGTCGCTTTCTGGAAACCATTCTGCGTCCCGGTGACCCGGATTCATCCTCCCGCCGCGCCGAACACACACAGTGAGATAACGGTGGATAGGGTGCGAAGTATGCGCGAACTCCGCTATCCCCCGGCCACTCGGCTGGACATCAACGAGACCCTCCACGGCCACACCGTCCGCGACCCCTACCGGTGGCTGGAGGACGCCGACTCCACGGACACCAAGGCGTGGGCCGACGCCCAGGACGACCTGTACGAGAAGCTGTCGAGCGACTACGTGACCCGCGACTGGTTCGCGGATCAGGTGCGCTCACTCATGGGCGCGGGGCACGAGGGCACGCCGCTCTGGCGCGGCGACCGGCGCTTCGTCACCCGGCGTGCCCCCGGCCAGGAGCACGCGGTACTCCACGTGCGGGACGGTGACGGCCCCGAACGCGTCCTGATCGACCCCGGTGCCCTCGACCCCTCCGGCCTGACCACCCTCGACGCGTGGCGCCCCTCCCCCGACGGCCGCCTCCTCGCCTACCAGCTCTCCGAGGGCGGCAACGAGGAGTCGTCGCTGCGCGTCGTCGACGTCGACTCCGGCGAACTCGTCGACGGACCCATCGACCGCACCCGTTACAGTCCCGTGGCCTGGCTGCCGGACGCGTCGGCCTTCTACTACGTGCGACGCCTTCCCCCGGAGGACGTGCCCGAGGAGGAGACCTCCTACCACCGCCGCGTCTACCTGCACCGGCTGGGCACACCCGACGACCAGGACGCCCTCGTCTTCGGCCAGGGCCGGGAGAAGACCGAGTACTTCGGGGTCGAGGTGAGCCGGGACGGGCGCTGGCTGGTCCTGACCTCCGTCCGGGGCACCTCGTCCGCGACCAACGCCTGGATCGCGGACCTGGAGGAGGGTCCGCTGGAGAGCCCCCGTCTGGTCACCATCCAGGAGGGCGTCGACTCCGACCTGCACCCCGGGATGGGCCGGGACGGCCGCCTGTACCTGTTCACGGACCGTGAGGCCCCGCGCGGGCGCCTGTGCGTCGCCGACCCGGCCGCACCGGGCTACGAGAACTGGGCCACGCTGATCCCCGAGGACCCGGAGGCGGTCCTGGAGGGCCACTCCCTCCTGGGCTGGGACGGGAACGGCACCCCCGAGATCCTGGCCGTGTGGAGCCGGCACGCCGTCAGCGAGATCACCCGGCACGACCCGGAGACCGGGGAACGCCTCGGATCCCTGCCCATGCCCGGTCTGGGCAGCCTCGCCGGGCTGAGCACCCGGCCCGAGGGCGGGCACGAGGCGTGGTTCGGGTACACCGACAACACCCACCCCTCGTCGGTGTACCACTACGACGCGCGGAGCGGGGAGGTGACGCCGTGGGCCAGCTTCCCTGGCGAGATCGACCTGCCCGAGGTCCGGACCGAACAGGTCGCGTTCACCTCCAAGGACGGCACCACCGTCCGCATGCTGGTGGTCTCCCCCGTGGAGCCCGCCGACGGTCCGAGGCCGACCATCCTCTACGGGTACGGCGGATTCCAGATCTCCCTCACTCCGGGCTACTCGGCCGCGATCCTGGCGTGGGTGCGCGCCGGGGGCGTGTACGCCGTCGCCAACCTGCGCGGCGGTCTGGAGGAGGGTGAGGAGTGGCACCGAGGTGGCATGCTCGCCAACAAGCAGAACGTGTTCGACGACTGCGCGGCGGCCGCCGAACACCTGATCAGCAGCGGAATCACCACTCCGGAGCGGCTCGCCGTCATGGGCGGCAGCAACGGGGGGCTGCTGGTGGGCTCGATGGTCACCCAGCGCCCGGACCTGTTCTCGGCCGCCGTGTGCTCGGCTCCACTGCTGGACATGGTGCGCTACGAGAGGTTCGGCCTGGGCCAGCTGTGGAACGTGGAGTTTGGCAGTGCGGAGGACCCCGAGCAGCTGGGCTGGCTGCTGGGCTACTCGCCGTACCACAACGTGCGTGAGGGCACCCGGTACCCGGCCACCCTGTTCACGGTGTTCGACAACGACACCCGGGTGGACCCGATGCACGCGCGCAAACTGTGCGCGCGGATGCAGGCGGCCACCTCCGCGCCAGTGGAGGAGAAGCCGATCCTCGTGCGCCGTGAGGCAGAGGTCGGGCACAGCTCCCGGTCGGTGAGCCGGAGCACGGCCCTGACGGCCGACCAGCTCGCCTTCCTCGCCCACCACCTGGGGCTCTCGACGCCCTGACCTCGGCTGCCCTCCCCCGGTGAGGAGAGCAAGGACACAGGGGGAGGGCCGCCCGCGCCGGGGTTCACCCAGGTGGTCTTTGGGAGAATCGTCGGAGTCGGGCGCGTCCCGCACCACGTGGTGCGGGGCGCGCCCACCCCGCGGAGAGGATGCAGGACGTGACACAGACCGAGGCCGAGAACACCGCGACCACCGGACCCCAGCGGTACGTTCACCTGGCCCAGGTGCGCTACGCCGACCTTGACCCGCAGCAGCACGTGAACAACGTCCGGATGCTGACCTACCTGGAGGACGCCCGCGTCGGCTTCCTCCACTTCGGGGCGGGTGGGGAGGGCCCCGAGGGGTTCGGCGCGACGGTGGTGGCCCGCCAGGAGGCCGACTACGTCGCCCCGCTGCTGCCCAGGATCGAGCCGGTGCGCGTGGAGCTGTGGGTGTCCGGGGTGCGCAACGCCAGCTTCACCATGGACTACGAGATCCTCGACGACGACCGCGTGTACCTGCGTGCCAGGACGGTCCTGGTCGGCTTCGACGTGGCGACGCAGAGCGCCCGGCGCCTCAATGACGCCGAGCGCTCGCTCCTGCACAGGTTCTCCTGAGGGTGCGGGTCACCGCTTCAGGGAGATGGTGACGGCCTCGCCGTCGTCATCGTCACCCGCGCCCCCGGTGTCACGCCGCACCTTGCCGTCGCCGCCCACACGCAGTGAGGTCGGCTTGACCACCGCGGGTGGGGTGGCGTCCTCGGCGACGTTCACCATGCTGTGCGCGGCCATCACCATGTACTCCCAGAGTTGGCGCTCGAGGGCCTCGTGGAGGTCCAGGGAGTCCACGGCGTCACGCATGTGCCTGAGCCACAGGTCCCGCTCGGCGGCGCCGATTCGGAACGGCACGTGGCGCATGCGCAGGCGAGGGTGGCCTCGCTGCTCGTTGTAGGTGCGGGGGCCGCCCCAGTACTGGATCAGGAACAGCCGCAGCCGCTCCTCGGCGGGTCCCAGGTCCTCCTCGGGGTACATGGGCCGCAGCACGGGGTCGTCGGCGACGCCCTCGTAGAAACGGCGGACCAGGCGGGTGAAGGTCTCCTCACCGCCCACGGCCTCGTAGAACGTCATTCGCACGGGCTCTTCGCCCGCGCCCTGGTGGTCATCGCGCGCGGAAGTCATCGCCCCCAGGGTATGCCACGTTCACGCCCCCTCCCCGAGACCGTCCACAAGGGGAGTGACCGGCCCCCTCGGGCACGCGGAAGGCCCCGCCCTCCGGAGGTCTCCGGAGGGCGGGGCCTGACGACGAAACCGTGACTAGTCGCGGGTGAGCTTGCGGTGGGTGACCGCGTGGGGGCGCGCGGCCTCCGGGCCAAGGCGCTCGACCTTGTTCTTCTCGTAGGACTCGAAGTTGCCCTCGAACCAGTACCAGGAGGAGCCGCCCTCCCAGGCCAGGATGTGCGTGGCGACGCGGTCCAGGAACCACCGGTCGTGGGAGGTGATCACGGCGCAGCCCGGGAAGTCCAGGATGGCGTTCTCCAGCGAACCGAGGGTCTCGACGTCCAGGTCGTTGGTGGGCTCGTCCAGGAGCAGCAGGTTGCCGCCCTGCTTGAGGGTGAGCGCCAGGTTGACCCGGTTGCGCTCACCACCGGAGAGCACACCGGAGGACTTCTGCTGGTCCGAGCCCTTGAAACCGAAGGCGGCGACGTAGGCGCGGCTGGGGATCTCGACCTTGCCCACGGTGATGAAGGACTCGCCGTCGGAGATGGTCTCCCAGACGTTCTTGGAGTCGTCGATCCGACCCCGGTACTGGTCGACGTAGGAGGTCTCGACGGTCTCGCCGACGGTGATCTTGCCCTGGTCGGGGGCCTCCTCACCGACGATCATCTTGAACAGCGTCGTCTTGCCGACACCGTTCGGACCGATGATGCCCACGATGCCGTTGGGCGGGAGCGAGAAGCTGAGGTCCTCGATGAGCACCCGGTCCTCGAAGCCCTTGGTGAGGTTCTTGACCTCGACCACGGTGTTGCCCAGACGCGGACCCGGCGGGATCTGGATCTCCTCGAAGTCCAGCTTGCGGGTCTTGTCGGCCTCCGCGGCCATCTCCTCGTAGCGTGCCAGACGGGACTTGCTCTTGGTCTGGCGGGCCTTGGCGTTGGAGCGGACCCACTCCAGCTCGTCCTTGAGGCGCTTGGCCTTCTTGACGTCCTTTTGCCCCTCGACCTTGAGACGGGCCTGCTTGGTCTCGAGGTAGGTGCTGTAGTTGCCCTCGTAGGGATAGAACTGGCCGCGGTCCAGCTCCAGGATCCACGTGGCGACGTGGTCGAGGAAGTACCTGTCGTGTGTGATCGCGATGACGGTGCCCGCGTACTTGGACAGGTGCTGCTCCAACCAGTTCACGCTCTCGGCGTCCAGGTGGTTGGTGGGCTCGTCCAGCAGCAGGAGGTCGGGGGCCTCAAGCAGCAGCTTGCAGAGCGCCACGCGGCGCTTCTCGCCACCGGACAGCTGGGTGACGGAGGCGTCACCGGGCGGGCATCGCAGGGCGTCCATGGCCTGCGCGAGCTGGCTGTCCAGGTCCCAGGCGTTGCGGTGGTCGAGCTGCTCCTGGAGCTTGCCCATCTCCTCGAGCAGGTCGTCGGAGTAGTCCGTCGCCATCTGCTCGGCGATCTCGTTGAAGCGGTTCAGCATCGCCTTGGTCTCGGCGACGCCGTCCTCGACGTTCTCCAGGACCGTCTTGCTCTCGTCGAGGCGCGGTTCCTGGGCGAGCAGACCCACGGTGAACCCGGGCATGAGCCGCGCCTCACCGTTGGACGGCTGCTCGATGCCGGCCATGATCTTCAACAGCGTTGACTTACCCGAACCGTTCGGGCCAACGACACCGATCTTGGCTCCGGGCAGGAACGACCCCGAAACGTTGTCAAGGACGACCTTGTCGCCGTGCGCCTTGCGCACGTTTTGCATGGTGTAGATGTACTCCGGCATGCCTCCAAGCCTAGGGCGTCCCGGCCGGTGCCCCCGCCATCGCGGGGCGATCGGGGCGAAGGAACGTACCGCGTGCGGACCGCCGTGGTGGAGGTCCCCGGCCTGCGCGGCTGCGAGGGTTGCCCCCGCGTTCCTTCGCCAGGAACCACACCGCTCACGTGATCACGCACGATGCCGTGGGAGTGGGTGATTGAGCCGAACGGAACCAACCCGGGGGCTCCGAAGGCCTCCGTGGCCACTCGTGCGCTCTCTCGGTGTCCGGTTCCCCGCCGTCCCCGTCCGTGACGCGGGCGGCCAGGAAACCGCGCCAACGACTGGCGGGCAGGCCCACCTTCAGTGCGCGGCCCATGAGCACCGCCATCGCGTACCCCGGCTCCGCCTCCAGAGCAACGTCGACCGCCGCGCGAGCCAGGTCGAGGTCTTCGTGCTGCCAGGCGGCCACGGCCAGCAGGGCGGCCGGTGCCGGGAGCAGGTGCTCCGGCAGGTGGCGGACCAGGCGGGACCAGAGCCGGACGTGGAGTTTCGCGGACTCCGGCGTGATGCGGGTCCACACCGCGTCCCGTACCCGGACGCGGGTCAGGTGGACGCCCAGCCGGGCGAGGACCGCCGGGTCGGTCACCCGTCGCAGTGCCTCCTCCGCCAGGGTCTCCAGCACCTCGGCGGTGCGGCCTTCCACGTGCCGGGCCCCCTCCTGCGGCGCCGCCTCCTCGGCGGCGACCGCGTCGGCCACCGCGGCCCTCGAAGGACCGGGTGCTGGCTCCAGCAGGAACCCGGTCCGCGTGGAGGGAGGCCGCCCTACCGGCACCAGCCCGCGCACCACCGCTCCGGCCGGGACCGGGGACGCGTTCACGTCGAAGCGCCTTCCCTCGGCTGGGCAGCAGTCGGGGTCGTGGCACAGGTAGGACCAGTAGCGGTCGCCGTTCACCCGCAGGGCCTCCAGGACGAGGAGTCCCCGGGCGCGGGCCTCACTCAGGAGCGCGCGCACGTGGGGGGTGACCCGCGCCGAGTGACCGAAACCGGCCACCAGCAGTGCGCTGCCGTCCTCTGCGAGGGCGGCGTCCACGGCGGCCCGACCGCTGCGGTCCGGGGTGAGGACGTGGTCCAGGTGGTCGAGCCCGCCGTACAGGACCCCGAGAACGCTGTCCTGCCTGAGAACCAACGCGACCACCGCGTCGTCCAGGGGTTGGTTCACCAGGTAGGGCAGGGCGGCGAGCAGGTCCGTCGGGGAACGCAGGCGCAGGGGTGCGGGGGTGGAAGAGGAGGTGGGAGCGGGGTCGTCGGGTCCGGAGGAAGGGTCGTGCTGTTCACCGGGCATGCTTCAACGTTCGGTCACCGGGGGTGACGGCGCAACCGGTCGGCGCTGATCTGTGGACAACTGCCCCAGGCGCCTTCCCTTCCGCTGGTCAGCGGGTCAGGAAGGCTCTCCGGGGCTGTTGGCGGGGTCCGTGACCTGCCCCTCTCTGGGGCCGGGGATCTGCCCCGTCACCTCGGGTCGCCCGGCGGGCAGGCACACGCGGTCGCGGCCGGTCTCCTTCGCCCGGTAGAGCGCGAGGTCGGCCGCGGTCAGCAGTTCGACGAGGTCGTTGCCGTGGTCACCGGCGACGGCCACCCCGATGGAGATGGTGATGGAGACCTGGACGTCCTCCACCGCGATCTCCATCCGCCCCACCTGGGAGCGCAGCCGCTCGGCCGCCTGCCAGGCCTCGGTGGCGTCGGCCCCGGGCAGCAGGACGACGAACTCCTCGCCGCCGAACCGTCCGAGCAGGTCCGACTGGCGCAGCTGTTGGGCGATGGTCGTCGCGACACCCAGCAGGACCTGGTCGCCGAAAAGGTGACCGTAACTGTCGTTCACCCGCTTGAAGTGGTCGATGTCCACGATGAGCACGGCCGCCCGGCCCCGCGTGGTGCGGGCCCGGTTGATCTCGGCGGCCGCCTCCTGTTCCCAGGTGGGGGCGTTGAGCAGGCCGGTCTTCGGGTCGGTCCGCGCGGCGGTCTGAAGCTGCTGGTAGACCAGGCTGCGCTGGAGCAGGAGAACCGGCGGAACCGCGATGACCAGGAGGAACATCGACAACTGGGCGAGGATCGCGACGGTCACCCCGACACATAACTCGGCGGAGTCCACCAGGAACGCCTCCCGGTCCCACATGGTCCGCACGCTGCCCGATCCGCCGCTGAGCCTGGTACCCAGGAACACCAGGAACGTGTTCATGACGGTGAAACCGGCGCAGCAGGCCAGGGCCAGGCTCACGCCGCTGAGCGAGAGCAGGGACTCGTGCGCGTTCGGGGAGCCGCTGATCCCGGCCAGCAGGCCGCCCTGCGCGCCGTGCCAGACCACCGAGGCGAAGAAGCCGGAGACGCCGATCGCGGCGGCGTTGAACACGCGACGGTGCGGCAGGGTGCGCCTGCTCCGGCGCTGGAGCAGGAGGTAGACGGGGACGGGGATGAGGAGCGAGTACACCGGGGGCAGGAGGAGCATCGCGGGGAACCACCAGGCTCCCAGGAGGTCGCGGGTGATCCCGGCGGGCAGGTCGATGCGGCGGATCGCCTCGACGCACACCACTGCGGAGATCACCAGGGCGAGCAGCAGTGAGAGGTCGGAAACGGTGGGAACCGTCTGCGCCGCCGCCACCCCGAACAGGAACAACGCGACGAAGACCAACAGGATCAGGTAGACGACCAGCCCCAGGGGCTGCTGGAAGATCGGCCAGGACCGGCGCTCCCCAAGGGGGGCGCCCTCGGTTGCCATCGGTTTCTCAGAGATGCTCACCGCTCCCTCCTCCCTCCCAGTGTCACCTTCTGTCTCCGGACCCCCGCACTCGACTCTGATGCGCCCACCGCCTCTCACGGTTCTCCCTTCGACGAACCGGACTCGCCCCGCGTTCCCTCACGGTGCCACTCGGTGACCGGGTGGGTGCCACGTCCTCCCTGGTAGGCGACTGGGGAGTACGCCCCTACCACTTTACATTACTTTGGGTAATAACTTAATCGCCGATTGTATGTGACCCGCAGGTTGAGGCTACCTTAGTGGTCACCCTGTGTTCCAGGGGGGTTGGTTAGCGTCACGATCTAGGGCATCCTGCCAGAGGGCATCGCCGGTTTCGGCCAGAAGCTGGCCGGTCCGTCTCTGTCGCTGTCTGTCCGCCGTGCCGACCGCCCGATGATCCAGCAGCACTCACTCGAATCGAAGGAGCATCACATGGCCAAGAAGGTCGTTCACTGGCTGTAAGTCCCCCTCATTGACACACGACGGGGACGGGCGGCCCATGCCGCCCGTCCCCGTTCTCGGAGGGCCGGTCGGGGTTCGCCCCCGACCCGCCCACCTTTGTACAACCGCCCCCGTCCCCCCCCCATCC